>CANQNC010000016.1 GCA_947625145.1 uncultured Clostridia bacterium
CTTCCACACCTCTACGCTGTCGTAGGCGACGTAAAGGGGGATGTCGCCCATGAGCTTTATCCCGCGGGCGTTGGCGTACGCTTTCAGCGCCTTCCACTGTTTGAGGAATATGTATTGCGTAAACAGCCAAAAGCGGATATCCTCGCCGTGCTCCGCTTTGAACTCGGCGACAATATCCTCGTCGTATGTTTTGAGAGGCTCGGACCAATCCTCCCACGCAACGTAGTCGAAGCTCTGCTTGATCGCCATAAACAGCGCGAAATCGTCGTATTTGCCCTCGGCGACGAAGCGGTCGAAATCCTCGTCCGCAAACCGCCCGAAAGCAAGTCTCAGCAGCGCGACCTTGTTTTTGAATTGCAGGAAATAGTCCACCCTGCCGTCCTCGTCCGCAAGCCTTGCTTCGGCAAGTTCGGATGGCAAAAGAAGCCCCTGCTTCACAAGCTCCACGAGGTCGATGAAATAATAGTTGAGCGCGTTTGCGCAACAAGATTGATACGGGCTGTCCCCGTACGACGTGGGATTGAGCGGCAAGACCTGCCACACGCTCTGCTTGGACTCCGCGAGGAAATCCACAAATTTGTACGCGCACGCGCCCAGCGTGCCTATTCCCTCGTCCGAAGGAAGCGCGGAGATCGGAAGAAGTATCCCCGCAATGCGTTTAAGTTTGTTCATATTCCATCCCCTTTGCCGCGTCGGCGTTTCGGCCTACGCTAAATTTGAATATATCCCATAAAAAGCGCGCCGTCAAGAGTTTCTACGTTTTGTCTCTTATTGCGGCGACTCCGCGCGGCGGGACCTCGTACTTTTCCGAGACCTCGCCCAAGCCATCCGCCGAGGCGCGCTGTATGTCGGCGAGCAATATCCCGCTTTTCAGCCTCAATTCGTACGGATATTCCGAATTGTTGACGCAATAGGTGACGTCGCCTATCTTGTACGCCGCCGCCCCGTCCCTTTCGTCAAGCAGAACGAATTTTGCCTCGGACAGTCTGTCGAACGCGTGATTGCGCTTTCGTATCTCTATCAGCCCGCGATAATATTCCACTGTATTCCATTCTCTTGCCGCTTGCTCCCAATCCAGAGCGTTTACGCCGTCCCCCGAGCGATAGGAGTTTCCGTCCCCGCCCTTCGAGCGCAAAAACTCTTCGCCCGCTTGCAGGAAGGGTATCCCAAGCCCGCTCATGATCAAAAAACCCGCCATGCGTTGCATAGGCCTTACGTCCTCGCCCGACGCGCTGAGCGTGAGCTGATCGAAAAGCGTGTAGTTGTCGTGGCACGCCGCGTACAGCACCTGTTGCGCGGGAGACTTCAACTTGAGTTTCCCTTCGCCCGCCTGTCCCGCGCTCAACTCGCAGAGCAGATCGTGCAACAGCTCCTTTCTGCCCTGCACGAAGCCCTTGCCCGCTCCGCCGAAATGCGAGCCGCGTATCGCGTCCCTCGCAACGTCGTTGAAAACGCCTATCCTTTCGTCAAGCAGGGGCAGATTTTGCTTGTCCGCGCCCTTGACCCCGTGCGGCGGGAAGCAATACCACGGCTCGCCGTACATAAGGATATCCTTCCCTCTTCCGTCGAAAAGCCCGTCCAAGGCGCGGCGGATCCTGTTCATCGTGTCCACGTCGTGCAAGCCCATCAGGTCAAAGCGGAAGCCGTCTATGTGATATTCCTTTGCAAGGTAGACCACGCTGTCCGTCATCATGCGCGAAAACATGACGCTTTCGCTTCTCGTTTCGTTGCCGCAACCCGAACCGTTTGCGGGACTGCCGTTCGACATTCTGTAATAATAGTCGGGCGCGCAACAGTCAAGCCAGCTTCCCTTTTTGAAATAGGTGTGATTGTACACCACGTCCAAGATCACGCCTATCCCCGCGGAGTGCAAATTCATGACAAGTTGTTTTAGCTCCTTTACGCGCACAAATCCGTCGTGCGGATCCGAGCTGTAACTGCCCTCGGGTATGAAATAGTGCATTGGGTCGTAGCCCCAATTGTAGCCCTCGCCGCACTCGTCCACGCTTCCGAAATCGAGCGTGGGCATGAGCTGAACGTACGTCACGCCGAGGCGCTTGACGTAATCAATAAGCACGGGCTTGTCGCCGAGAGTCACGCCGCTTGCAAACGCCGTGTATTTGCCCGCGTCCCTCAAATGAAGGGAGGGATGCGCGGAAAAATCCCGCACGTGCACTTCCCAAACAATTGGAGGCTTTGCGACAAACGTATCCCGCTCCCAGCCCTCGGGGTCCGCACTGCCGCTTTTGAAGATCAAGCCCCTTTTTGTGTTGGCGCCGCAGGATCTTGCGTACGGGTCCACGGTCTCCCGCCCGTCCACGAGATATGTGTAGTACAGCCCGTGAAGATTGCCCTCGACTGTCGCGCCGAAACAGCCTCTTCCGATCGGGCGCAGATCTTGCTCGTCGCAGAGGGAATTTTCGTCGTCCGACTTGAAAAGTCTGAGCTTCACGCTCTTTGCGTACGGCGCAAACACCGCAAATTCCGTCCTGTCGTCAAAACAGTTTGCCCCAAGCTCAAAATGTATCATAACGTCGCTCCGAGAAGTTTGTGTCTTAATAAATATGACCCCTTTGCCGATATGCGATCAGCCCTTTGCGATATCAGCCCTTTTTGTGAGAGGAAAAATAATCTTTCAGGACCTCAAGGCTCTCCTTTGCAAGCACTCCCGCCCTGACCTCGGGAGAATGAGAGGAGTTGGAAAAGACGGTCTCACTGCACGGACTTCCCTTTTCATGCAAGATCTCGCCGAGCTCCAAATCGCTCGCCGCATACACGAGTCTTTTAAGCCTCGCCCAAACGAGCGCGCCACTGCACATAAAGCACGGCTCGCAGGAGGAATAGAGCGTGCAGTCCGACATATCCTCGTTTCCCGCCGAAAACCAATCTCTCACAAGCCCCATCTCGGCGTGATACGTCGGGTCGGACAATGTGTAGATCCTGTTTTCGCTTTCCGCGACGATCTTCCCGTCCCGCACGAGCACCGCTCCGAACGGCTCGTTTCCGTGCTCCGCCGCAAGGCGGGAAAGCCGGATGGCCCTTGACATAAAGATCTCGTCCTCGTCTCTCATAAAAACCTCTCCGTTTATGCAAACAGTATACAGCCAAGCGGGTATGCGGTCAACGAAATTTTCGGACAAATCCGAAAATTTTCTTCGGACGGCCCGCAAAACAGGCGTTCTAAACGCGTGGTTTTTTGCGATTTTTTTTCGCGCGGAAAATCGAGATTTTCAAAAATCCTCAAAAAGCGGAAAATTGCCCGCGCCCGACTTGAAGATATTCCTATTGAAACACGCGCGAGCGTATGCTATAATGATAAAGAGGTGAGGATATGTCTGACACGAAATACAGGATATATATGACAAAAAAACACCAAAATTGGACGTTCGGCGACAAGGACGGCTTGAAGCCCTATCTGGACGGCCCCGACGACGAAATTTTGGAATTTGCCGTCTACGACAAGGATTTTGTCATCATTCTGAAAAACGACCTCACCTACGACGTGATGGACAGCGTGCAGGAGGCAAAGGACTATATCGCGCATATCTATCGCAACTATATCATCAGCCTCAACGACGGCGACCTGTGCTATATCGCAAGGGACGACCTATCCCGCCGCTACAAGACCTCGGGCGACGCCATGCAGGACGGCGTGTTCGACTATGTGTACGTGCCAACGGGGACATACTTCATCGCAAAGTTCGGGAAGATCTTCGGCGTCGGGCGCACCGAGGACGAAATGTACGAAAAAATGTATGCCCACTATCGCGCAAAATACACCTATATGAGCTGACAAAAGGCATAATTCGATATGAGCCGAAGATACGGCATATAAGCCCGTCAAGATACGGCCTAAATCAAACGAAAGTCCGCAAAGCGCGGGCTTTTTTGACGGACAAGTCGATTTTATGGAAATCCCTAAGCCCTTGTCTCAAAGCGCAAATGCACGTCCTTTTAGCCCGTCGATTTTAAGAAAACCTGCATACGCCTGCGGCAAAGCGGAAAAGCTCTTCAAATACGTCTAACTTCAAGCAAAAGTCCGCAATGCGCGGGCGGCAAAGCGGAAAAGCTCGTCAAAACTCAGCCGAGTTTTAAGACATAAAATTTTAGAAGCCGAAACAACAAAATAAGAAGCCGAGACGAAACGGCTTCTTTTTGTATGCATACAAACCGCGCAAGCCCGCGCTCAATCCCGTTTGAAGAGGGCGTTCACCTTTTTCTCCCACTCCGCGATCTTGCGCTCGTCGTAAACGGTCGGGATCGCTTTGCCCAGCTTCGCCGCTTTTTGCGTCTTGCCTATCACCCCGCTGAGCGCAAGCAAGAGGTCGAGCCTGCCTATGCCCGCTTTCAGCTTGCCGAATATGTCCGAAAGCCCGAGCGTGATCAGCTGACCCGTCGCGCCCGCCGCCATCTCTCTTGCGCCGACAACTCCCTTTTCAAACAGCCAATCGAGGTCCGTCGGCTTGCAGGAGAGGAGCCAACGTTTCAGGATGTCCACGCCCATATGGTTTGCGCCCCTGTCAAGATAATAGCGCACCTGATATTGCCAAAGGGCTTGCGGGCTGAGGGAGTCCCCGTCAAGGATGACGTCGGCAAGGATACAGGCGGCTTTTACGCTGTTTTCCACTCCGCTGCCAATCATGGGCACAGTCATAAACGCGCTGTCCCCGATCGCCACATAGCCATCCGCGACCATGCGCGTAAGCGGGCGACGTATGGGGATGACGCATATCCTGCCCCCGCGGACGATATCGTCGGAAATTTGCGGATTTGAGGCTTTAAGTCTCGAATATGACTGCTTCAACTCCTCTTTCGACATTTTTCCGACTTGACCGATGAGCACGTTCACAGTCCCCGACGGGTCCTTTATGCTCCAACTTATCCCCTTGACTCCGCACGGCCTGAGATAGGCGCGGTTTGAGTTTTCGGGTTCGGGAGCGCCATCGACCTTGGCATGGAATCCCCTGTATGCGACAAATATATCCTCGTCGGACGGCTTCGCGTCTATGTGCGCGCTTGACGGAAGAGAGGCGCGCAACTTCGAGAGGGCGCCGCTGTTGTCCACAACGAGGTCGGCGTACACGCTTTCTCCCCCGACGACGACGCCTTTCACCGCGCCCCCGTCCACGATCAGTCCCTCGACCTCACAGCCGAAGTGGAAGTTTACGACGTCCGCCGCCCTGTCTGCGTATTGCCGCGCAAGCAGTCTGCGCTCGGTGGACCAATCCAGCGCGTCCTCGGGGATGTCCAGCGTGACTTCCACGCCTTCGGAGGGCGGAATGAAGCTCCAATTGCGTTTTGTAAAGTACGTCCCTTCCTTTGGAAGAGGAAGCCCGTTGTCAATGTATGTCGCCTTGTTTATGTCGTCATGCCAATCATAGCTCAACGTATCGTAGTCGCTTTTTTCATACACGTGCACTTCAAACTTTCCGCTTCTCGCCAACTTTTCCGAGGCGACAAGCGCCGCCATACCCGCTCCGACAAAGACAATTTTTTTCATTTTTCACCTCAAGAACATTCTATCCCAAAATCATTTCGCCGTCAATGCATTAAATTTGCCGCTTGCAATGCGCGCGAATTGATAGTATGATATATCATAAGAAAAGCATATTGCGCGGCATTTTCGCCGCGATCGAGAGGGGTCTATGAAGGACAGATCGAATGTGCCAATGCTTAAACCGTTGGGCGAAAAGAGGGGACTGCGCACGGCGTCTTTCGTCATGTTTTGCATAGAGTGCGCGTACGCCCTTTGCATGCTCATAAGCGGCTTCAACTTTTTGGCGGTCGTCGCGATCGCGCTTTCCCTGTTTTTTGCCATAGTCATCCTCGCGCAGGCGGTTTTCAAAGGCTACGTCGGGTTTTGGAGCGTTTTGAGCTTCATCGTTTCGCACGCCTCGTTGCTTTTGTACTATTATATTTGGAGCGCGGACGCGCCTATTTCAAGATTTTTGTATTCCGCGCTTTTCACGCTTATCCCCATCGGCATAGCGGTGTTCATTCTCTTCCTTCCCCGCATATCTTCCGTCGGCGGAAAGAGGCTGATCGCGGGAGGATGCGCGCTTGTGCTAGCGGGCGCGTCCGTGTTCTTCCTGCTTGCGGGCAGTTTCAGAGCGCGGCCCGTCGTCCAAAGCCTGAAAGAGGGTCAGGACGACTATTTGAACAGCCTCAGCCAAAACGGCAAGCGCAAGCCGAACGTGCTATTTGTCCTTATGGACGACATGGGCTATGCGGACATTTCCCTCTCCAGCTATCTCGGACAGCAGAACGCCACGATCAAGACCCCCAACATAGACTCCATCGCCGCGGACGGCGGGATATATATGGACAACTTCTACGCGTCCTCCCCCGTGTGCTCGCCGTCCAGATTCGGGATACTCACGGGCAGATATTGCGCCAGAGGATATCTTGACAACGTGGTTTTCCCCTCAAAGGTCTCGCTGTCGCCGTTTGGAAGCACAAGATTTTTCAATCCCTTCCAATTCCTCAACAACGTGGACGGCATCTTGGGCGACGAGATCACGTTTGCGGAAGTCTTGTCCGCTTCGGGCTACAACACCGCGCTGTTCGGCAAGTGGAACCTCGGCGATTACGGCGAATATCTTCCCACAAATCAGGGCTTCGATTACTTCTTCGGCAGTCACTATGTCAACGACATGACGCCTTACAACTTCGTGCGGGAGCAAAACGGCAAGTTTGAAGAGGTCTACAGCCACGACGAGATGAAGGATCAGTCCCTCACCACCGAACTGCTCACCGACGAACTCAACGCCTATATACGCGAAAACGCAAAGAAGTATGTCTCGTCAAACGGCGCGGAGCCCTTCCTCGCCTATTACGCCACGCCGTGGCCGCACGCGCCGCTGTTTTCAAACGCGAACGGCAACGGCAAAGGGGACACCACGGACGACAGCTATATCAAGTGCATAGAGGAGTTTGACGAGTTTTTGGGCACCGCCCTGCAAACTTTGAAGGACGAGGGCATTTACGACGACACGATCATCATCTTCACGTCCGACAACGGCCCCGGAAAGGAAGGGGCGACGGGCGCGCTGAAAGGGCGAAAAAACACCACCTTCGAGGGCGGGCATAAAGTGCCCATGCTCCTCCGTTACAACAACGCGGAGGATGTATGGGACGGCGGCGTGGAGAAAAACGGAACGCGCGTCATCTCTACAAGCTATATGAACACGGACATATTCCCCACCCTGCTCGAACTGTTGGACATCCCCCTTCCCACGGACAGGAAGATAGACGGCGTAAGTATGCTTCCCTCCCTCGTCGGCGAGAGAGGCTACAACGACGCGGCGCTCACTCGCGAGGGAGAGCCGAGAGTGTTGTACTATCTCAAGCGCGGCAAGGTGCAGAGCCTGCAGATGCAAGCGGAAGCGGACGGAAAGCTTTACGATTTCAAATACTATCTCAGCGTTCGCAACGAAAATTCCGCCTTCATTGACCAAATGTACAAAAACTATCTGTTCAACCTCGATCTTGACCCCATCGAGGCGTACAACGTCGCAATGACCTACCCGCAGGTCGCAAGCAAGCTGAAAGCGCAACTCGAAGCGTTTGCCAAAGAGCTGAAAACCAACAGGCGAGGTATCCTCAAATGAAGTTGTCCCTCATGCTCAAACCCGCCTCGAGCCTTTGCAATCTGAGGTGCGCGTATTGCTTCTATCACTCCCTTGCCGACATGCGCGCCTGCCCCGTACGAGGCAAAATGAGCCTTGATATGCTTGACGTCGTCCTTGACAAGGCGTTTGATTTTGCGGACGAAGGGCTGTACGTCTCCTTTCAGGGCGGCGAGCCTCTCCTCGCGGGCAAGGAGTTTTTTTTGCACGCGAACGACAGGCTTGCGGGCAGAAAGAACACTGTGCTCGCCGTTCAGACAAACGGCACCCTCATAGACGACGAATGGGCGAAGATATTCAAGGACGGAGGCTGGCTTGCGGGAGTTTCGCTGGACGGCAACGCGCGCCTCAACTCCTACCGCATGACGGCGGACGGCAAACCCGCGTTTGAGGATACGCTCAGAGGGATAGACTGTTTGCAAAGGGCGGGCACGGACTTCAACATACTGTCGGTCATCACTCGTCCCACGGTCAAAAACATTCGGGAGATCTACGCGTTTTTCAAGGAGCGCGGCTTCAAATATCTGCAATTCATACCCTGCCTGAAACCGCTTGCGGGAGAGGAAGGCGCCCTTTCCGAATACCCCGACGAAAAGGAATACGCGGTGTTTTTGAAAACGCTGTTTTCCCTGTATCTCGCGGACATAAAGTCGGGCGAGTACACCTCTGTGCGCATGCTAGACAACTTCGTGCGGCTGGCGCACGGCAAAAGCGCGGAGCAATGCGGAATGAACGGCTGTTGCTCCCCACAATTCGTCATAGAGGCGGACGGCGCGACGTATCCCTGCGATTTCTACTGCCTAGACGAGTACGAGCTGGGCAACATTTCAAACGACGATTTCAAAAGTCTCGCAAACAGCGACAAAGCCAAAGCCTTTGTTGCGGAAAGCCTTAAAAAGCCCTCCAAGTGCAAAAATTGCAAATACAACTTTATGTGCGCAGGCGGTTGCAAGCGGGAGAGAATAGACATAAAAAAGTGCGCCGCCTACAAGGAGTTTTTCGACTTCGCGCTCGAGGACATGAAAAACATCTATTGACGATCCGCAAACATTGACAACACAAGAAATTATTCCTCGTCCAAGACTTTACAAAAAAAACAAAAGATATTCAATCTTTTTTAACACTGCTTGGAATAGTTATGGTTTCCGATGTTTCTCTGTCGAAATATTCATATTATCCAATATTGTCAAAAAGCAAAACCCGCGTCATGGGCATCCATAGAAAGAACAAACGCTATCCGATATTGACAAAGTAAAGACTTGTCTCAATTTCAAAGTCATTTCATAGCAAATCGAAAAAATAAAATTGATACGCAATATTGACGAAACGTGGTGTTTATCCCTGCGTTTTGCATGATAGATCTTCGGTTTTTGACAAAACATACCAAAGCCCGCCATAAAGGCGGGCTTGTTGTTTTTTCCTTTGCAAACGGTGGTCAAAGCAATATGCAGATGACTCCTCCCCTGCCCTCGTTGACTATCCTGCCGAGGGTTCGGCGGAGTTTCTGTTCCGCGTCTGTGGATATGGAGCGAAGTTTGTTGCCTATGCCGTCGGCGACGAGGGAGCTGAGCGTTCTGCCGAAAATGTTCGTGTCCCAGATCGCCTGTTTGTCGGATTCGAAGTCCGCGAGCATGCTGTCCACAAGCTCTCTGCTCTGCTGTTCGCTTCCCACGAGGGGGCTGACCTCGGTTTCCACGTCCACCTTCATGATATGGAGGGAGGGCGCGTGCGCCTTGAGTTTTACGCCGTACTGTTGCCCCTGCCTCAGGATCTGCGGCTCTTCAAGCTCCATTTCCCCGACGGACGGGACGACGACGCCATAGCCGAACGCGTCCACCTGCTCGAGCGCGGACTGCAATTTTTCTATCTTTTCTCTGCTCTTGCAAAGCGCTTTGAGGTGTTTGAGAAGGTCGAAATCATCCGAAATTTCAATGCCGCACTCCTCGCTTGCGACCTTGAAGAACACGCCCTCTTTGGGGGCTATCTCCACCTGCACCCTGCCCGTGCCTGCGTCGAGGGAGATGGAGGACGGCTCCTGCCAAAATTGCGCGTCCTTGAAAAAGCCGTCTATGTTTTCGTAGTCTTTCATCTTGCTCACGCTTTCGCCGACGGCTTTTACGACGTCCACAAGCTCTTTCACGACGCCGTTGTCAAGAGGGAGGGACTGCACCCAACGCGGCAGATCGAAATCCACCATCGTGACGGCAAATTCGTACAGCACGGTCTGCAAAATCTCCGTGATGTCCTGCTCGCTTAAAGAAGCGGCGTTTTTTAGGAGGACGGGAGCGGCGTACTTGGCTTCCAACTCTTCCTTGAGTTTGATCGCGGACGGCGCGGAGACGTCCTTTGCGTTGAGCACGATGACAAAGGGTTTGCCGCACTCTTTGAGTTCGCTTATCACCCTCTCCTCTGCGGCGACGTAATCCTCGCGCGCTATGTCGGTGAAACTGCCGTCGGTGGTTACGGCAAGCGCAATGGTGCTGTGCTCCTTTATGACCTTTTGCGTGCCGATCTCCGCCGCGCGGGAAAAGGGCATTTCCTCCTCGGACCAAGGCGTGGAAACCATACGTTCTTTGCCGTCCTCGGTGGCTCCGAGCGCGCCCGAAACCAGATAACCCACGCAGTCTATCAACCGCATATTTACGCTCATACTGTCGCCGACGGGCACTCTGACCGCCTCGTTTGGGACAAACCGCGGTTGCGTCGTCATGATCGTCTTTCCGTCCGCGGATTGCGGGATCTCGTCGATCGCCCGACTGCGCTCGTCGGGGTTTTCGATGCCGTCAATCACAAGCTGTTGCATGACCTGCTTGATAAGAGTGGATTTGCCCGTGCGTACGGGACCCACCACTCCCACATAGATGTCACCGCCTGTGCGTGAGGCAATATCGCGATAAATGTCAAACTTATCCATACACTCCTCCAATTCGGTTTGTAAAATGTATGCTCAAAGCAAGCGGCATATGACAGCGGTTTTCCTACCCGCGCAAATCGCGCGGAAAACCTATCCGAGCTTTTTGCAAATTGATATATAAAAGATAAAGTCAATATAGATCCAAAACGGAAAGCGGACGTCTTTTTGCTTCGACCTTTCGGACAGGCAGGAAAAACGCTCCCGCTTATCAAAACGAGCGGCGCAACGAAGAAAACGCCTCGCAAAGCGCGCGCATATAAAAACATAATTTTGTCAACAAAAAATCAACCTGTTCGGTTGATGATTTGTTTGTCTTTAAGTTTAATACAGTCGTCGAAGTCTACTTGCGGTTGTCAAAAGTCTACTTGCGGTTGTAAGACGATCACATACATTCGTACGAAGTGTACAGATTGATGTCCGAAGTCCATATGCAAGCGACAGATGATTTCATTCGCCCGAAGATTGCATGCGGACGTCCGATGTTTTTGCTCGACTGTCCTAAGCTCACATGCGGAAGAGCCGAATTTTTTCTGCCCCCGACGCGCAAAACGCAACGAGGGCTATGCTATCCCGTCTTATTTCCCCAAATGCTTTTCGAGAAGCGCGACGCGGACGGAGCATATCAGCACGTCAATCGCGTGCGACATCTCCTCCAGAGTGGGGACGGACGGGGCAATGCGAATGTTGCTGTTTGAGTCGTCTATGCCGTAGGGGAAGGTCGCGCCCGCCGCGGTCAGTTTTATGCCCGCTTCCGCCGCGAGTTCCACAGTCCTTTTCGCGGCGCCGCTCACGTCCAAAGATATGAAATAGCCGCCGCGAGGCTCGCTCCACTTGACCTCCTCCCAATCCGAAAACGCCTCGGACATCTTGCTTTGAAACAGCTCGAATTTGGGTCTGAGGAGTTCGGCATGCTTCGCCATGATCTCCTTGATGTTGTCCACGTCCTTCAAAAACTCCACGTGCATGACCTGATTGACCTTGTTGGGGTTGATCTTTTTGTAAAACATCAGCTTGAGCAGGGCTTGCACGTTTTTTTCGCTTGCGCCGAGCGCGGCGACTCCGCTTCCCGCAAAGGTGATCTTGGACGTGGAGACAAGCTCGTAGATCATGTCCTCATTGCCGTATTTTTGGGCGACGTCGAAGATGTTTTTCAACTTGTCGTCTTCATCGTAGAGGGAGTGCACGATATACGCGTTGTCCCAAAAAATTCTGAAATCCTTTGCCGCGGGCTTGAGTTTGGCAAGCCTCGTGACGGTCTTGTCCGAAAAGACGACGCCCGTCGGATTTGAGTATTTGGGGACGCACCATATGCCCTTTACGCTCTCGTCCGCCCTGACGAGTTCTTCCACAAGGTCCATATCCGGGCCGTCTTGCAGCATGGGGACGGTGATCATGTCCATTCCGAAGGTTTGGCAGATGGAAAAATGCCTGTCGTACCCCGGCGCGGGACAGATGAATTTAACCTTGTCCAGCTTGTTCCAAGGAGTGTCGCCCAACACGCCGAATTGCATGGCGAATTGCACGAGGTCGTACATTATCTCCAAGCTCGAGCCGTCCGAGACGATGACCATATCGGGGGAAATGTCCATCAGTTTTGCAAACAGTTCCCGCGCGGGACGTATCCCCGCGGGGTCGCCGTAGTTGCGCGCGTCGCCGCCGTCGTATTGATACGGCAAACTGCCCGCCGCCTCAAGCATGGGCATGGCGATCTCAAGCTGTTTTGCCCCGGGTCTGCCCCGAGTCATATCCACGCGGACGCCTTTTTTTTGCAGTTTGCGATAGGCTTTTTGTTCCTTTCCGAGCGCCTCTTCAAGCTCTAGCACGGACAAATTTTTAAGATCCATATGTCACTCTTTTCCCTTTTTTGTTCTCTTTTCCTGTTTCTATATTCTATACCGAGAGCCGCTTCGAAGTGCGGGCTCGCGATGTTTATCTGTCCTCCGCGTCGCTGTTTGACCTGACGAGAAGCCTGACGGGCGTGCCCGAAAAATCAAAACTGCGGCGAAGCGCGTTTTCAAGATAGCGCTTGTAGCTGAAGTGCATAAGTTTCGGGTCGTTGACCTTCAGCACAATGGTGGGCGGCGCCACTCCGACCTGCGTGACGTATATGATCTTGAGCCGCTTTCCCAGATACGCGGGCGGCTCGCTGATGCGCGTGGCTTCCGCAAAGACCTCGTTCAACAGCCCCGTGGATATCCTCCGCCTGCTGTTTGCGACCGCCTCTTTGCAAAGAGGGAGAAGGTTGTCCAGTCTCTTCCCGCTGAGCGCGGAGACGTAGACGGACTTGAAATAGTCCATAAACTTCAGATCCTCTTTCAATTTTGCTTCGAAGGCGTTGATGGTGTGCGTATCCTTTGGCACGAGGTCCCACTTGTTCATCACGACGACGGAGGGCTTGCCCTGCTCGTGCACATATCCCGCGATACGCACGTCCTGTTCGCTCAGCCCCTCGTTTGCGTCCACAACGATCAGCACGACGTCCGCACGCCTTATCGCAAGCACCGCGCGCATGACGGAATATCTTTCCACATTCTCGTCCACCGCCTTTTTTTTGCGCATGCCCGCCGTGTCTATGATCAGATATTTGTCCTCGCCCACGTCGAGCGCGGAGTCCACCGCGTCCCGAGTTGTGCCCGCGACGCTGCTGACGATGCTTCTGTCATAGCCCAACAGCTTGTTGGCGATAGAGCTCTTGCCCGCGTTCGGCTTGCCGACTATGGCGATCTTTATGCGGTCGTCGTCCGAGTCGGGCGCGCTTACGGGGATGACGTCCATCAGCGCGTCCAAAAGATCTCCTATGCCCTTGCCCTGCTCCGCGCTGACCGCGTACGGCTCTCCGAATCCCAACGCGTAAAAGTCGTAGAGGGAATCCTGCGCGAAGAGGTTGTCTATCTTGTTGACAGCAAGCACAACGGGAAGCCCCGACCGCCTGAGAAAAGCGCACACGAGGCTGTCGTCCGTGGTCAGACCCGTTTTGCCGTCCACGACGTAAAGGATGGCGTCCGCGCTGTCCACCGCGATCTGCGCCTGCATGCGGATGTGCGTCCACATTTCGTCCGAGCTTTTGAGTTCAAGCCCGCCCGTGTCTATAAGCGTGAACGCGCGCCCGCACCACTCGCAGTCCGCATAGATGCGATCTCGAGTGACGCCCGGCATGTCCTCGACGATGGAAATGCGCTCGCCTGCGATTCTGTTGAACAGCGTGGATTTGCCTACGTTCGGACGTCCCACCACCGCTATCAAGGGTTTCATAGTTTCCTCTTTTTGTCTTTTCCGATTTATGATTTTATTTTTGTTTTTGTCGTATCTCGGCGTTTATCCGCCGTTTTTGGCGCATAAACCCGCTGTTTTGCAAATTGTTGCCCAAACTCGGTCACACGGCTATGTAGGTGACGAGGAAGTTTGCAATGTCCTCGAGTTTGTTTGCCTCCACCCACTTCAAGCCGTTTTTGGACATCTCGTCCGCAAGAGGAGTCTGGATCAGCTTGTACAGCAATCCGACCACGTTGATGTCCTCTTTCGCCTTGAGCACGAGGTTGTGCTCGGTGAGATAGCCTACGTCCTGCGCGACGTGCTCGTCTTTTGAGTAGATGATGCTCGGCACGCCGAGCCTGAAGCACTTGTAGATCACCGAAACGTTGTAGTCTATCACCGCGATGTCGCAGACGGACAGATATTCGTCCGCCTTGTCCGCGGAGGGCACAAACAGCACCGTCACGTTTTGGACGTCGAGCTTCATATCGTTGAGGGTCTGGCGCAGTTTTGCGTTGGCGCAATTGACCACATACGAGGCTATGTCCCCCTGATCCATCAGAAGGGCGAACACGCTTTGAAGCTCCTTGCCCGAGGAGATGTCCACATACACGGTCTTGCCGCGCGGAAGTCCGAACTCCTGCTTGGCGGAGGCGATCTCCTCTTTTTTAAGGCGCGGGACGTCGTACGGAAGCCCCATCGTCATGATGTCCTTCGAGTGCACGCCCAACCTTACGAGCTGTTGTTTGACGTCCGAATTTTCCACGATATATACGTCCGTCTCGTCGTAAAGATCTCGCTTCGGGACAGTGAAACTTTGCATGAAGTAGATGATCTTTGCGGAAAATCTCGCCTTTCTCTTCGCCTCTGCGGCGCAGTGATGGGCATACGGCGTCATGCAAAGGATATATTCGGGGCGAAAGCGCTTGAGCATGTTGTTGATGCGGTTCACGCGCTTTGAAAATTTGCGGACCTTCAACTTGTCTTTCAGCACGCCTCTGTCCTTGCGCGCCAAAAGATATTGATATTCCTGTCCCGTGTCCATAAGTTTGTCGAGTGCGGAGAGCTTTGCCGCGGAGCCGTACTTCTCGTCGCTGATGATCACGACGTTGTGCGTGCCCTGCTCGCGTATCTTTGCGGCAAGCTGTTGCGACGCCGCCCCCGACTCGTCCCTTGACGTCATGATGAGTATGATGGGTTTTTTGACCATATCCCCTCCTAGCCCTCCACGACGACGGGCAGAATGATGGGATATTGCCTATCCCTCAAAAACAGCTTCCTGACCGTGCGCTTGACGCATTTTGCGTACTCGTCTATGTCGGCTTTGTCAAAATCCGAACCGTTTATGCTGTCCGTGACCGCGTTTTTGATAGTTCTCTCCACGTCGGGAGTGAGGTTGAAACCGCGCGCGACGATATCCACGCCGCCGACGACAACTCCCCTCTCCATGTCCACTGCGGCGAGCACAAGCAACATGCCGTACTCCGCAAGCGAGCGACGATCGCTCACGACGCTTTCGCCGTCCTCAAGCACCACGCCGTCCACGTATCTGTTGCCCGCGTGCACGTTCGAGTGCTTCCTTATGCCCTTTGAGGTCACGCTGTAGCTTTCGCCTATGTTTGGAATGATGATGTTTTTCGACGCCACGCCGAGGGATCTTGCCAGCTTTGCGTGCTTGAATTGATGGCGATACTCCCCGTGCACGGGCATGAAATATTCGGGATGCACAAGCGTGAGCATCAGCTTCAGCTCCTCCTCGTACGCGTGCCCCGAGACGTGAATGTCGTTCATGCTGTCGTATATGACTTCCGCGCCCTTCCTGAACAGGTCGTTGATGACGTCATACACCGACTTTTCGTTGCCGGGGATGGGAGAAGAGCTGAGCACGACAAGATCGTCCTTGCCGACGTTGATCTTGTTGAACTCCCCTTTGCTCATCATCTTCAGCGCGGAAAGAGGCTCCCCTTGCGAGCCTGTGGCGAGGATCAGCGTTTCATGCGGCAACAGTTTGCCTATGCTGTCCACGATCACGCCCTTCGGGATATGCAGTTCCCCGCACGCGCCCGCGACTTCCACGATGCCCTTCATGCTCTTGCCCGCAAGCACCACTTTGCGCCCGTACTTGTGCGCGAGGGTGAGGACCTGTTGCACGCGGTAGTTCGAGGACGCAAAGCACGCGACGATAAGTCGCTTTTTGGGATTTGCGACAAAGATATTCTCCAAGCTCTGTCCCACCGCCATCTCGGAGGTGGAACTGCCCTTGCGCTCCACGTTTGTGGACTCGCCGAGCATCAGCGTTACGCCCTTCGAGCCTATGCGCGCGATGCGTTGTATGTCCGTCTGCTTCCCGTCAATGGGAGTGTTGTCTATCTTGAAATCCCCCGTGACAAACACGTTGCCGCAAGGGGTGGAAATGGACAGCGCGCACGCCCCCGCCATCGAATGGCAGACTTTGATGAACTCCGCCTTCATGGAGCCAAGCTCAACAGTGTCGCCCGCGCTTACTGTGACAAGATTCAATTTTTTCGCGTTCTTTTCCAACTTGCGCCTGAGCAAGCCGAGAGTGAGCGCGGTCCCGTAGATGGGCACGCCCTTCAGCTCGTCCGCATAGTACGGTATCGCCCCGATATGGTCCTCGTGACCATGGGTCAGCAAGATGCCCCTCAGATGCTTGAAGTTTTCCTTGACATAGCTGATGTCGGGGATTATGGCGTCTATCCCGGGGCTGTCGTCCGAGGGAAAGGCTACGCCGCAATCCACCGCGATCATATCCTCGCCGCACTCGAGCACGGTCATGTTTTTGCCGATCTCGCCCACGCCGCCGAGGAATGTCACCTTAATGTTTTTCGTCTTTTTTGCCATATTTTCTCCTAAGTCGCGGATACAATAATTATTATATCTGCAAACATATATCATACACGAAAATCGTCCAACATGCAAACGATTTGCCCCGCAATCTCTCAGCCGAACCCGAGAAAGAGGCGAAAAAACGAAAGCTATCGCGATTTTGAATACGATACGTGTTTTTATATAAAATCATAAAAATATGTAACGTGTTTTACAAATTCCCAAATTCCGTCAAAATCATCAAAAAAAGCCGATTTCGGCGGGTCGGCTTAAAAATTGATATACGTTTCGTGTTTTTATGCTATTTTTCTATGACTCGCGCAAGCCGCTTCAATGTGTCGTGCATTGGGTTTGACAACTTGCAATTTTCAAGCAATATCTCCCCCGGGCGCTCTTTGAGTATGGCAAGCAGCAGATTGTATTCGTCATTGTCCAAGAGGTTGACCACTTCCACGTTTTCGTGCCGCGTGATGTTTTTCAAATTCCCGCTTTTTATGATAAGCTGATTTTTTCCGCTCTCGCTGCCCGTGATGAAGGACGCGATCTCGAATATCTCGGGGTCCGCGGATATCCCCTCGATCAGTTTGCCCGAAACCTCGGACAGCTCCTGCCAACTTTGAAGCAGGGGGCGCAGACGGAAACTCGTCACTCCGTCCATGTTGAAGTCGGACACTTTTGAAAACACCTTGTCCACCAAGCCCGTTTCAAAGTCCCTGTCGAAGTTGACTATCGCTCCGAGAAGGGCGCAATAGGCGTGGCTTAACCGCCTTATGGGCAGTTTGGACATGAAAAATCTCAACTTAAAAAAGGAAAGTATCACAGTGTGCGCGATCTCGTATATCCTGCGCTCCACGCTGTCACGGTTTTCGCACGCGCTTGCGACATACACAAAAAGTCTGTCTCGCGACTCCTCAATTGCATAGGATAGATCCTTTGTGCTTTGCAGGCTGTCGAGAATATAGCCTATCTCCCTGTCATACTCTCTTGCGATGCTGATCGAATTGCTCCACATAAACACCTCGCAAATATTGTATGCAGTCCGTCACTAAAAATTAGTGGAATATTTTACAATAAGTCGAGTGCGTTTTTATGAGGATATCTCAGCCCGCTTGCGAGCCTCGGCGCGGAAACAAAATCGCCTACTCTTCCTCTCTTGCGGATCTTCTTTTCGGAATCTGCTCGCCTATGTACGTCTCCCAAACGTCCAGCCTGTCCTCGTCGGATATCTTGCGTATGACGCGCGCGGGACAGCCCGCCGCAAAGCAATCGCTCGGGATATCGCGCGTGACCACGCTGCCCGCCCCTATGACCGCGCGGTCGCCTATCGTGACGCCGCCGCACACGGTCACGTCCGAAGCGATCCAAACGTCGTCGCCGAGCGTGATGGGCTTTGCGTATTCGAGGTCGTAATAGCCGTTCGGGTATTGCTTCACTCTGCGCTCCTCCGCCACAAGCGGATGCACGGGGGTCGCGAGCGTCACTCTCGCCCCAAGCATACAGTTGTCTCCCATCTTGATTTTGGCGACGTCAAGCAAGATGCAATCGAAGTTGGTGAACAGATTGTCCCCAAAGGAGATGTTGTTGCCGTATTCGCAATGAAAATTGCTGAGAATGAAGAAGTTTTTGCCGTGATCGGGTATGAGCTTTTTGATGATACGGTTCCTTCTCAATATGTTGAGGACGCTTATGCGGTTGTACCTCTCTGTCAGCGTCAACGCGCGCAAGTGCTTTTTGAACACGTTTTTGTCCGTGGGGTTGTAGATCTTCCCCTCGCGCATCAGCGTGAAGTTGTCCTTTTCGTAACATTCCTTGGGAGCCTTTTTCATTTTTCACCTCAAATTCGGGACTTCGAGTATATTATAATCCATTTCCTTCCCACAATCAACAGGAAACCTTTTTCCGCAAACGCAAAACTCTCGCGGGTTTTTCATTTTCGCCGCTTTTTCTCTACTCTTGCAAAATCCGCGCGAGAGGATTAAAATAAAGAAAATCCGAATTTTGTAACCGACAGGCTTGTTCCGCGTTGATTTATGTGGGGAGAATGGATCGCATGAAGGATTCCGAACTTGAAAAACTTTTCAAAAGGTATTACAACGAGGCAATGTTGTACGCGTGCTCTCTTTGCCACGACAAAAATCTTGCCGAGGATCTGGTCGCGGAAGCGTTCAAGCGCGCGTTCGTCTCCATCGACGAGCAAAAGGACGGCTTCAAATATTGGCTGTTCAAGGTGTGCAGAAACTGCTATTTCGATCATCTGAGACAGCGCAAGCGGCTTGCGGACATGGACGAGGCCCTCGTCAAAGACGACGAAGAGCTTGTGGAGCGCGTCATAAAAGAGGAGGAATATCGCGCGCTTTACAGGGCGATCGGGATGCTGGGCGAAGATATGCAGGAGGCGGTCAGGCTGTACTACTTCAACGGTCTGAGCGTAAAGGAGATTGCGGACATCCTCTCCATCTCAACAGAGAACGTAAAGGTCAAACTTTTCAGAGCAAGAGCAAAATTGAAACATTTTATGGAGGTAGACTATGAATTTTGAAGAGGCATTGAAACACTGCAAAGACGGCACCGCCACACAAGAGGAAAAGGACTATGTGCAGTCGCAGATGGCAATGGCAAACAGCATGTTCGACGACGACGCCCACCGCGCCGCCCCGCCCGTGAAAGAGGCGACCCCCGAAGAGGTCAAAAAGGCGAAAAAGCGCTTAAAGTCAAGATATATCGTGATCCCCGTCGTCGTGCTTGTCGCAATAGTGCTTGTCGTGGGCGCCATCCTCGGAGGCGTGTTCGGCTATGCCGCGACTGCCGCGAACAAAAACAGCCGAATTGACCGCAACAGAATGATAGCGGACGCAAAAACGTACGCGTTTGACGTGCTCAGCAAAAGCCCTATGGCGCACCCGTTTGTGACGAGCGAGGACGACCTTCGCCTCGAAAGCGTGGACAAGGACTTCCGCTACAATCCGCGGGACATCGGCAAGAGCTATTACACTTACGAGATCACTTTTGTCGCGTTCGGAGCAGAAGTGGAAATAGAGGTGGATCCGCGCTTCGTGGGCACAGCTCATTATATGTATACAAAAGACGTGGACCTCGATTGAAACGCGATACGCAGGCGAGTTTCATTCAACCGCAAGTTTTAATTCAGCCGCCAAAAAAATGGCGGCTGAACCTTTTTCCGCCGCGTTTCAAGTCTCCGCCGCGTTTCAAGGCTTTTTATGTAACCATTCAAGGCTTCCGCCGAATTTCACTGTTTCCGTATCGCGTTTCGTTCCGCATTACTTTTCAAAGTTTCCGCCTCTTTTTATTCCGCGCCGCGTTTCAAAGTTTCCCCGCCGAATTCCATATGCGCCGAATTTGTGCATATCCGAGTTTTGCCCTCTCCGCGCCCCCCAAAAAGCGATCCGCATGCCCGCAAAATCGCTCTTGAAATCGCGGGGTTTATAATATATAATGATTGTATAGGTCTTTATTAGGTCATTTTGGAGGAAATTATGAACGAGCAAGATTACAAGGAAATTCTCGGCAAACTGACGCTTGAGGAAAAAGCCTCGCTTTGTTCGGGGCTGACCAACTGGCTCACTCAGCCGATCTCGCGCGACGACGTGGACATTCCGTCCGTTTGGGTGTCGGACGGTCCGAGCGGTCTGAGGAAGGAAAAGCAGAAATCCAACGGCACAAACATCATGGGCTCTTCCGAACCCGCCACATGCTTCCCGGGCGCTGCGGCGACGGCGGCAAGCTGGGATCCCGAACTTGTCGAGGAGGTCGGCGCGGCGATAGGCAGAGAGGCAAAAGCGCTTAAGGTCTGCACAGTGCTTGGACCGGGCGTAAACATCAAGCGCTCCCCTCTTTGCGGCAGAAACTTCGAGTATTTTTCCGAAGACCCCTTCCTTGCGGGACGCATGGGCGCGGGCTGGGTCCGCGGCGTTCAAAAGGAAAACGTGGGCACTTCTCTCAAACACTATCTTGCAAACAACGAAGAGCATATAAGGATGAACATCAACTCCGTGGTCGACGAGAGGGCTTTGCGTGAGATTTATATGCCCGCTTTCGAGCATATCGTCAAAACCGAACAGCCCACGACCGTCATGTGCTCCTACAACCGCCTCAACGGCACGTATCTTTCGGACAACAAGCGCATGCTGACGGACGTGCTGAGGGACGAATGGGGCTTCAAAGGCATTGTCGTCAGCGACTGGGGCGCGGTGAACGATCGCGTCGAGGGCGTGCGCGCGGGCTTGGATCTTGAAATGCCCGGCAACAAGGGCATGAACGACAGGCATATCGTCGCCGCGGTCAAGGACGGCTCGCTCAGCGAAGAGGAGCTGGACAAGATCGCGTTGCGCATGATCAAATTCGCCTTTGAAAACGCGGAGCGCGAAGTGGACGACTTCAAAGCGGATTTTGACGAAAACCACAAAATCGCAAGGAAGGCGGCGGCAAACTCCGCGGTCCTGCTCAAAAACGACGGCGCGCTTCCCCTTCGCAAAGAGGAAAGCGTTGCGGTCATAGGTCAACTTGCCAAAAAGCCGCGCTTCCAAGGCGCGGGTTCGAGCCATATCGGCGCGACGAAGATCACGGGCTTTGTCGAGGCGCTCGACGAAGCGGGACAAGCGTACGAGTATGCGGACGGCTACACCCTCGACGGGAACGGCTATGACAAAAAGCTGATCGCAAAAGCGGTCAAACTCGCGCAAGGCAAGGACAAGGTGATCGTATTTATCGGGCTTACGGACGCCTACGAATCCGAGGGCTACGACAGGTCTCATCTCGAGCTGCCAAAGTCGCACAACATTCTTGTTGACGAGTTGCTCAAAGTCAATCCAAACGTGGTGGTCGTGCTCTCGCTCGGCGCGCCCGTCAAGCTCGGAGAGTGGGCAAAGGACGTAAAAGCCATCTTGAACATGTACATCGGCGGACAGGCTGTGGGCGAGGCGACCTACGACGTGCTGTACGGCGATGTCAATCCCTCGGGCAAACTTCCCGAAACCTTCCCCTTCGAAAACGAGGACAATATCGTGTCGCGCTACTTCCCCATGGGGCCGCGCAGTGCGGAATACAGGGAGAGCGTCTACGTCGGATATCGCTATTTTGACAAGGTGAAAAAGCCCGTGCGCTATCCCTTCGGCTTCGGCTTGAGCTATACGCAATTTGCATATTCCGACCTCAAGTTCTCAAAGGACAGGATATCCGAGGGCGAGCCTCTGGTCGTCACTTTCAAGGTCAAAAACGTGGGCGAGGTCGCGGGCGCCGAGGTCGCTCAGCTGTACGTCGCGGACGTCGAAAGCACCATCTTCCGCCCCGTCAAAGAGCTGAAAGGCTTCAAAAAGGTGTTCCTAGCCGCGGGAGAGGAAAAGGAGATATCCATAGAGCTTGACAGCCGCGCGTTTGCCTACTTCAATGTGGCGATCGACGATTGGCATGTGGAAAGCGGCGACTTCGACATCTTGGTCGGCGCGTCCTCGCAGGACATCAAGTTGACGGGCAGAGTTTATGTGGAATCCGCGCGCAAAGACGCTCCCATCCCAGACTACACCGCCACCGCTCCGTACTACTACAACCTCACGGGCGAGGAGACCGAGATCCCGCAAGCGGACTTCGAGGCGATCTACGGCGCGCCGATGCCCGACAATTCGGAGTACAAAAAGGGCGAACTGACCGCCAACAACTCGCTTGGACAATGCGCGGTCTCACCTTGGGGCAAGTTTATCGCGGGCGTTGTGCGCTTCGGATGCAAGATCGTGGCGGCGAATGCGGAAAATCCCGACATGATCATCAACTCGGCAATGGACATGCCTCTGCGTTCCGCGGCGCAGTGGGCGGCGGACATCGTGTCCGAGCGCTCTCTCGAAGGGCTTGTGGACATGGTGAACGGCAGGAAGGGCGGCTTCAGAAAACTGCTCGGCGGCTTCAAAAAGAAGTATCGCAAGCCTGACAGCGTAAAGGCGAAAAAACAAGACGAAAAAAACAGCGAAGCGTAACATATCGGCATCGGAACGGGCGCGAAGCAAAGCGTATCGACGTCGAAAAAGCCACAAAGCGTTTCGGACATATCGCCGTCGGGAAAACCGCGAAGCAAAGCGTATCAAATCCAAAACACTCGCGAAACGTTTAACGTTTGAACAAGCGCAAACGGTTTCAAATTCAAACATATCTACGCTTCAAGCATCGCAATGTTTCAAAAAAATTCGCATTTCAAGCAAAAGCCCCTCGCGCGAGGGGCTTTTTGTTGCCGTTTGATTTGGGCTATCGCTCGACTTTCAGTGATTCAGCACTTCGTACGCCATGGCGGGATTGTCCGTCATGATCGCGTCCGCGCCGTTTTTCTGCAATTTGGCGACGTCGTCCTTGTCGTTGATGGTCCAATACTGCACCGCTATGCCCGTCGCATGCGCGTAGTCAATGAACGCCTTGGTGGAGAAGTCGTAGAAGCCGTCCAGCCCCATGGGGATCTGCAAGACGTCAAAGCCGAGCTTGTCGGGATTTTGCTTCACTCCCCACAAAAACGCGAAGTAGAAGTTGAGCACTTCGAGTATGCTTGCCGAGCGCTTGACTTCCTTGCTGTACTTTTGGTCGATATAGCGGGTGATGTCCCCCTTGAACGTGCCGACGATCGTGCGGTCGATTATGCCATACTTTTTCATTGCGTCGACAAGTTTGTCCATGGCTTTTTTGCCGATATCGCCACCGTCCTTGATTTCGATAATATACTTCAAATCTTTCGGGCCTTTTGCCGCAAGGTAGGTCAAGATCTCGTCCAAAGTCAGAATGCGCACCTCGTCGGGGACCTCGTCGTCTTTGAGGTCGCGGTAGGGATAATTGCCGTCGGGATCCTTGAAATTGTAGCCGAAATTCAGCGTCTTGAGCTGAGCAAGCGTAAGCTCCTCCACGGTTGTGCCCTTGCCGAATTTTTCCGCGCCGTTTGAAGTGCGGTCCACCTCGTGGTCATGCATCAGCACAAGCACCCCGTCCTTTGTCAGATGAAGGTCGAACTCCACAATGTCCACGCTGTAGCTGTCCGCCTCGTTCTCTATGCACTGCACAAACGCCGCCATGGTCTCTTCGGGGGCGAGATCGCCGCCCGCCCTGTGCGCCGACAGCAAGGTGCGATCGTCAAAATTGATGTATTGATTGTCGCCGTCGTAGGTCGTCATGCCGTCCACGCGCTTGCAACCGCCCGTCAGCGGCAGAATGACAATGTTGAGCAAAAACACAAACACAAGCGCGGAAACCACGCTGATGATAGTGATTTTTACGGGCTTTGAAAGTTTTTTCCTTTCCTTCTTTTCCTTGGCCATAAAAAATCCCCCGAGTTTTGTTGAAAAAATTATAGCATAAAAAAATCGCGTTTGCAATCCCATTTGTATGTCTTTGATAAGCCCGCCCGACTTGTCATCTCCCCGAGCTTTTTATCTTCCGCCGCTTCCATGCGTATGTCAGAATGTCTGTCCGCCGTACGCAAAGAGATCATGCCACCATATGCAAAGCCAATCGGTCACTTCACGCCGTACATCAAACGGTCTAGTTCTGTTTATGTCAAAGTTTGCGCCCGAATATGTACAACTTTTGCCCGCCGTATGTCAGGCAATCGAGTGCCAACGTATGTCAAGCGATCATGTCCCGAAGTTTATCCGTCGAAAAACTCCCGCGTTTGCGGGAGTTTTGAGTGTTGGCTAGGATATCGTGCGGTTGTATGTGTCCTCGATCAGCTTGTCCATGTCAAGCATGCACTCTTCCATTGTGGGGATATTTGCCTCGAGGAGTTGCCTTTCGCGTTCCGCCTTCTCGTTCGGGTGCTCTATCCAAAAATCTATCAGCTCGGCGAGGGACGCGGGATCGCGTTTTTTGAACACGCAGTCCGCCTCCACAAAATCCTTGGTCGCGCTCTTTTTGGAGTCCGAAACCAAGGTCAGCTTGCCGCATTTGAGCGCTTCGAGGCAGGCGATCCCTTCAAGCTCGATCACCGCGGGATGCACATATATGTCGCAATAGTTGATCAGTTTGACGATCTCCTCGCGCGGATAGACGTTGAACACGGGCTCTAAGGGAAGTTTGCGCGCAAGTTTTTTGTATTTCGTCTCCTTTGCGCCTTTCCCTGCGGCGATAAGGCGTATCTTGTCGCGATAGCGCGACTTTGCTATCGCCTTGATCAACGTGTCCTGCGATTTTTCGGCGGCGTATCTGCCTACGGTCAAAATGACGATCTCGTCCTTGAACTCCTCGGGTTTTTCGCAATCCATTTTGCGGATATACGAATTTACGCCGTTTGAGATCACTCTGCCGACGGTTTTCCTGTTCACGCTGCCCTCAAACGTGCGACGCATGAAGTCTGTCGGGAAGTGGATGCTGTCCACCTTCGAGAAGAGATTTTTGTCAATCGCTTTGTAGATGATTTTCTGCACAAACGGCAGATGCTGAAGCCCTAGACAAGAGGATATGTTTTCCGCCTGCAGGTGGAAGCCCGCGGAGATGGGGATATTGTGCGCCTTTGCGTAGTCCGCCGCGTATCGACTGAGCGCAAACGGCATCATGCAGTGGATATAGTCCACGCCATCAAGCGCCTTGTCCATCATAAACTTGTCGCATTTTGGCAGCCGAACGCCAACCCTGTCCACATATTTTTTCAGATATCCGACAAAATGTATGCGAGGCATGATTATGGTGTTTTTGTCAAGCAGGCGATCTTCGTCCGCGCATATAAGCCGCACTTCGTGTCCGTTCGCCTCCAGATGCCTGACAAGATTCATCGTTGCGACAGCCGTACCGTTGTTTTCCCCTCCCAAAATATCGCAGACAATGGCAATTTTCATTCGGATCCTACAAAACTCCTCATTTATTTCATATTTATTTAAGTATAGTACACCGTTTGGTGAAAAGTCAATCATATTTCTCCATTTGGTGTAGACTGGATTTATGAACAAATACACACACATATTTGCCGAACGCCTCGCCGAGCTTATGGGCGACATATCCGTCAGCGAATTTGCGCGCAGGGTGCATATCCCCCAACAGACGATTTGGCGATATTTGCATTGTCAGCGCGAGATCACAGTGGAAAATCTATGCAAGATCGCCGACTATTTCGATGAAAGCATAGACTTTTTGCTTGGTCGCACCTCCTACGACAAGATCTGACCCTCAAATTATTCGCAAAAAAGCACCTTCTTAAAATCCCCTCCGCCATTTTTCATCGACCCACCCGCCCTTCATAGGCCAACCTCTTTCATCGGCTCTCCCGCTCTTCATAGACCAACCGCTTTCATCAACGCAGCCGTTTTTATAAAATCTACTCTTTCAATCATCGCACATGCACCGTCCCATAAACTCCACCTATCCGTTTTACATAAACTCCACGGCTTTTATAAACTTATCTCTTTCCATACTAAAAGGCGCCCCTCGGACGCCTTTTGCAAAATCATATAGATTTTCTGCTTTTACCTTGCTGTTTCAAAATTCCTACGTTCAATTTTGCCCTTACTTCCTCGGGTTCTTAATGTTCGCTTGAGCGACGGAACTAATTACAAGGGGGAGTGCTAAGTATCTGTTACCCTACTACCTCAAGATTTTACCTCTATCTTTTTGGGAAAGTTGTGATAATTCACTATAAAGTACCCCTCGGGACTGATTTCGACCGGCACAGCACCCTCTATGGTTATAACCTTAAAAATGAACGAAGTGTACTCGTCTTCTTCGTCATCATCGGCAAAGTCCTCAAAACATGTGTCAAACTGTGCAATTGCATATCCTTGTTCCCAAATAAGTTGCAATTCCTTATCTTCAATTTCGTCCAATCTGCTGTAAAAGTTTGAAACTATATCCTTTTCATTTTCACTAAACATATATCATCTCTCCTTTTTTGGTTTACTCGGTACTATGTGCGCACCATACTTTGAATAATGAATTATTCCCATGGTTGTTGGATATTTTTTGCCCGTTTGTGGATCAACATAATATCCTATGATTTTACCAAAATCAACCCTTTCACGGTTTGCTCCGGCTGGTGTTCCTTTGCCTGAAAACTCGCGAATTAGTTTTTGCGCATCCTTAAGTGTTCCGACAAAAATACTCCTTCCCGGAATATAGTTCCTATTCCCGACAATATGTTTACCTTGTCTATCCTCATGTAAAGCAGTTCTGCCACCTTTTGTATTATTAAACTTTCTGCTCTTCCCTGCTCCCATATCAGCCTACCTCCTTTTTATGAGATAAGCTGAAACAGCTTTCAAACTGCATTATATTGACGCCATACATTTCCGCCAAGCAGAATATCCTTGCCGGTGCGCTCCCATAAACTACTACGGTTTTAGGCTGCAATTTTTCAATAATATAATCAAATCCTTTGATAAACATATGTTTATATTCTTTGGATTTGATACAGCCATGAGTCCCAACAGCTATTGTAGAATTGCGTTCTACACCAAGGCATGCCAACTCGTAGGTCCGTTCATCTCCCCAACGCACATTTGGGATCGTCGGAATTCCATTGTCATTCAGCCATGCGCCGACTGCTCTGCCGCGATATGTATTCCACTCTTGCATTACAAGTGGCATATCGTAATACAAGCTGTAGTCAGGAGTGATTACTCCATCAAACCGTTTGAGGACAGATAGATACCTCTTGGGATCATTCCAAAATGGCTCTATCTTTTCATCATGCTCATAAAAAACCACAAAACCTGTGTGATCTTTTTCGGATTTTGCATGAGAGAACGGGACAAGCCGCGTAGGCACAATGTCGGTTGTTTTTACGCATGGTATTTCAAGCTCGCCATCAAACTTGGCATGCCGCACCATGTATGCATGAAAAACATCCTTACATCCTGTCCCATAAGCTAATGTGTTATTTTTCATTTTAGCATCACCTGCCTTTTTGTTTATTCAACCTTTGGTTGTCGTCAAACAATTGACATAAAAGACGGGAGATGCTATAATACATTTACACGATAGCCTATATGGCATCAACCCGAATGGCGTATAAAAGTTGCTGCAACAACTTCTATGCGCTGTTCTTTTATGTTAAATATTCATTTTACTAAATCTAATAGCTCTATTTCATAGTCTTTGAGCTTTCCTCCGTAAGTTTGCCATTTCAGATATCGTCCAAAACAAATATTTGCGCATGGTTCCGACACCTGAAAAATTGTCATCAGATCTTCTTTATCTTCACAGCAGTATTTATATATCAATGGTGATGGTGCGAGTGCATATGCCGCAAAATAATTTGCCAATCTTTCCGCCAACTCACTATCTTCTTTATGCCCAAGCACAATATGTCCCAGCTCATGCATTATAGTGAATTTCTGAAACGACTTACTCGCAAGATAAGTATCATTGTAGATAATATAACGGCTGTTTTCTTTCTTATCCAAGTAGCTTGCTCCGCCTTCTATTCCACACCTCTTTAAGCAAGCGACCTTTTCCCTTCCGACATGAGAATACGGCACTATCTTATACCCTTTTCTTCTGGCTATATCCCATGGATTTATTGGTATAGTACATATGTGTAGTTCTTTATACAATGAAACTACATCTCGCTCTATATCTCTGTATATTGCATTGGGCACCTTGATTGTTGTGTACTCACTATCCATCATGTTTCAGACAAAATCCTTATCAGTTCCATTTTTTGTTCCGGCGTCATATTCTTCGCTCCTCTCGCGACCAAATTGCTGATCGACTCAAACTTATCATTCGTTTCTTTACCCGTGATCAAAAAATCAGAGGTTGTACGCAGTGCAGTAGCTAAATTGGCAATAATTTCCGTTTTTGGCACTCTTTCGTTATTCATGTATCTGCTCATAGTTGCTTCCGTCACTCCTACCATACCTGCAAGTTCTTTCTGGCTATACTTTGATTTTTTTAATAGCATTGCTATCCTATCACCTATTGTTTCTCCCATATCAGACCTCCATACCTACATGCCTACATACTTACATACATGCTCATGCACTTACCAAAAGTATAATTTTATATTTCTTATTTGTCAAGTATTTTTTTCGTAAAAATTTGGATTTCTAAAAAACAGGTGCCAACCGACACCTGTTTTTTATAAATCCTTAATTGGCATATAGAAAATATTATTACTTTCTCGGGTTTTTGATGTTCGCTTGCGCGGCGGCTTCATAGGAACGATAAACAACACTACCCATATATAATTTCAATATCTTTTTCCGCTTCATATATCGTTTTGCCGTTGAAAATCTTCGCCTCTTCAAAAGCGGCGACGCATTCGCTCCTATTTTTGGAAGTATGCGCAAACAACGTATTTAGGTCTTCCTCTATTGGGCAAACTTGTATTGTGCAAACTTGCAATTTAGCATATATATCCCTTGCCTTGCTCGAAATCTTGCAATGAGAACGCCTTAAAATTTTTATTTATGTCCTCTTTACCGCCATCAGTGCTGTAAAATTCATCAAAAGACACCCTCTTTAAGAGACGCATTTTGAATTTTTCAAATTTGAATTTAACATTAAGGCATTTATCGTGCATATCATAAGCGAAAATTTTCATCTCACCATCATGAAATTGATTTTGGGCGGCGATCATATCGATAACATTGGCACCTGAGGAAAGCAAAATGTCCGTTATGTTCGGGTTATAAAATACCTGATCAAACAGCAACAATTCCTCTTCGGACATTGCTTTGTCAAAAGCCTTCAACTCGTCATACGTATCCAACTCATCCTTAAATAAGCCCCAACGAAAAAACAGATAGTCCTTGCTCAATTCAAAACAGACCAGACTCATATCGTGAAAACTGATCACATCGGGCTTGCTATTCAACCAATCATCTAAATTCATTTTTTACCTCTTCTTTTTATATTTTTTGTCAAACGGAGCAAGGTGCGATTTATGGCTGTTTTTTCTGCACGCCTTACCATATCTATCTAAATAATACGCATCATTTTTCAAATCGCCATCAAGCGATGTTCGATTTTCCCAATGATAGTGTGCATATTGCGTCTCGTTTTCTTCTTCGTATCTTACGATTTGTCCCGTACTTTTACGCTGTAGCTGATAGCTGGACGGATGCCTATTTTTATACTCTTCTACAGATATATCTTTCCATCCTCTTTTCAAGAGTGTTTCCGGTTTGTACGGCAGATAAGACCCGTTGAAAACGCCCTTAGCCTTGCACCAGTTGTTATATTGCAGTTGTCTATAATCTTGCAAAGACTTAGGCTCATCCACATGCACATAGCAAGACGGTTTTTCGGTTAAGCTGTATATCATCCAATTTTTGATTTTTTTGATCATATTCATATTATCATCTCACATAAATTTAGTCAAGATCCACTTGCCAATTATATAATAACACATAAAACTTCGCATGTCTGTCCTCTCGATTTTTATTTTTACGGTAGACAAAGTTCCGTATTTTTGTAATAATACTTGATTTTTGAGTGGACATATTATACACTCTATATTATGAATAATAATTTTACAGGCACATATTATAGTGCAGAAAAAATAAAAATTAAAGTCTCATCTTTTGTTCTGAACATTCTTAACAATGATGCTCAAGCGTTTGGATTTATTAAATCAAACGACGATTCCAATATAAACGGCTTGGTCAATAAACTGCTACCGACCTTGTTGGAAGTTAAGAAGCTCGAACGCGCTCGCCTATTTGAAGCAGCAAAAGAATTCAGTTCTGTTGATTCTGAAAAATTGTGTGAGTTCGCAGATATAATATTTGACAGTATATATTTCTATGACGCTGAACTTGAAAATCTTGAAACATATATATGGATCCGTCCGACTCAAAATACACGCGCAGTTTTTGACGAAATAATTAAATCGGAATTACCGAAAGCTGCTGTCGAACTTTCAGTATATATTAGACGTTTGTTAAACCGATATGTGCGTCTTCCTCAATACAAAAGAGAGGCATTGGTTTTCGATTCGGAGTTTGAGGCTTTTTGTGAGGCCGGAGCAACAGGCCACATTATCCATTTTAGGTATAATGGCGAAATTCAATCCGTTTTTGCATACAACTATGTTTACGGATACGGACGGGATCAAGAAAACTATTTGTTGGGATATGATATAGAAAATAGAATGATTCGAGCCTATTCTCTATGCGAAGTGAGAAACGCAAAAGTTACTCGAACCTTGTTTCGACCTTCGGATAAATTAATAGATCGTTTGGCAGAATTTCAAGAGAATTGCGACTTTCAAACCACTATAAAATTAGAGGAGAATTTTTGATATGTTGTTTGGTAAAAAACCGAGTAAAGGTAAATATGTAAAAGCTAAAACTCCTGAAACCCAAAAGAAACAAAAGGCTGCTATAATCAATTACTATATCAAAAAACGTGAGCAAGACAAGAAAATAAAGTAAGAGAATCCACGCAGTTTTCACTTTTGATATATGATTTTTGATTCACATCAAGTGTTCAACTTATGTGGAAAAATGGAATTAAAAAGGTCTGTGAGAGGAGTTTTTGACATAAAAAAGAGCTTGACCTTTTTAGATCAAGCCCTATTTCATTTTGATTTGGCTACATTTTACTTGATTTTTCGGCTATTCTTCACTTGCGCGGGTTCTTAATATTCGCTTGCGCGGCGGCGTTTCCGAGGCGATACTCGCTACGCTCGTATCGCGCGCCTTGCCAAAACAAGCGCCCTTTCGAGCGCTTGTTTTCATCAAAAATCATATAGATTTTCTGCTTTTACCTTGCTGTTTCAAAATTCCTACGTTCAATTTTTCTCTTACTTCCTCGGATTTTTGATGTTCGCTTGCGCGGCGGCAAGGCGGGCGATTGGCACTCTGAAGGGAGAGCAGCTGACATAATCCAGACCGATCTCGTGGCAGAATTCGATGGAAGAAGGATCTCCGCCATGTTCGCCGCAGATGCCGCAGTGGATATTTTTGCGCACCTTATGACCCATCTCGACAGCCATCTTCATGAGCTTGCCGACGCCAACTGTGTCAAGCCTTGCAAACGGATCGGACTCGTAGATCTTTGCCTGATAATAGCTGGGCAGGAACTTGCTCGCGTCGTCGCGGCTGAAGCCGAAGGTCATCTGAGTGAGGTCGTTTGTGCCGAAGCAGAAGAATTCCGCCTCAGTTGCGATCTCGTCCGCGGTGAGCGCCGCTCTCGGGATCTCGATCATTGTGCCGACCTCATAGTGCAGATCCACGCCTGCCTCCTTGATGATCGCGTCCGCGGTTTCGACAACAGTCTTTTTGCAATATTTCAGCTCTTTGACTTCGCCGACGAGCGGGATCATGATCTCGGGCACGACATGCCAATCGGGATGGCGTTTTTGCACGTTGATCGCCGCTTTGATGACCGCCTTTGTCTGCATGACCGCGATCTCGGGATACGTGACCGCAAGACGGCAACCGCGATGACCCATCATGGGGTTGAACTCGTGAAGGCTGTCGCACAAAAGTTTGATCTCCTCAACGCTCTTGCCCTGCGCCTTTGCCAACTCTTCGATATCCTTTGCCTCGGTGGGCACGAACTCGTGAAGAGGAGGATCCAAGAAGCGGATTGTGACAGGCATGCCTTTGAGCGCTTCCATCAGGCCTTCGAAGTCCGCCTGTTGCATAGGCTCGATCATTTCGAGGGCTTTGACGCGCTCTTCCACCGTTTCGGCGCAGATCATCTGACGGAATTTGTCAATTCTGCCCGGTCCGAAGAACATATGCTCCGTACGCGTAAGGCCGATGCCCTGTGCGCCGAGCTCTGCCGCGCGCTGTGCGTCTGCGGGCGTGTCGGCGTTTGTGCGAACGCCAAGCGCTTTGTACTTGTCGGCGAGCTTCATGATCCTGCCGAAATAGCCGCTGTTGGGGTCCGCAGGGACAGTCTTGATCGCCACGCTGTAGATGTTGCCCGTCGAGCCGTCGAGGGACAGTTCGTCGCCCTCGTGGAACACTTTTCCGCCGAGCTCGAAGTATTTTTCCTCTTCATGCATTCTGATATCGCCGCAACCCGACACACAGCAGGTGCCCATTCCGCGAGCGACGACAGCCGCGTGAGAAGTTTGTCCGCCGCGGACAGTCAGAACGCCTTGCGCAAATTTCATGCCTTCGATGTCTTCGGGAGAGGTCTCCAATCTGACGAGGACAACTTTCTTACCCTTCTTGCCCTCTCTGACGGCGTCCTCAGCCGTAAAGACGATCGTGCCCGCCGCCGCGCCGGGAGACGCCGCAATGCCCTTGCCAACAAGATTTTCCTTGTCCGCCTTTTTGAGAGCCGCGGGATCGAACGTGGGATGCAGAAGCATATCCAGCGTCTTTGCGTCAATTTGCAACAGCGCCTCTTGCTCGGTGATCATGCCCTCGTCTATGAGGTCGCACGCGATGCGGATCGCCGCCGCCGCGGTGCGCTTGCCGTTTCTTGTTTGAAGCATATACAGCTTCTCGTTTTCCACCGTAAACTCCATGTCCTGCATGTCGCGATAGTGGTTTTCGAGGATCCTGCAAACCTCTTGGAATTGCTCATAGACTTTGGGGAACACTCTCTGCATCTCTGCGATAGGCATAGGAGTGCGGACGCCCGCAACGACGTCCTCGCCCTGAGCGTTGGTCAAAAACTCGCCCATCAGCCCAGGTTCGCCCGTGGCGGGATTTCTTGTGAACGCAACGCCCGTGCCGCAGTTGTCGCCCATGTTGCCAAACGCCATCATCTGCACGTTGACCGCGGTGCCCCAGCTGTACGGAATGTCGTGATCCATTCTGTAGACGTTTGCGCGGGGGTTGT
>CANQNC010000017.1 GCA_947625145.1 uncultured Clostridia bacterium
ATAGTCGCCCATAAAAACGAGGACAAAGAAAAGGCAAAGAAGATGCTTATAAATTATGTCATCGGAATCGTCATCATCTTCATCATCCTCATAGCCGCACCGCTCCTTGTCAGAGGCATCGCCGCACTCGTAACGTAAAAAAAAATTTGAGATTGAGAAAGAGCAAATCTCTAATAAACGCGAAAAAATCTCTATATTTTCATAATATGGGCTTGACTCTTTCGAAATATCGGTGTAAGATTATGATAGTTCGTATATATACGACACATAAAAGTAGGAGGTTGATATGAACAAAGAAGAAATCATGCGCAAAGCGGAAGCAGGCGAGGGTTTGACGGAAGATGAAATAAAAGTCTATCAGCACGAAGTAAAACCCAAAGAACAGAAGTACGGGAAGTATGGAACGTTGGCGAAGCAGTACATTGAGGAACACAACTTCGCAAAACTTTTATCGCTTGCGGGCGATCTTCCCAAATACCTGCATGGCGTAGACGATAGGGCGCAGGACTTGTATGACACGATGTATGCACAACTGTCCCAAAAAGAAGAGTTCAAGCGCACGGGCGACTACATGGAAGATGTCAGGCGATTGACTGAGATGCAGAGAATTATTGAGGAGGCAATTCTTAATCAAATCGTTTACGAGTCCGATTAAGGAAGTGTTGCAAGGAAGTGCGGAGTGCATCTGCGCTACCAAATGAAAACTGAATAACTTATGCTACGGCATAATCATAGAACACAGAGATGAAGTGTTGGCGATTATGCCGTAGCAAAACGCTTCATCTCTTTATTTGTGGAGAGGAAGTGTGGATAACAAATATAAGGATGAAATCAAATATGCGGTTGTCTATTCGATGATTATAGATCTATTTGAAGAGGGCGTATTTGACAGGATAATGGCAGAGAAAATCAATAAAAAGTGTGCGGAGCTTTTAGGCTGTCGCGAAATAGGAATAGAGTAAAGACAATGGCAAAAGAAGTTCAAGTAATTAGGGCAACAAAGTTTCTCGATGATGAGGACGTTATCAGAGTGGGTGCATATTGCCGTGTGTCATCCGATAGCACAGACCAAATCAACTCATTTTTGGCGCAGGTGCAGTATTACAGTGATTATATTCGGACGAATGAACGTATGCGACTTGTGGATATTTATGCGGACGAAGGCATCACGGGTACGGAGATGAAGAAGCGCGAAGAGTTTATGCGTATGTTAAAAGACGCGAAGAATGGCAAACTTGACCGCATTTTGGTAAAGAGCATTTTTCGCTTTGCCCGCAATTCACTTGATTGCATTGAAGCCATTAGGGAACTGAAAAATAACGGCGTGAGCGTGTACTTCGAGAATGACAAGATTGACACAGACAAGATGAACTCGGAGATGATGCTATACATAAAGAGTGCCTTCGCACAGAGTGAAGCACTTAATTGTTCACGGCGAATGGCAACGTCCGTTCGCATGAAAATAGAGGATGGAACATATTGCCCAAGTAATGTTCCGTATGGGTATAAACTCGAAGGACGAGAGTTGATAATCGTCCCCGAAGAGGCAGAAAAAATAAAAATAATATTCAGATTGTATCTGTCAGGAATGGGTACGACCGCAATATTGAAGTATATGCAGTTGCACGAGGACACTGATATTATATGGACGCGCGGACGGATTCAGTACATTCTCAAGAATGAACGATATTGTGGCGACTGTATGTTGCACAAGACATACGTGCCGAACGTTTTGCCACTAAGGAGGAAAAAAAATCGCGGAGAAGAGGACAGGTATTTTATAGAAAATGCTAACCCCGCAATAATATCGAGAGAGGATTTTCAAGCCGCTAAAAGGATTATGGAAAGCCGAAGAGATATATTTTTGAAAGACGGCGGAGGGGCAAAACCTTTCTTTACGGGGAAGATACGTTGTCGGAAATGCGGTTGGATTTTTCACTTGAAGTGCGACGAAACCGAAACATGGTGCTGTACAAAACGTGGTAAATCGTTGGATGTTTGCCACGCGCCGAAAGTGAAAACCGAAGAGTTTGAGAACGCTTTTATGAGAGTGTTCAACGTTCTGCAAGCAAACAGAAAGAAACTTATTGATGACCCAATCAATCTATTATCTTCCTTGAAAGTTAAATGTAATTTGGGAAATAATGAGTTGGCTGAAATTGACGGCGATATTGCTACACTCTCAATACAGAATAGAGCATATGCCGAAATGCTTTCGGTTGGCAATATAGATCAAGTAACATATTCGGAAAAGTCAGATAGAATAAAGAAAAAACTTACAGAGCTTCGTAGTCGAAGGCTAAAATTATTAAGTGCCGATGAGGAAGAACGATGTATAGAAGAATTGAGGATGATAGCGCGTGTTTTGGATAAACAACCACAAGCAATAACCGAGTTTAGCCCCGAACTCTATGACGAGATTATGGATGTGATTTACGTCGAGCAAGACGGGTCGTTTACTTTCAAATTGAAAGGTGGTTTGGAACTAAGAGTGAGGCAATAAAATGGCAAATCGTATGATAAGTTATGGATATGGGATGAAAGACGGCAAGCTATCTGTTATTGACGCGGAAGCGGAAATCGTAAATCGCATATTCTCCGAATATATAGAGGGTAAAAAACTCGAAGATATAGCAAATGAATTGGCACTTGAACACATTGAGTTTTTTTTGGGAAATTGTCAATGGAACAAGGCTCGTATTGCTCGAATTATCGACAATGAGAAGTATATTGGAGAGGACAACTTTCCACAAATCGTAGACGAGGAAAATTTTGTCTATGCGCGACAACTAAAAGCGGAAAAAGGATCAAAAAAGATTCGTTTTAACGATGAGATAGAATATTTGCGGAACAATAAAGTCACTTGCGCACAATGTGGAAGCTCGATGCATAGAAAATCCAAATGGAAAACACGTGAGAAGTGGTTCTGTAATTGTGGGTGCCATAACGATATTTACATCTCGGATGCGGTCATATTCGGTGGGATAGACGCTATCTTACAGAAGATTGTAGAAAATCCTAATAACGCCATCCCACATAGAGAGGCGCAGGCTACAAATCTTGAATTAAAGCGTTGTCAAAACGAGATTAACCGCATGTTAGGAAGTAAATCGCCGACATTTACGGTTGGGAAAAAACTTATTTTTGAGCTTGTATCGCTTAGGTTCGAGGTCGCCAACGAAAATACCCCCGACATCTATACGGAGATGCTTGTCAAAGATAGTGTAAAAGCCCTTGCACAAGATTCAATAAACAGGGAGTTCATCGAAAAGCATATCAAGAAGCTCTCTATCGACAAGGCGGGGTTCATCACAATATTATTCGATAACGGAGCAGAGATAACAAACAGAATGGAGGTGTAGAGTAATGGAACAGGGCGCAAAGATTATTACAAAAATTGAAGCGAATCCATTGCTCTCGTCAAAGCGCAATGAATATCGGCAGATGCGTGTTGCGGCGTATTGCCGTGTGTCTACGGACAGCGAGGATCAGTTGGAAAGCTACAGGGCGCAGGTTGCTTACTACACCGATGCGATAGCAAAGAATCCTCGTTGGAGGTTGGCAGACATCTATGCAGACGAGGGAATCACGGGAACAATGCTCAAAAAACGTGATAATTTCAACCGCATGATAAGAGACTGCGAGCGAGGGCGCATAGATTATATTCTCTGCAAATCGGTTGCCCGCTTTGCTCGTAATACGGTAGATGCACTTCGGATAGTGCGAAAGCTCAAAGACAAAGGGATCGGCGTTTACTTCGAGGAACAATGCTTGGATACGCTCAAAGTCGAGAACGAAATGTTTTTGGGACTACATTCAGTCATGGCGCAATCGGAGAGTGAAACGATAAGCGCGAACGTGCGTTGGGGTATTCAACAGCGTATGAAGTCGGGAACGTTCAAATTCAGATATAATATACTCGGATACGAAAAAGGCGAGGACGGCGAACCGAAAATCGTTGAAGATGAGGCGGTGCATATCCGTCAAATTTACGAGATGTATTTGCGTGGCGACAGCTTGAACATTATTATGGACTACCTGATTACAAATAAAATACCGACGAAAAAAGGAGATTTAACTTGGTCGAAGAACGCAATAAAGAATATCCTCTGCAACGAGCGTTACTGCGGGGACCTGCTCTTACAGAAAACATTTGTAGATAACCCTATAAACAAGAAAGTACGCAAGAATCGGGGAGAAATGGCAAAATATTATATTCAGAACAATCACCCTGCAATCATAGAGCGTTCGGAGTTTCAAGCCGTGCAAGCAGAAATGGCGCGTCGAACGACGAAGCGCAGGGTGTCAGAAAAAACAAGAACTGAACTCGGAAAATACAGCGCAAAGTATGCTTTGTCGGAGCTTCTTGTATGCGGAGAGTGCGGAGGGGCATATCGGCGCAGAATATGGATCAAGAAGAACGGTGAGAAAGTGGCTGTATGGCGTTGTATTAACCGTATCGAAAACGGTACGGTTACGTGTCCGGACTCGCCCACTTTGCATGAGGACGAACTTCAAAAGGCAATCTGCCGCGGACTTATAAAAGCATATAAGGACTTAGGTTGTGCTATGAACTGTATAACGACAGCATTGACATATTCAATGACAGGTGTGGATGAAACGCTTGACTTGTATGCGATTGAGAAGCAAATGCAACAAATCAACGACAATCTTGATGAGGTCATTTTGCTACGCGAACGGACGCAAGGCGACAAGGGGAAGTATGATGTAGAAATCCAGAAGATGTCGCAACAGTTAGTGTCGCTTCGTCAACAAAGAGATTTGCAAAAGCAGAAGTTGGAGCAGATGCCGAAAGTGCGGGCAGAAATTGAGCAGATAAAGGCGATATTCGAGGATCGGGAAAACTTCATCGCATACCATGACAAAGTGGTGCGCTGTGTCGTGGAGTGCATAAGGGTAGCAAAAGATAAAACGCTTACAATCATTTTCAAAGGCGGGTATTCAATCGAAGAAAAAGTAGAGGACTGACAGAGCTAACAATGCCAAGAATACCAAGATTTTTTGGTATAGTACAGCCCGAAAAGAATGGCACACTTCAAATTTTCTACAACTGCGTAAGGAATTTGAGATTTGTGCGTAAATGGCTTTCCTATCGAAGGCTTTATAATACAATGTATGGTATGCCGTTGGTTTTCATTCGCCCCGAAAAAATAATAAGGTACATAAGAGAAGATAATTTAATTGTATATGTTCCAAACTATGAAATGCAGATTTATTGTAAGACTATTGACGATTAGCACCGTGGTGTATATATACGACAGAAAACACTTGATATTATCACCAAAAGAGTGCTATACTGCTATGGTGAAAGAATATTAGAAGGATATTAGTCTATGCCAACAAAATTGGAAGATACATCGCGCCGCTTGTCAAGAAGAAAATATGAGGACAAAAACAAGGCAGAACGCAAACAGACAAGTTGTAATTTTCAAGCGATGATGCCACGAGCGACTTATGAGGAAATCAATGCTTTTTTGTTGGAGAATAAAATAACCAAGGTTGATTTGGTAGTTGCAGGCTATAACGCGATGAAAGAAATGTACGAGAAAAAGTAAAGGCGGGTGTGTTATGGTAGACGGAGTAAAAATTAGCTACGACGGCTTATGGAAAATTCTAATTGATAAGAAGATGCGCAAACAGGACCTGCGTATCAAAGCAGGGTTGACAAACGAACTCATTTCAAAGCTCGGCAAAGGGGAGTCCGTCCATTTGGATGCGCTCATTAAGATTTGCAAGGCGTTGGACTGCAATCTGAATGACATTTTAGAGGTAGAGATCATCAAAGAGAGCGAATGAATAGCTGCAGAAATGTAGACTATAGATTTAACAGCTAAAAAAGCTGTTTTTTAAATTTCGGTAGGGCAGTCATTTGGTGAAACAAAGACAAAACCCTCGCGGAAGCGAGGGTTTTTTGCGCCGAATGAAAATTTCGCTTCGCTTAATTTTGCACAATCGTTGCTCCGCTCACGACTTTTTTCGGGAACCAATCAAATGTTTGGCCTCGTAAAATAGACATTTATAAACTAGCAAATGCAAGGTTCGCTTTGCGTGCGGGAGCTGCGTCCGCTGTCGGCTATGCCGCCACCGCTCCCGTAAGGGCTGCGAAGCGGCGGAAACCCCCGCTTCGCAGATTTCCGCTGTGTCGTACAACACTCTGCAAACGCAAATATGGGCGCATGCATGTCATACTTTTACATGAATGTTTGATTGTCCAAACAAAAATGCGGTTCGCTTTGGCGTGTACAATGCTCTGCCACTCGCAATCTAATTCGAACATAGGGATTAGATTGCTTTTTTATTCAATAAAACGGCAAACAGATTGGCGCATAACCGCGCGTAAAAGGCTTTGAGGCGTTGTTTGTATTATTAATGATAACTGCACGGCGGGCAAAGTATCTCGCTCAAAATGGCGCAAGGACGTTCGTCAAATGATGGCTTCCTTTCGTGAGCGGGTGTTGAGCCGAAACAAGGAAACCCCACCGCGCGGTGGGGTTTGGTGCTTCGATAAACAGAATTTGTTGATGGTTTTTCAGAAAACAAAAATAATTTGTGTTTCATTTGTCAGACTTCCGCCTGTTGTGTTCTTTGCACAGCATTTGACAATTGTCAATGTTGGTTTTTCCTCCGTCGCGCCATGGTGTTATGTGATCGGCTTCCATTTCGTCTATTTCATAATGGATTTTAGAGCGGTGTTCGGCCGCGCAATAAGGGCATATTCCTCTTTGTCGTTCGTAAACTTTACGCTTTTCGTTGTCGGTAAAGGCGCGTATGTTCAAATATTTTTCATTGCCACTTAACAGATATTCATATATGCCGGAACGTTTTGTTATATCGTCATCTTGCATAAGGATTGAAATTTTCTGTTCCAATTCTTGAGGATCGTAAGTTTTATCGCCATATTTGTTGTACAAATAGCCCCATTCCAACCCTTTCATTTCTCTGCGATATTGTGTAAATATATTTGTTGTCCAATTTATAACTTGTTGAAAATATTGCCATAATGGGGTGGCGTGCGTATCGTGTTGGTGTTCGCCCATATAATCGCGGATAGATTTGTTTTCCCTTGCGCAGATCCACTTTAATGCGGTTTCCAAATAATCTTGGCGGTTGACCTCGCCTGTTATGTACTTGTTTGCTAAGCGGTAGGCGACGCATCCTGTTTTGCTGAAGTATGTTTTCGCGCTCGTCAGCCATTCTCCGGTATAAAAAGCATTTTTCAATTCCTGAGGTTTAAGCTCAACCCCGGCAATGTTTATGATTTCAAACCAATCCAACTTTTCCTTTGTCGGCCCTTTGCAAATATATATCATCAATTTGTAATCAAGTATTTGATCTTGTTCCTCTTTTGTCAAATTGTGGAAAGCCCTGCTGTTTATCGAAAAATCACCATTTACGTATTGGCAAACGCTCAGCGTGCGTTGCTGTCCGTCTAGAAGTTCATAATTGCCATCCTCTGTTTCGGACCAATACATTACATTGAGCGGAAAGCCTTTTGTAATTGTTTCAATTACGGCATTGCGCTGCTTCTCTCTATATACAAACTCTCGCTGGAACGCAGGACGTATGTTCAGCTTGCCCCCAAAGCCAACGACTCCGTTTTCGGCACTATCCTTAAAGCCCTCAACAACTTCTCTCACACTGATTTCTTTCAACTCAATCTGCATTTGATTTTCTCCTTATAATTATTCGCGCATATTTTGGTTCGCCGTTTATCGCGACTCTTCCCGAAACCAAAAATTCTTTTGGCACGGTGTATCTATCCAATCCTAAAATTTCGAATTGAGACGGATTATATTTATCAAGAAAAGTGATAGGTACGCCCATTAAGCCATAATAATCATAGGGGATATCCGTGACTTTTGACACCTCAATGGCGTCATAATTATCATATTTAGGATATTCCTCGGGCGTATATTGTTTATAAAAACGCATTTCTTCATGCCGTTTCTCCGTATCGAGATTGGTAAACCAACAGATGTTTCCGAATTTTGCGTATTTGATGCCGTTGGAAACAAATGTGTTGTTTCTTTCAAAATCGAACGGCACTTGAAAAGTCTGACTGCCCGAATGGTGTCCCAACCACATTACATTGTCTTTGAGCAACGGAAATATCTCTTTGTAAGTAATTGCGTTTTGATTGCCGATGATCAAAAATCGTTTGTTGTACTCTATAAGTTGAGCGACATATTCGCGAAAGAGGGAAAACGGAGGATTTGTAACGACAACATCTGCTTGTTTCAACAAGTTCACGCATTCATCGGAACGAAAATCGCCATCGCCTTTCAAAATCGTCAGCGTGTTTTTATCGTTTTGCAACAACAACTTTACATCGGTTAAATCGACCGCCCCGTCATTATTGCGATCCTCGACATTTTCAATTTCGATTTTGTATGCTCGCCGAAAATTGTTTGGATATATTTTTCCGCTTTCTTCCCCAAATATCGAAAGTTGCGTATATGCTATGGGGGAATTGTCATAGCAGGTCGCAATCAGTTTCTTCAAGCCGAGATGATTGAAATTCATTGCAAAATATTTGAAAAAGTTGCTTTCAAAAGGGTCGTCGCAATTGCAAAAAACAACTTTACCAAGGAAATGCTCTTTATAGTGTTTTAACTCATTTTCTATATCAACAAGCTGCGTATAAAACTCATCTTGTTTTGCCTTGTTGGCTTTTCTTAAACTTAAATTGCCCGCCATTTGTCCAACCTTATACAGCAAATTATAGTGATATAACGATAACACAATAGTTTGAAGCAGTCAACACAATAGTTTAGATAAAAAAACAATTATAAGCCTAAACTATAACTATAGTTTTAGTTTGGGGGCCTTATGGATAAAAACGAAGTTGCAAACAGAATAAAAACTTTCAGAGAAGCGCGCAAACTCACACAAAATGCTTTAGCATATCAAGCAGGTGTTTCGCCAACGTATATCTATCAGCTTGAAAAAGGTGAAAAAAGCCCAACCGTTGAATATCTTGACCATATATGCTGGGGATTGGGAATAACGCTTGAAGAGTTTTTTTATACAAAAGAAAAATCGGACAATCAAGCGGTTGATAAACTTTCAAATCTTACGGCAGAACAAAGAAGATTGTTAAACGATTTTCTGAACAGTTTGTTTTGTTGATTGGATAAAATTGGCAACCGAGAGAGGGTAAAATAGAATCTTAGCAGGCATTCAACGAAAGCCCTTGTTTCCACTGAAAACCCCACCGCGCGGTGGGGTTTGTGATGGAGGGGGGGGGTATGAGGCGGCTCGCAAGGGGAGGGTTCATTGTGGCAACAGCTCGCGGGAGGAGGCGCTCCAGACGTAGGCTGTCGGGGCGGATTGGTCGGGCGAGGAGATATAAATGGTGACGTCGGAGGAGGGGACGGTTTTTGTTAGCATGGTTTTTAGGTCGTCAAGAGATACGGATGCGGGCAGGTACAATTCGGTGACATTTTTGCATCCGTAGAGCGCAGTAGGTTTGAGGACGTCCCCGCTTTGCATGGTGAATTTTTTAAGAGAAGTGCAGTTCCTCAGCCCTTTGTCGTCCACGCCGCATTCGCAAGTGACTTCTTCGAGAGAGGTGAACCCCAAAAGCGCGCTGTCAAAGATCAGTCCGTGCAGGACGATGAGGCGTTTAAGGCTCGACGGCACGTAGGAGCAGCCCATGGGCTCAGTCTTTTTTGCACTTTCAATGAAGGTGATTCTGTATTGCTCCACCTCATACAGATCTTGCGCGGGCTCGGAGGCGAACATGTAGGCGAAGGAATAAAACTCGCCGTTTTCGCAGTCCGAGTAGAGCGTGCAGCCCACGAACGGGACCGTCAGATCCTCGAGCATATGCAAGTTTGCAAATGCGCCCTCGGCGATCGAGACTATACTGTCGGGCAGGACCAAAGTGCGCACGTCCGTGCAATTTGCAAACAAATCCCTTGATATCTCGGTGATTTGCGCCTCCACGATCAGCGTTTCGATGCCCGCGCCGAGCACTCCGTCCGCGATGGCGGATATCGTCTCGCCGTTGACTGTGCGCGGGATGGTGACTTCGCTTCCGAGCGAGCCGTCGTAGGCGACTATCTTTCCGCCTTCCGCCGTGAACGCCGCGCCGTACTTGTCTTTCGGCTCGTCGAGGTCCCAGAAGGCGGTGAGGATAAGATTCCCTACACTTCCCGCGCGGATAACGGATATCGTATGTCCCTTTTCGTCCGTCCAATGGCTGAAAGTGTAGCCCTCGCGCGTGGGCGGATAGAGCGTAAGATCCCCACTTTCTATGTTGTAATCGGTTGGATTTTTGGGATTGTTGGTCGCATTGTCGCCGAGGACGTAAGTCACGGAGTAGGTTTCAAGCTCCCATACGGCTGTGAGTTTGATTTTCCCTACGCTGTTTGCGGGGATAGTTTGGACTGTTTCGCCCTCTTCGTTCACCCAACGGCTGAAGATATATCCTCGCCTTGTCGCGGGATAGAGTTGAAGCTCCCCGCTTGCGACGTTGTATGATTGCGGATTTTGCGGACTGTTTACCCCATTATCGCCTAGGACATATTCAATTGAAAAAGTTTCGAGGTCCCATACGGCGGTGAGGGTCATGTTTCCTACGTTTCCCGCGCGGATAACGGATATCGTATCTCCGTCGTCGTCCGTCCAATGGCTGAAAGTGTAGCCCTCGCGTGTGGGCGGATAGAGGGGAAGATCCTCGCTTTCTATATTGTAATCGGTCGGATTTTTGGGATCGTTGGTCGCATTGTCGCCGAGGACGTAAGTCACAGTGTAGTTTTCAAGGTTCCATACAGCCGTGAGTTTGATTTTCCCTACGCTGTTTGCGGGGATAGTTTGGACTGTTTCGCCGTGTTCGTTTTCCCAACGGCTGAAGATATATCCTCGCCTTGTCGCGGGATAGAGTTGAAGCTCCCCGCTTGTGACGTTGTACGATTGCGGGTTTTGAGGATTGTTTTCCCCATTTTCGCCTATGACATATTCGATTGAATAGGTTTCAATTTCCCAAACCGCTGTCAATTTGAGGTCGCCTATCCTGCCCGCTTCGATTTTGGCGACGATCTCTCCGTTTTCGTCATGCCAATGCAAAAACCTGTATCCGCGCTTGGTCGGAGCGGACAAGACGAACTCGCTTTCTACGCTATATTGCGATGGATTGTCCGCGTTGTCCCCGCCGTCCGTTTGGTAGGTGATGTCGTAGTAGACGAGTTGCCATTTCGCAAACAGTTCGACGTCGCCCATGCTGCCGACGGGGATGGAACTTACGTCCCGTCCGTCGCCGTCCTGCCAACCGAGGAAGTCGTAGCCGCGCTTGCTTGGCGCGAACAGTTCGACTTGCTGTTCGATCGTGTATTCCGAGGGATTGCGGAAATCGTTGACGCCGTTTTCGAGGTTGTAATCTATGCGATATTTTTCCGCTTCGAAGATCGCGCGCAAACGCACTTCCCCAACGCTGCCCGCGGGGATATGGTCTATGGGTCCGTTCTCGCTTTCCCAACGGACGAAGGCATAGCCTTTTCTTGTCGCGGGATAGAGGGGAAGGTCGTCGCTTTCCACGCTGTGCTTTGCGGGATTGTCCTTGTTGTTTTCGCCCTGCTCGATCTCGTAGATTATGTCGTACCACTCAAGCTCCCAAACCGCGGTGAAGGTATGAGGCCCTACGCTTCCCTTTTCTATGCCCGAAGTCGGCTCGCCGTTTTCCTCCCAATGGACAAAATTGTATCCTCTTTTTGCGGGAGCGGACAATTCCACATTGTTCTCCACCGTGTATTTGTCGGGATTTGACAGGGCGTTTGTCCCGCCTTTCAACTCGTAGTGGACGTCATAGTAGATCACTTCCCAAAGCGCGGTCAGCTTGATTGCGCCCACACTGCCTTTGGGTATGGATTTTATGACCTCGTTGTCCTTTTGCCAACCCAAAAAGTTGTAGCCGAGCTGTTCGAGGTCGAAAAGCGGGACATCTTTCTCGACTGTGTATTGCAGGGGATTGCGCGGATCGTTTTGCACGCCGCCCGTTTCGTAGGTTATGTCGTATTTTTCCGCTTCGAAAACCGCGCGCAGGCGTATCTCGCCCACGCTGTGCGCGGGGATCTCTGCCATGATTTCGCCGCTGTCCGTCTCCCATCTTTCAAAGACATATCCTCGTTTAGACGCCGCAAAAAGCGGAAGCGCGTCGTCCTCGATCGTGTGTTTTGTCGGATTGCCCATCGCGTTGACGCCGTTTGAAAGATCGTAGGTTATGGCATAGCTTACGACCTGCCACACGGCGTAAAGCGTGAAGTCCTTGACGCTGCCCGCGGGGATCTTGTCTATCATACTTCCGCTTGCGTCCCGCCAATACAAAAACTCATATCCCAAGCGGGAGGCGGGTTTAAGAATTATATCTTCGCTTTCGACGTCGTATTCGCTCGGATTGTCGCCGTTTACGCCGTTTTCTCCAAGCTCGTAGTTGATATGATAAATCTGTTTGCGCCAACGCGCGACAAGAGTCATGTCTTTGGGATTTGACGAGTCCACGATCTCTACGCGCCTGTCGTTTTCGTACCACCCGTCAAACACAAAGCCCCTCTTGGACGCGGGCGCAAGCACGAGGTCCTCGCTTTCTATTGTGTAGCGATATTCCTTGCCGTTCAGATGCCCGCCCAAATTCGAGGGGTCGTTCGTGCCGCCGTCAAGCTCGAATGTCACGACATATTCTATCGGCTTCCATTCGGCGACAAAAGTTCTTTCTCCCACACTGCCTTCCTCAATTCCCGTCGTTTGGCTTCCGTTTTCGTCCCGCCAGCACACAAATTCGTAGTGATCGCGCGTCGCGGGGTTGAGCGTGACGGACTCCTCCACGGTGTAGTGTTGCGGATTGTCCGCGCTCCCGCCGCCGAGGTCGTAGTGGAGCGGATAGACAATGGGCGTGTAGATCGCCTCTATGCGCAGATCGCTCAGCACAAATTTGTAGCTGTCGTTTTCCCATTCGGCGGTATAGCCGCGCATCTCGTCGGGGACGGGAGGCTCGTCCAGCCCCGTCCCGCGCTTTACGCTGAAACTTTCCTCTCGCCCTCCGCCGTGCACGAATGTGACCGTATAGAATTTGGGTTTTACAGTCAGCGTTGCGGTCAATTCCACGTCCTCTCTGTTTTTGCCGCCGTAAACGTGCGCGACTACGTTCAGCGTGCCCTCGTCCACAAGGGAGTTTCCGTTCGGATAGACGACGTAGGCTCCGTCGGGCAGATCGCCTGCGACTTCCAACTTGTGTTCCGCGCCGTCCCATTCGAACTCCGCGTCCGAGAGGGAAAGTCCCTCTATCTTCGCCTTTTTTATCTCATATTGGATTTCTTCCTGCCAATCGTCGTAGCCCGCAAGCGAAACGCGCACCCGAACGATATATGTCCCCGCGTCCGTCATCGCGTCGGAATAGAACGTCACTTCCGCGCCTTCGGGAACGCCGCCGAGCGTGGGCAAGTGCGGAGTTCCGTCATAAACAAAAAGAGTATCGCCGACAACAATAGACTCCATTTTCAAGTTTTCCGCCCACTTTGCGTAAATTTTGACGTCTTGCCCGTCCTCGCGCGGTTTGAGAGAGGTCGGGTCCACCTCCTCTTGAAACTCGCTGTCCGCATACCAGCCCAAAAAGCGGAAACCCACCTTGTAGGGCACGAAGCCGTCCTCCCATTCGCGAATGTCGTTGTCGTCAAGCACCATGAGGATGCGCCCTTTGACGGGAGGGTCGGGAGAGGCGTTCTCTTCGTCATCGGTGCAGGCGACAAGCGTGAAGGTCAGGACGATCGCAAGCAAAACTGCCGCAAAATATCCGAAAAGGTGCGCATAGGCACCTTTGCAACAGCGGTTTCTTTTGATTTTGCCAATCATAATTTTGTTCTCCGCAAAGATATTTCCCATCCGCAAGGTTGCGTTTAGAGATTTATCCGTCCACCAAGCGCATTTACGTATTTTAACCATACGAATTTAGAAAAAGCGTAAACCCCCTATGCCACCGTTGTCAAGCGAAATTTGTCATATTTTGTAAATGAAACCTCCTCGGCCAAGCGAAAAACCGCTTAAAGCTTCGGTTTGCAAGCGCGGACGAGCGGACGTTCATGTCAAAGATCCCGTCAAAATTCGCCGATCTTCGTACGGACAGGAGTGCGGATTTACGATTTGAAACGCTCGCGCGCACAGCCGTTTAAGATAGGATCAAAATCATTGACATTTTCGATTTTATCGCTTACACTATAAGCGCAAGGGAAGTTCCTTTGCACATTGGCGCACACTTGAAACAGAGTGTATGAGGGCTCCTGCCGCGGCAGGGGTCACACTTTTTTTATAAAGAGATGAAAAAGTCGAGCGTGTGTTTGCAAAATCTCCACCCGCCCGCGATCGGGTTTGCGATAGCGGTTGACAGCGGTTGAAAATGCGGTTAAAATAAATGGAAAGAAACAGGGAGCGCGTTATGGACAACAGAAAACTTTTGGCAATAGTGCGGGACAGCATAAACGTTTACAACGAAAAGAAGAACATGCGTTGCGTGGTGACAAAGAGCATCCCTCTTGCGTGGCTCGGGGACGTAGAGGCGTATTTTGCCTCTTCCACGCGCATTGTGGCGCTTATGGCGGCGCCCTCTCCTCACGAGGTCGAGGGGGACAGGTTCGAAGCGGTGGACATGACCTCGCCCAAGGACGCGGCGCGTGCGATTTTCGACAATCTAAACGGATATTTTTCCAAATATCCCAACATGGAATACTTCAAGCACTTCGACGTCGCGCTGGGCGCGGTGGGCGGAAGTTTCACGGACGAGCGCAAGGACGTCGCGCTTGCCGTTCCGATCTACACTCCTCTCGTCTGCAACGCCACATGGGGACAGCTGAGCGAAAACAGCCGCAAGAGGCTTGCGGATCCCACTCTGTTCAAACAGCTTTTGAACGAGCTTGACCCCGACGTTATTCTGTTTTCGCTCAACAGCCAAACGCAAAAGGAGCTGTTTGGCGATTGGGAACCTCTCAGCGCGGTCGAGATAGGGGAGCTTGGATTTGTCAACGCGTACGGCAAGGACGGAAGGCTGTTGCTTTGCGGCAGAAACTATTTCGGGACGCCGTTCGGCGCCATGGACGCTCAAGAGGTGAAAAAGCAACTTTCAAAGGCGTTGCGCAGTTTCAAGCGCAAACTGCAAAGCAAGGCGTGAGTTGGTTTTGCGAAGTTTCGGCGCCGCGTTTTTGCGGCGCTTTTCGTATATTTTGGGGGTCCGCACGCAAAAAAGAGGGCGGTTTTGAGCGTTAAAAGGAAAATAAAAAGCCGTCATACAGCAAAAAACGCTTGCGTGTACGCACTCGGGCGTGTATAATGTTTGTACTATTGGCAATCTCAACTAGGAGATATATATGAAAAAGAAACTACTGGTTGCAACCGCTCTGATCGTTTTGATGGCGATGGTCGTCTCGGTGCTTGTCGGTTGCGATGAGATCTTCACCCGAAACGACGAGCGCGATATGACGCAAGTCGTCGCTCGCGTCAAATATGCGGGCATGAGCTATGACATCTACAAGTACGAGCTTAAGGCAAGCTACGACAGCTATGCTTACGCATATTACACCTATTACGGCATGTCCTACGAAGCCATAGCCAACTACATTTTGCAGTCTCTTGCTCAGCAAAAACTTCTCGTGCTTTACGCAAAGGAGCAGGTCACGAAAAAACTTTATGAGGACGGATTGCGAAAGGACGACAAGATACCCGCCGACATAGCCGAACTGCTTTCAAATGCGGAGATCAACAAGGCGTATGAGGACGCCAACGAATCCTTGCTCAACTCTTTGAAATCCATTGTTGAGGAGCAGGTCACCGAGGATCACTACAATTCCGCGACTTCCGAACCCGCGGAGGACGAGGAGGACGAGAACGTCGAGATCACGGATCCCGTCCGCGTGACATTTGAGACAAACGGCGCTTCCGCCATAGAAAAACAGCGTATTCAAAAGGGCAAAAAAGCCACCGAACCCACCGAGCCCACAAAAGACGGCTATGTGTTTTACGGCTGGTACGAAAACGACAAGTTCGAGGGCGAGGAGTTTGATTTCGACACGCAGATCAACGCCAATATGACCCTTTACGCAAGGTGGGAGGAGTACACCGCGCCTCGCGCCGTCATGCCCGAGGAAGAGGAAGAGGACGACTACGATCCCGACAATTGGGATTTCGACAAAAAGGATATCGCCCCCGCGTTCTTCTCGGACGAGTATATCGCAACCATTTACGACGAGTTCAAGGAAGAGGACTTTGTCGACAACATCGAGCTTAACGACGGCGAAACGCTTGAAGAAGTGCTCGGATCCTACATCAACGACGGCCTCGATCAGCTCAAGTCCAACCTGATGAAAAACCTTTACAGGGACAACGTGGACTCTTGCTATGCGTACTATATCAACAGCCAAATGGAGTCTTTGCTCACCACAAGGCTTGAGAGGATGATCGGGCAGGACGTCACCGTCACGGACGACGAGATCATGGCGGAGTTCAAACGCGTTGTGCAGGAAAACAAGGAAAGTTTCGCCATGTCCGACTCCGCATATGCAAGCGCGCTTGGCAGCAGCCTGTCCTCGACTTATTACAACCCCCTCAAGGACGGCGGAAACTACGGCTTTGTCACCAACATTCTGTTGCGCCTTGACGATGACGACCTCAAGACCCTGACGGACCTTTATGCGGAAAATCCGTCCAAAAAGGCGAGCGTGACCATTCAGCGCAACATTCTGTTGTCCAAGATGCAGGTGAAGGTCTCCAACCCCGCCTACAAAGAGGACGCCGTTGTGGAAAAGGACGGCGAGGAGCTTGAATTCCGCGACGCTATGGTTGAGGGCCGCAAGGACTATTTCGGGCTTGACAAAACCGAGTATCAGCACGAAGGCGGCAACAACTACGAAAAGATCGTCGAATTCGGCAAAAAACTCGGCGACGCAGGCGAGGAGCTTGACGAATACGAGATCCGTTTCAACGCGACCGAGCATCCCGCCATGCCCTATCTGCTCGACAGCGTTCCCGCGTTTGACTTGGACGGCAAAGTCGGCATAATCCATCAGATCTACAACAGCTTCGAAGAGGTCAAAGCCGCGGGGCTGGAGCCTGTTGAGGAGATATATTGGCTGCGCAAACTCGCTCAAACTTGGGCATACCTCGTGGGCGACGACACGGGCGCCGTCACGGACAGCTCCAACAACAACGGGCTTGGCTATCTTATCACTCCCGAGGGAGAGGACAGCAGTTATCTCGAGGACTTCACGACGTATGCGCGCAACCTCATCAAAGAGGGCACGGGCGCTTATTCTGTCGGCAATGTCACAGCCGACACGTTTGTCGGGGCGGAAGAGGACGGCGACGGCGCGCTTGCGGGCAACAACGTCGCTTTTGTCGCGGCGGACAGCTTCATCAAGAGCGGCAGCACTTCCAACGCGTACGCGGGCGTGTTTGTCCTGCTCAACACCTACACGGTTTGGGACAGCGAGTTCTACAAGAGCTACACCGGCAGCTCCGCCGATCTTCCCGAAAACCGCGTCCTGCCCTTGAATGACTATCTCATCGAGCTCGGCAAGGACAAAGAGGACAGCAAGACCATCTACGACGTCATCAAGGAGAACATCGAAACCGCCAAAAAGACGGAAGCCTACAATCTCGACATCAACACCTTCGGCAACGCGCATATGGAGGAGGGGATTGAGTATTTTGAGAAGGCGTACCGTTCCCTCTGGAAGTAAGTAAAACCGCATGTATGGGCGAATAGCTGTGTCAGCGCCCCCTGCCTGCCAAGTCATGTGCTAAGTGTACATTTGGCTTGTCATTCAGGGGGCGCTTCCTTGCTCTTCATCCCGTACAGGCGGTTTTACCTTTCACTATCATTTTATTCGGTGACATCGTATCCTCTCCTCTCGCACGCGGCGCTATGCGTTGTCAACAGCCCTTTTTATAATATGACAGCTTGTGCGAGTTTTTTTTCCCGGGGTCCCCATTAAAATGCGTAGCGTTTTCATGGGGCGGGATTAGGCGCCTCGGGAGAGGGCTGTTTCCTAGCCTAGCATTCAAATATTGCGGTTTTACGTAAAACGGCACTATTGAGCGATTGCCTGTGTCAAGAGAGCTTGCCTACATCGTCATGTACAAAAAGTACATTGGACGACTTGTCAAGCCCTCTTTCCTTGTCACTCATCTCAATATTGCGGTTTTACCTTTCACTATCATTTTATTCGGCGTCATCATATCCTCTCCGCTCGCGCTATTGAGCGATTGATTGTTCACTGTTCTAACATTCATATATCATATGATAGGGTCACACCATGTCCACAGCTCTCGTCCAAAAATATACAATTTCTTGTTCTTGCTGTTGTGTGTTAAGTGATTTTGTTTGCGTTCGACGTCTGTGTTTTTTTGGATAAAATGGAAGGCGGCGACAAAGGTCGCCGTCGTCCATGACAAATTGTTTACGCTCTTACTTGCAATCTGTGCAGTCCTTGGTCGATTTGGAGGACTTGGACTTGGAAGAAGAGGATTTTGTTTCGTTGCAGCCGCAGTCTACGGGCTGCTTTTTGCCGGATTGCTTGGTTGAAGTTTGTTTTGCCATAATCATTCTCCTTTTGAGGCTTCCGCCTTCTGGAAATAGTATGGGTCAATCCGCGCGTTTTCATACCGAGGAAGAAAAATTGTTTTCGCGTCTCGTGCGCGCGAGTGTGAAGAGAAAAGTATTTATCGTCTAAATCTTGATTTATGCGGCGGATTGGGGTATAATCTTCACATGACAAACACGTTTGCTTACACATGTCAAAAAGTGCTCAAAAAGCACAGCGACGACAAGGAGATCGCGCTGATATTGAAGGATATCGAAAACGCCAAGCAGGGCGTGATGACATTCTCGAAAGAGGTGAAAAAGTATATGCTTCAATTCATTCACGCGCGCTACGACGACAACGCCGAGGTGATGGCGCTGATCGACGTGCTGAAAAAGTGGAGCAAATATCAGTCGTTCAACGATCTGGAAATTTTTCAACTTCAAGACGAGTGCTATTTTTGGTATGATTTTCTGCATGCGTACGGCGCGTGGAAGGTCATAGGTTCAAAATACGGGTTTAAGGACGCGGAGGAGTCCCTTCACATCCTCGTGCGCCTTGTCAAGTTGGACGAAAGCGTGTTTAAGGAATATCCGGAGCTTTGATATGGCCACAAAGACTTCTATGCATGACGGGCATCGCCAAAGGATGCGGCAGAGGGTCGCGAAAAACGGGTTATCCTCTTTGCAGGCACACGAAGTGCTTGAATATTTGCTTTATTCCTTTGTTCCGCGCAAAGACACAAATCCCGTCGCGCACGCGCTGATAAAAACGTTCGGCTCGCTTGCGGGAGTTTTCAACGCCGCAAAAGAGGACTTGCAAAAGGTCTCGGGCGTGACGGAAAACGCGGCGCTTTTTTTGTCGAGCGTGCCCGAGCTTTGCAGGCTGTATCTCGAGGGCCAGATGGCGTCGGACGGGCAACTTGTGCTTTCGGGCAGGGGCGCGGCAAGAGAGTTTATGGGCAACAAACTGTTCGGCATGCGGGAAGAGACGGCGTTCGTCGCGGCGATAGACGTCCACGACAAGCTGATCTGCTGTGAAAAGATGGGCATAGGCTCGGCAAACGCGATCGCGCTGTCCGTGAGGCAAGTTGCGGAGTTTGCGCTCAGGCATCACGCGTCCGCCGTGCTCATCGCGCACAATCATCCCGGCGGCAACGTGCTCCCCTCGCAAGCGGACGTGGAGTTTACGTTTGAAGTTTTGGACACGCTGTCAAACTTGGGCGTTGTTTTGCAGGATCACTTCATATTTTGCGGCGGCGAATACTTCTCTTTTGAGGAGTCGGGGAAGCTGCTGTCCATGAAAAACGTCAAAACCAATCTTCGGGAGGGCATAAACTATTATGACTGATATTGTAAGGACTCGCTTTGCGCCGTCTCCGACGGGCTTTATGCACATAGGCAACCTGCGCACGGGATTGTACGCTTTTTTGTTTGCGCGCAAACACGGCGGCAAATTCATTTTGAGGATAGAGGACACCGATCAGGAACGCAAGGTGGAAGGCGCGGTGGAGATGATCTACCGCACCCTTCAAAAGGCGGGCATGTCCTACGACGAGGGCCCGGACAAGGACGGCGGCTACGGCCCATACGTCCAGACCATGCGCATGGACATCTACAAGCAATACGCCGAAAAACTCGTTGAGCTCGGCGGCGCGTACTATTGCTTCTGCGACAAGGAGCGCTTGGAGCGTCTCGGCGACGAAAACGGCGTGCACACCTATGACAAGCACTGCCGCAACCTTCCCAAAGAGGAAGTGGAGCGCAGGTTGGCGGCGGGAGAGCCGTATGTCATAAGGCAAAAAGTCCCCGAGGGCGTGGTCAGCGAATATGAGGACATGGTTTTCGGCAAGATCAGCGTGGACTCCGCGGACATAGAGGACGGCGTTTTGCTCAAATCCGACGGGCTTCCGACCTACAATTTTGCAAACGTCATCGACGACCACCTCATGGGCATCACCCACGTCATTCGCGGCACCGAGTATCTCAGCTCCACGCCAAAATACAATCTCATCTACGACGCTTTCGGATGGGAGAGGCCCAAATATATGCACCTGCCTCCCATCATGAAGGACGCGACCCGCAAGCTGTCCAAGCGCTACGGGGACGCCAACTTCGAGGACTTCATCGCAAAGGGCTATCCCGCGGAGGCGATCGTCAACTATATCGCGCTTTTGGGCTGGTGCCCCAAGGACAACAGGGAAAAGATGAGCATGCAAGAGCTGATCGAGGCGTTCGACACGGACGGCATTTCAAAAAGCGCGTCCATCTTCGACGAGGCGAAGATGCGCTGGATGAGCGGGGAATATCTCAAAGCCATGTCCGAGGAGGAATTTTTTGAGGCTTCGCGCGAGTGGATAGAGCGGGCTATCGAGGGCAAGGAGTTTGACGTAAAGGAGCTTGCCTCCCTGATGCACACCCGCGTGGACATCCTTTCCGAGATCCCCGAAAAGCTGAAATTTTTGAACGAGTTCGGCGTTTACGATCTGAACATGTACGTCCATCAAAAGATGAAAGTGGACGTTGAAGTGGCAAAAAAGGCAGTTAAAGTGGCGATTTGCGCACTTGACGGCTTGGACGATTGGACAGCCGACGCCATAAAACAGCGCGTGACGGACTTCGCCGCGGAGGCGGGGATGAAAGCGGGACAGGTCATGTTTTGCATGCGTATCGCGATCACGGGCGCGCAGGTCACTCCGGGAGGAGCGATCGAGATGGCGGTGGTGCTTGGCAAACGGGAGTGCATGAGGCGACTTACCTTCTCCTCCGAGTTGCTTGAAAAATGAAAGATCGAAACCCAAAAGGCATACTGCCAACGAGGGATAGATGAGGACGAAAAGCGGAAAAATCAAATTGCTTGCGATCGCGCTTGCGTGCTGTTTGGCGGCGGCGTGCGTTTTGCTTGCGCTTTTTCCGTTCGGGCCCGTCGCGTATGCGGATTGGGGAGGCAAAGAAGGGGCGGACCTTTGGTATTTCGGCGAGGACGCGTTGGACGTGCAAAGGGCAAAGTCCGTTGTGAGCAAATGGAACACGGCCTCCGTCAAAGATCCGATCATCATTGCCGTGGTCGACACGGGCATTGTGACAAGCCACGAGCTGTTTGACGGCGTGCTGATGAAGGACGCGGACGGCAACATCCTCGGCGACAACAGCACTGAGCCTTCCACGGGAGGGATGGTGGACATTTCGGACAAGTCCGACTCATTGCACGGCACCGCGGTCGCGGGCGTCATCGCCATGCTCATCAAGGAGATGGGGCTTGAAAATTGCATAAAGATCTATCCCATCAAGGCGAGCGTGAAGGGCGTGAACGACGGCGCGCAAGTGGACTCCTTCAAAATCGAAAACGTCACCGAGGCGATCCGCAGGGCGTCGAACAATGTGGGCGCGGACGTGCTCAATCTGTCCATAGGGCTTACGCGCTCGCAGATGACCGAAACGCAGTGGGATACGGACAGGCAGCTCGACTACGCGATAGAGGACGCCGCGCAAAACATGCTGATCGTCGCGGCGGCGGGCAACAACGGCTTGCGCGCGGATCTTCCGTCGGACAATTCCGCGTTTTATCCCGCGGCGATAGAGGGCGTATTTTCGGTTATGGGCTACGCCGAGGGCGGCAGAATGTATGCCGATTCCAACTACGGCAAGCTGTACGACATCGTTGCGCCCGCGCAAAACATTTACACGGCGGCGGGAGTTTACGGCAAGGACAGCGCCTATCAGACCATTTCGGGCACGAGCATGGCGTGCGCCATGACAAGTTTTGCCGCGGCGCTTGTCAAATTGCGCTACAAACTCATGGGCGAGGAACTCAGCGGACACATGCTGTCCACTGTCCTCGGCAAGCTCAACTTCGACAACATCGTCAACAACACGCAGGAGATGCCCAAACTGGACCTTTACACAGTCGCGACCCAAGACCTCAACGACATCGAGTTCGATTTTCTTCCGCCTACGGGCATAAAGATATCGCACGACGGGGCGTTGGGCACGGGCGCGCTCGAGGACGCCATATACATGCGCGCGGACGGAGTTGAGACGGTCAACTTTGTCGCAAGGCTTCTTCCCATCGGCGAAACCAATCCCGAATATGCAAACTATATCGAGTGGGTCGTCGTGGACATGTTCGGCAACGAGACGGTGGTGGGGCACGGCGCCAAACTTAAATACACCGCAAGCGTTTACGGCGACACCCGCGTGGTCGCTCGGCTGAACGGGCTGAACCTAAGCGCAAGTCAGCGCGTTTTTGTGGAGTATATCCCGTATTATTCGGGCAACAATCACGTCACGTTTTTGCGCAACGCCGCGGACGAATCCGCGCCGAAGGAGGGGATCGCCTACACAAACGAGGCGGTGAAGTTCACCCTCGTCGGCATAAACTTTCTGGATCCGCGCGTGGAGATAAAGTGGTATGTGGACAGGCAATATGTCGCAAGCGGCAGAGTGTTTGAATACAAGCCCACAAAGGCGGGGGACCACATAATCAGCGCGCAGTACGGCGACAACGCGCCCGCTTTCACGGGCGGAGACTCCTTCACAGTGCACGTCAAGCCGTTCATATTGCGGCCGTTGGACCTCTCCATGCTGATCGTAGGGCTGGTCGTGGCGGCGAGCGCGGGAGGCGTTGCAATCGCCATCGCGGTGCGGCGCAAGCGCGCGGGCATGAGCGAGGAGGAGCTTGCCGCGCGCAAGCCGAAGCCCCGTCCCGAGCGAGAGAAGAAGCCGAAACGCGACCGTAAGATCAAAGTCGCAAAGCGTTGACTTTCGGGCGCGAAAAAGTCCGCAAGTATGGCGATCGCGCACGAAAAGCACATAAGCGAGTCACTGTAAAGAGGAATAGCCCGTTGACGGCTTAGGCGTAAAGGGGATAAGCCGAAAGCATGCGGCGTAGCGGCAATTCGCGCACGAAAAAGCCGAAACGCGCACGGCATAGCAGATAGGAGCGCGAAAACGTAAAAACTGTAATATAAGGATAAAGTCAAAACGGGGCGTTGCAATCGAAGTGCGGCGCCTTTTTTATTGGTTATTTTTATATTAAAAAAGAAAAGATTGAGAGAAACAATTGAGAAAAAGAAACGAATAAGTTTGTTTGCATGTCCAAAAGACGATTTATTGCGGAAAAGTTTGCAAAAGCATGGTTTGAGGCATGACGTTGCTTGCCGAAAGGCAGATTTGAAAATTGAAAAATTCCGCGGAAGGGCGTATTAAGACGGGAGGAGATACGATTTTGCGCGAGAGTTTAGCGGAAAGTATGCTGTGTGCAAGAGAGTTGTCGGAGCATGGTTTTCGGCGGGAAGATATTGGATTTGAAAATGTCAACCAAAACACTTCAAAAGGTTGACAATCTTTCGCGAACGCGCGATAATTCAGAAAGATAATAAAAAACAAGCCTTATGGGAGAGAAAATGGATCTGAAAGAAAGCGTGCTTGAAATACTCTCGCTTGCGCGGAGCGGCGCGGAGGCGGCGAACGAGGCGTACAGACAAGCGCTTGCGGGCGTGCGGGACGGCTATACGTCGGGCGAGGCGCTCGCGGACGCGCTCGGCGTCAGTCGCAACGCGATCTGGAAGGCGGTCAAGGGGCTCCTTGCGGACGGCTTTGCCATCGGCGCGATCAAAAACCGCGGATACAGGCTGGAAGAGGACGTTTTGACCGCTTGCGGCATAGTCGGCTATCTGGGCGAGGCGGCGCGAGAGGCGTACAAAATAGAGGTGCTGAGCGAGGCGACGTCCACAAACGCGATCGCCAAGCGCAGGGCGGCGGACGGCGCGGCTGAGTTTTCCGTTGTCGCGGCGCGCGCGCAGACGACGGGTCGCGGGAGGCTGGACAGGCAATTCTTCTCGCCGCGGGGCAGTGGGACGTACTTCACCGTGACGGTGCGCCCGAGGCGGGAGCTTCGCAAGGCTACGACGCTTACTGTTTTGGCGGCGGTGGCGGTTGCGGAGGGCTTGGAGCGCGCGGGATCTCCGCCTGCGAGCATAAAGTGGGTCAACGACGTCTATGTCGGCGGCAAAAAGTGCACGGGGATATTGACCGAGGCGGTTTCGGACATGGAAAGCGGCGGAGTGGAATACGCCGTTGTCGGGATAGGGATAGACGTTCAAACGCCGCCCGGTGGGTTTCCTCCCGCGCTTGAGGGGGTGGCGTCCGCCGCTTTGGACGGCGTGAAGGACGGACTGAACCGCGCGACGGGAGAGGTGCTGGACCGATTTTTCGCGCTCTACACGCAATTTGACAGAGAGGATATCGTAAGCCGCTATCGCGCGCGTTCCTTTTTGACGGGCAGGAGTGTGATGGTGTGCTCTGCGAACGAGGAGTACGAGGCGATCGTCTTGGACATAGACGACGAGTGCCGCCTTGTCGCAAGGCGCGAGGACGGCAGAGTCGAGAGACTTGGCGCGGGCGAAGTGAGGCTTGTATGTTGAGGTCCGAGGCACGCAGGCGTACCGCGCGAATGGTCGGGATCGCCATGTCCGTCGCGCTGATCGCCGTGGGCGCGTTTGTCAAGATCCCGATAGGGATCGTCCCCGTGAGCATGCAGATGGCGTTTTGCATACTTTCCGCACTGCTTCTCGGCCCGTGGGACGCGCTTGTAGCGGTGACGATATATCTTGCCATGGGGCTGATGGGCATACCCATCTTCACCGCGGGCGGGGGATTTGCCTATGTGTTTCAGCCCACGTTCGGATATCTCGCGGGATATCTGTTGGCGTTGCCCGTGTGCGGGGTCATCGCGCGCGGAGTCCGCTCGGACGCGCCCGTCAAGCTCCGGCGACTGTTGCTCGGCGCGTTTGCCGCAATGGCCATTGTCTACACGTTCGGCGTGACGTATATGTACCTCATGCTCAACTTTTATGTCGGCTCGCATATTGCCCTCGGCAAGGCGTGGCTCACGGGATCGGCGGTGTTTCTGCCCACGGACATAATGTGGTGCGTGGTGGGCTCGCTTGTCGCAAAACGCGTCGTGCCCGTCCTCGACCGCGCAAGGCTTGCGGGCAGAGGCATGAAACGCGCGCTCATGCAGGAGCCGTATTTGCGGGAGAGCGACTGACCGCTCCCCGCCTCAACCTCGTCGTTCCACGCCGCATTCCCGCTTCAGTCTAGTTGCAATCTCGTCGCAATCCCGCCTCAACCTCATATCTTCCTCACTCCGAATTCGACTTTGCAAGCTCGCCCCGCGCCGAGCTTTTTCCTTTCCTCTCAAAACCCCTTGTCATGCGAGCGTAGACGGCAAACGCAAAACCTCCGCATACAATTTCAAGTCAGTCGTTGACATCTTGTTGCCTTTTGGCTATAATGACATTGCCACAATCTGAATAATTTCCTTCTTTTTGCACTTAGTATAGGTAACAAGTGCATTTCTTGGTGTGCTTTAAGAAGGAAGTATATCAAAGATTGTGGCAGATCGACAAGAGTGCACTTGTTATATTTGACCGCCCTTTGTTTTGCGCCCTTGTCGGGGCGCATTTTTGTTGTTGCGAGCGCACGCTCAAAGGAGAACAATATGAAACGAAAGGGCAAAAATCATATATTGCTGTTTGCGGTGGCTCTGTTGGCCTGCGTGGCGGCGGTCACGCTTGTCGCATGCGGGGACAAAAACAAGATCTCGGACGGGGGAGGAAAAACGCTTGTTGCCCCAAGCGTCGGGGGAAGCGGAGATACGCCCGCGGCAGATCCTCCGACTGTGTTGACGGACGCGCAAATGGAACAGATGTTCGATTTGACGCATGACGAAAACGGCTACGTCATCAAAAAATACAAAGCCTTGGACGCAGGCCTCAACATTCCGTCCAAATACAAAGACGAGACGATCTACGCCATAGGCGACGAGGCTTTTTACAACGCCAAACACTTGCTGACCGTCATAATAAGCGGAGGCTTGAAAAGCATTGGGGACAGAGCGTTTGCGCATTGCGTAGGATTGGGCGCGATCGCTGTCCCGAGCACTGTGACGGACATAGGAAAGGGTGCGTTTGAAGATTGCGAGGGTTTGCAATCTGCGACTATAACAAGCGGCGTACAAAACATTGGAGACAACGCGTTTGACGGTTGCGCGAAATTGGGCGCGATAACCATACCCAACAGCGTGACGAGCTTAGGCAAATGCGCGTTTGAAAACTGCACGGGGCTGAGCACCGCCACGATCGGGTCGGGAGTGAGTATGGTCAGTCAAGGCGCGTTTTCGGGTTGCAACAATTTGAAAACGTTGACGATAAGAAGCGGAGTGCAATTCATAGGCGATGAGGCGTTCAAGGGGTGCGCGAACCTTGGCAAGCTGTCCGTTCCGAACAGTGTGGCAAGCATAGGCAGGAGCGCGTTTGAAGATTGCGCGGCGCTTGGCGAAGTGTCCATTCTCGGGTCCTTGAAGAGCGTGGGCGATAGGGCGTTTTTCGGTTGCCCGAACGTCACCACCGCCGCTTTGCCCGCGTTGGCGCTTGACGCTGTTTCAAAGGACAATCTTGTCACAGTCACCATAACAAACGGCGAAATACCCGCAAGCGCGTTTTCCCGCGCCGCAAAATTGAAGACCGTGACAATGGGGAACGGAGTGCTCGGCATAGGCAAAGACGCGTTCAGAGGTTGCGTCGGTTTGCAGGAGGTCACAATAGGCGAAGGCGTGCAACTTATGGGCGAGAGGGCGTTTTACGGCTGTAAGGGGCTGACAAAGGTCACTTGGAATGCCGCAAATTGCGCGTGCGCGGAGAGCAGAGGCGTCTTTTCGGATTGCGCTCAACTTGCCACTGTGAATATAGGGGCAAACGTAAAGAGCATTCCGCCATACGCGTTTGAAGATTGCGCGAAATTGGGCGAGATCGACATTCCCGAGAGCGTGACAAGCATAGGTTGGGCGGCGTTCTCTCATTGCACGGGTTTGACGAAAGCGACGATAGGCGGCGGCGTAAAAAGCATGGGGGGGGACGTGTTCCGCGGTTGCACAGGCTTGACGAATGTCGACTGGAACGCCGCAAATTGCTCGGAGACAGGCGAAGGCATTTTCCGCGATTGCACGCAAATCACAATGGTGCGCGTCGGAGCGGCAGTGACAATCGTTCCGAACGCCATGTTCAAAGGCTGTCAAAATTTGAAGACCGTCTACTGGAACGCGACAAATTGTTCCAACGCGAAGGACGCTTTTGCGGATTGCACGCAACTCACAACGGTCGGCATAGAAAACAGCAGTGTTACAAAATTTCCCGCATACACATTCCGCGGCTGTACGAAGTTGAGCGCCTTGGCGACGATCCCCGTAAGTTTGACAAGCATAGACAAGACGGCGTTTGATGGATGCATAAATTTGAAAAAAATATCTGTTGCGACGGAGAACGGCACATATAAAAGCGATAGCGGGATCGTATATAAAAAGGGGGACTCGTCCATTTGGCTTGTGCCGCAAGGGATAGAAGGCTCGGTGGATATCCTTGACGGCTGTACGAGCATAGACGCGGAAACCTTTTCGGGTTGCAGAAACTTGAGAGAAATCACAATACCGAGCAGTGTGAAAAACATAGCTTCGTCAGCGTTTGACAATTGCCCCAAACTTGTGCATATTCGCAATTTGAGCGGCGCGGAGATATCGTCTCCCGCAACGGACGGCGAAGTTTTGACCTCGGCAAGCGCGGAGTTCAAAAACAAACTTGAAAAAGACGAGCACGGCATTTGGACATACACCGTGGGCGAAAAGGTGTATGCCATGGGATACACAGGGACAAGCTCAGCCGTCTCTTTGGGCAGCAAAATCACCGCCATATATCCATACGCGTTTTACGGACGTACCGACATCACGTCGGCGACCGTTCCCGCAAGCGTGACGAGCATTGGCGATTCTGCGTTTTACAATTGCTCCGGCTTAAAGACGTTGACGATAGCCGAAGGCGTGCAGAGCATAGGGAGCAACGCCTTTTACGGCTGTCGGAGTTTGACGAAAATTACCATTCCCAACAGCGTGACGAGCATAGGTTATAATGCTTTCAACGGTTGCGCGAATTTGAGGGAAGCGACAATAGGAAGCGGTGTAGCGAGCATAGGCGACTCGGCGTTTGGCGGTTGCAACAAACTTGTGCAAATCCGCAATTTGAGCGGGGCAGCGTCGATATCGTCGCCCGCGTATTCGGAAGGCGAGGTCGTGACATCGGCAAGCTCGACGTTCAAAAATCAACTTAAAAAGGATTCTAACGGCATTTGGACATACGCTGTCGGAGATACGGTTTACGCGCTGGGTTATGAGGGGACAAGCTCACACCTCGATTTGTCTTTGAACAGCGAGATCAACGCCATATACCCGTATGCGTTTTACGGTCGAACGGATATCACCTCCGTGACGATATCGTCCGCCGTGACAAGCATAGGGCTGTACGCATTTTCGGGCTGTTCGGGCCTAACGACCGTCAATTGGAACGCGACGAATTGCTCCAACGCAAGCTCGGTTTTCAGCGACTGTACTCGGCTTACGACGCTGAACGTGGGGGAGAATGTAAAAAGCCTTCCCTATGACGCGTTTTATGATTGCGTAAGCCTGCAAACCGTCAATTGGAACGCTGTAGATTGCGCGAATTCGGGCTCGCTTTTCGGCACTTGTCTGTCGCTCGTCACGGTAAACATAGGGGACAAAGTGCAAAATATCCCCGCGAGTGTGTTCAGAGGCTGTACGGGCCTAACGACGGTGAAGCTGGGAAGCGGCGTGCAAAGCATAGGCGATTTTGCGTTTCGCGGCTGCACTCGGTTGGGCGAGATATTCCTTCCGAGCAGTGTGAAAAGCATTGCAGAGGACGCGTTCAGAGGCTGTGCGGGTCTGCAGATCCTTGTGATAGGCAGTGGAATGGAAAGCGTAAGCGGTTGGGCGTTTTCGGGGTGCACGGGCTTGCAGGAAGTCTATTACGAGGGCACAAGCGCGGATTGGGAGAGCCTTTCGATCGGAAGCCCCAACGACTATCTTAAATCCGCCGAACGCTATTATTTCAGCGCGCAGGATCCGTATCAAGAAGGCAAGGCGGCGGAGGGCGAGGAATATTGGCACTGGAATGAGGATCAATCCGCGCCCGAGGAGTGGCCCAAACATGATTGAACAGGCACAAAAGATTTGAACCGACGCGCGCGAGGTACACTCGCGCGTGTTTTTTTGCAATGCCGCTTGTCATGCGGGTGGGAGTGTGCTAAAATCTATGTATTAAATCTCAGAGGGATATTATGCAAAACGAAATTTTTGAAAAGATCGATCTGTTGAACGAGCAGGGCAATATCGCGACTCCGGGCTTCGCCAAGAAGATGCTGTATGTCTACAATCGCGAAAACATCAAGGCGCCCAAGGCACGCATAAAAGAGTGGGACTATTATTATGTCGGCAACAAGCAATACGCGCTTTGCATCACCGTCAGCGACCTCGGGTTTGTGGGCGCGCTCAGCCTCACGGTGATGGACTTTGTGACCCCCGCGCAATTTACAAACACCTCCATTTTCCTCTTCCCCATGGGCAAGCTGAAGATGCCGCGCACAAGCGAGCAGGGCGACGTCTATTGGAAAAACGGCAAGGTGGAGATGAAGATCACAAACGACGGCTCCGTACGGCGTCTGACGGGCGTGTATCCAAACGCCGACAAGCTCGGCCACGACGTCAGCTGGGACATCACGCTCAGCGAGTTCCCCGAGGAAAGTATGGTCATTGCCACCCCCTTCAACAAGGACAAACACTTCTATTTCAACCAAAAGATCAATTGTATGAAGGCGGAAGGCAGTTTCAACGTCGGCCAAACAAATTGCCCTCTCGACCCCGCGGACAGCTTCGGCACCCTCGATTGGGGCAGAGGCGTGTGGACGTATGACAACACGTGGTATTGGAGCAGCCTCTCCATGCGCTTGGACGACGGCTCCACATTCGGCTGGAACCTCGGCTATGGCTTCGGCAACACCGACGCCGCAAGCGAGGATATGCTGTTCTACAACGGCAAAGCCCACAAGATCGGCCGCTCGGAGTTCATCATCCCCGGCGACAAAGAGGGCGATCCCAACTTTATGGAGGATTGGAAGTTCGTCTCGGACGACAGCAGGCTGGATTGCACCTTCCATCCCATCATCGACCGCTACGAGCCCTTCGACCTCAAACTTATGTGCATGATCCCCCACCAAGTTTTCGGCTATTTCAACGGCACCGCCACGCTCGACGACGGCACCGTGATTGAGATTAGGGATGGGCTGGGGTTTGCCGAGAAGGTCCACAACAAATGGTAAAACCGCCTGTACGGGCGAATAGCTGTGTCAGCGCCCCCTGCCCGCCAAGTCATGTACTAAGTGTACATTTGGCTTGTCGTTCAGGGGGCGCTTCCTTGCTCTTCATCCCGTACAGGCGGTTTTACAATTCTTTATCATTTGATAGGGAAACATCGTATCCTATCCGCTCGCGTTGTTTGACGTTATGCGTTGTCAACAGCCCTTTTTATAATATGACAGCTTGTGCGAGTGCTTCTATGGGGTCCCCATTAAAATGCGTAGCGTTTCATGGGGTGGGATTAGGCGCCTCGGGAGAGGGCTGTTTCCTAGCCTAGCATTCAAATATTGCGGTTTTACTTGATATATATTTTGTAGTTTAGGGCGAATAGCTGTGTCAGCGCCCCCTGCCCGCCAAGTCATGTACTAAGTGTACATTTGGCTTGTCGTTCAGGGGGCG
>CANQNC010000018.1 GCA_947625145.1 uncultured Clostridia bacterium
TGGCGATGTACCCGAGCACTCCCGTCAACACAGTCAACGGATCCAAAATTTCTCCTGTCCCGCAATTTGCGCCGCCGAACGCACTCGGTGACGCACGCACGCGCGAGAAGATTTGTTAGGATATATATTGATTTTATCAATAAAACATACATATGTCAAGGAAAATTTGCGCCGTCCCTCTTCCGCGGCCTCTTCCCCGCCAATTCCGCCCGCTTTCAGGTGGGTTTTCTGCCCTTTTCGCCACATTTCGCGCTTTCTTCCCCCTCTTCCGCGCGCTTCTCCTCGACGGACATGAACGCGTCGCGAACTCTGTCCCACAAAACCCCGCTTCCGCTTCTCTCTTTTCTTGAACGCGCATTGTGACATTTCAACCCCTGCCATATGCGGCCCCGTCTCCTCAAAATCCAAGCCTCTTTGCACCCGAAACGGTCTTACGAGAAGACCCTCTTTCGTTGTCTCTTCCGCCCGTCCATCGCGGTATCCGTGCCAAAAAAAACGAGCCTTTCACAGAGCGCAAAAGCAAACGATTTGTCTTTTTGAAAGAGGAAAACAAACGAATATGTTCGCAAACTTCGCATGCGGTTTCGACATTCTAATCGTACGGATTTTCATTTTCCATTCTGACGCCCGCTTGCGCCCGCTCGTTTTCGTCGCGCCGCGGAGGCCTTCCCAAAAGGCGTACTCGCGCGGAACTTTTCTTCCGATTCCAAACAAACCGCCGCTCTCGATATTCTCGCAAAACCGCCGCCTGTTATGCTCGTAAAAAACCGCTAGTTATGCTTGCAAAACACCGCTTGTTATGCTCGTAAAACGCCCGCTTTTCCTCGCGGGGGTTTCTATGCGGAAAAATTCGGTTCGGGTATCCCGCAGGTTTTCCGACGTCGAAAGATACGGAATTTATCCTCTTACAATTTATCCCTCATAATATTGAAAATTTTTGCGCGTCGTGCTATAATATTTTCCGCAATGTGCGCCGAGGGCGCATCTGCTCAAATCCAAATCAAATAAAAGGAGAATATCTATGGCAAAACTGACAATCCGCGACATTGATGTCAAGGGCAAAAAATGTTTGGTCCGCGTGGACTTCAACGTCCCCATGGTGGACGGCGTGATCACCGATGAAAACCGCATTCAAGGCGCGCTTCCCACGATAAGCTATCTTGTCGAGCATGGCGCAAAAGTCATACTCTGCTCACATCTTGGCAAGCCGCACAACATTTTCACCCCCGGTTTCGGCCTGAACAAGAAGGAAAAGAAGGCTGTCGAGGCGCTTCCCGCAGAGCAACAGGAAGAGGCAAAGGCGCAATATATCGCAAAAGCCCTGAAAAACGACGCCAAAAAGTTCACCCTCGAGCCTGTGGCAAAGAGGCTTGCGGAGCTGTTCCCGGGCAAAGTGGTCTTTGCGCACGATCTGGTCGGCGAGGACGCGCACGCAAAGGTCGCCGCAATGAAGGACGGCGAGATAGTTTTGCTTGAAAACACTCGCTTCTATGCGGGCGAAGAGAAAAACAGCGAGGAGCTTTGCCGTCAGCTTGCGGACTTCTGCGACGTGTACGTCAACGACGCATTCGGCACCGCTCACCGCGCGCACGCGACGACAGCGGGCATCGTGCAGTACGGCTTTGCAAAGGTCGCCGTCAGCGGCTTCCTCATTGAAAAGGAACTCAAATTTTTGGGCAACGCGGTGGAGCATCCCGTCCGTCCGTTTGTCGCCATACTCGGCGGCGCGAAGGTCGCGGACAAGCTCAACGTCATTGACAACCTGCTCGGCAAGTGCGACACGCTGATCATCGGCGGCGGCATGGCGTACACCTTCATCAAGGCGCAAGGCGGCAAGATCGGCACGTCTTTGGTGGACGACGAAAAACTGGAATATTGCAAGAATATGCTTCAAAAAGCCGAAACTCTCGGCAAAAAGATATATCTCCCCGTAGACACCGCGGTCGCGGCGTCCTTCCCCGACCCCATCGACGCGCCCATAGAGGTCGAGTTTGTGGACAGCTTCTCCATCCCCGACGACAAGATGGGCTTGGACATCGGTCCCAAAACGCAGGAGCTCTTCGCGCAGGCGGTCAGATCCGCAAAAACCGTGGTTTGGAACGGGCCTATGGGCGTGTTTGAAAATCCAACCTGCGCCACGGGCACAAACGCGGTGGCAAAGGCCATGGCGGAAACGGACGCTACGACGATCATCGGCGGCGGAGACAGCGCGGCGGCAGTCGCACAGCTCGGCTTTGCAGACAAGATGACCCACATCTCCACGGGCGGCGGCGCCTCTCTGGAATTCCTCGAGGGCAAAGTCCTCCCCGGCATTGCCTGCCTCAACGAGTAAGCGTACAAATTAAACGAACAAATTAGGCGAACAACGTAAAGCCCTTTCCCCGAACGCGAACGAATTAGACGTGACCACAATGGGAAAGGGCTTTTTTCTTCATGCAAATCGAGCGACTTTGAAAACCTTTGTATTTGAAAAAGACCAACAAATAAATGGGGTTACAAACACACTATCAAAGCGACGATCACACCGACGATGACAAGCGCCATAAAAATGAACATTACGTTGTCGATCAACGAGAGTTTTTGCAAATTGTAGACAATATTGTCAACGTCGTTGGGGTTGGAATAAGAATACATATTTTCCAAAACCACAGTCCATTTGTATGAGAAGCCAACTCGTCCCAATTCCGATCCCTTTGTAACGCTGAGCACTTTCCACCCTGCTCTTGTAAATGCCGTCAACGTTTTGTTTAAGTTGCCTTGCGAAGCGCGAATGGTTATGATTTTCTGCATAATAGTCCTCCTTGCTTTAGTAGTATTTTATCCTACTTTATAGGACAAGTCAAGAATTTATGGGATTTTTGATATACTACATAAGAGGTGACTTATGAAGCCGTTGAAGGAAAAAATAAGCATAACCATTGATTCCGACCTTCTCAAGGAACTGAAACGCGAGGCGGAGCAGGACGACCGCTCGCTGTCGCAGTATATCAATCTGATTTTGCGCAAATATATCAAGGCGCAAAAAGAAGAGCAATAGACGCCTCGAATTTGTCGCAATGCGGCATTATTTTTTTATATTTTTGCCGCCGTGTTGCATTTGGAATTTTGCTATGTTATAATGTTGAAAAACATTATAGAGGTGAATTATGGCAAGAAAACCGATCATTGCGGGCAACTGGAAAATGAACAACACCATTGCCGAAACAAAAGCGCTTGTAAGCGAGCTTATCCCTCTCGTCAAAGACGCAAAGTGCGATGTGGTCATTTGCACTCCCTACACCGATCTTGCGACGGCTGTCGAGATGACGAAGGGCACGAATATCGAAGTCGGCGCCGAAAACGTGCATTGGGCGGACAAGGGCGCCTTCACGGGCGAGATCTCCGCGAAAATGCTTGTCGAACTTGGAGTGAAGTATGTCATAATCGGGCACTCCGAACGCAGACAATATTTCGGCGAAACGGACGAGACCGTCAACAAGAGGACAAAGGCGGCGCTTGCGGCGGGGCTGAAACCCATCGTTTGCGTGGGCGAAACGCTTGACGAAAGAGAGGCGGGCAAGGTCGAAGAAGTCCTTGTGCGTCAGGTCAAGGGAGCCTTCGATGGCATTGAGAAAGAGGAGCTTGAAAACATCGTCATAGCGTACGAGCCGGTGTGGGCAATCGGCACGGGTCGCACGGCGACAGCGGAAGTCGCGGACGAAACCATCGCGATCATCCGCAAGACAATGGCTGAACTGTACTGCCCCAAGTGCGCCGAGCAAAGAGTGCGCATCCAATACGGCGGAAGCATGAACCCCAAAAACGTCAAGGAGCTGATGGCTATGCCGCAAATCGACGGCGGGCTTATCGGCGGCGCGTCCCTCAAAGCAGCGGATTTCGCGCAAGTGGTCAACTATTGATCCTAAGTTGAAAATATAACATGCAAAACGGAATATATCGCTTTATATTCCGTTTTTAATGAGGCTGAAATGAAAAATCTCGTACTTGTGGTTATGGACGGCGTAGGCAAGTCTAAGACAGGGCTGGGCGACGCCGTGAAAAAGGCAAACACTCCCACGCTCGACATGCTGTTGCGCGACTGCCCGCACACTTACATCAAGGCGCACGGCACCGCGGTCGGGCTCCCCTCGGACGAGGACATGGGCAACAGCGAAGTGGGACACAACGCTCTCGGATGCGGACAGGTCTACTCTCAGGGCGCAAAACTTGTGGAAGAGGCGATAGAAAGCGGCGCGATCTTTTCCTCCGCCGCTTGGCAGGAGCTGAAAGACAACTGCGTGGCGCACTCCTCCGCAATGCACTTCATAGGGCTGCTTTCGGACGGAAACGTACACAGCAACATCGCGCATCTTCTCTCCCTCGTGAGACAGGCGAAAGCGGACGGCATACGCAAAGTGCGCGTGCATATCCTGCTTGACGGCAGAGACGTCCCCGCAACGTCCGCGCTGACGTACGTCGCGACGCTCGAGGAAGCGCTTTCACAGCTTTCGGACGCGTCCTTCGACGGGCGCATAGCCTCGGGCGGCGGCAGAATGAAGATCACAATGGACAGATACTTCGCCAACTGGGATATGGTCAAAGAGGGCTTCTATACCCACGTCTACGGCAGAGGCAGACAGTTTGCAAGCGCAAAAGAGGCGATCGGGACATACAGGCAGGAGCTTCCCGGAGTCATAGATCAGGATCTTCCCGCGTTTGTCGTCGCAGAGGACGGCAAGCCCGTGGGCTGTATGCACGACGGCGACAGCGTGATCCTCTTCAACTTCCGCGGAGACAGAGCGATCGAGATCTCCATGGCGTTTGACGATCCCGACTTCAACCGCTTCGAAAGAGGAAATATGCCCGACGTCAAATACGCGGGTATGCTTCAATACGACGGGGACCTGCATCTCCCCCGCCGCTTTTTGGTTGAGCCGCCGAAGATCCGCTATACGCTGAGCGAACAGCTGGTGAAACAAGGCGTGAAGTCCTACGCGGTCAGCGAAACGCAAAAATACGGGCACGTCACGTATTTTTGGAACGGCAACCGCTCGGAAAAGTTCGACGACGAGCTTGAGGTCTGGGAGGAGGTCCCCTCCGACAAGGTGTCCTTCGATCAGCGCCCGTGGATGAAAGCGGCGGAAGTCACGGACAAGGTGATCGAGGCGATAGAAAGCGAAAAATACGGCTTCATCCGTTGCAACTATCCAAACGGCGATATGGTGGGTCACACAGGCAACTTCGACGCAACCGTCATAGGCGTCGAGGCGGTGGATCTTGGACTTGCGCGCCTGCTTCCCGTGGTCAAAAAGCACGACTGCATCCTGATCGTGACCGCAGACCACGGCAACGCGGACGAAATGCTTGAAAAAAACAAGAAAGGCGAGATCACGGTGCGTACGGCGCACAGCCTGAACGCGGTACCATTCATCGTCTACAACGCGGATTGCGAGATCGCGGACGGAGAGTTCGGGCTTGCAAACGTTGCCGCCGCAGTGACCAAACTGATGGGTTTGAAGGCGGACCCGCATTGGGAGCCGTCCATCGTAAAATGACTTGAACTTCGTTTTAAGGACAAAGGTCGAGGACTTCCCCGACCTTTTGTTTTTGCAAAATGTCCTCTTTCATGCAAGGAATTTTCGACTTCTTGCCCTAACCTAACGCTTCCCGCATATCATTTTCTCTCGTGCGCACGCAAAAGATTTTACGTCTGAGCAACTTATCGGTTGATTTTCCTCTCCCGCCCGCAAAACAAACGGCGCGGAAGGGGCGTCTCTCTTTCATGCGCGATTTTGCGCTTCTGACCCGTCGAAGTTTTTCTTGACGCGATTTCATTTCTTGCGACTTGACGCTAAGTCGTCTTGTTGCAGAAGCAGTTGGACGCGGTTGCGGTGGAATCGTTTTCGGAATCGTTTGTGATGGTCAGCGCAAACAAAATGCCAAGCATGACCGCGCCCTCTCGCTGGCTTATCTCGCCGTCCTCGAAGAAAACGAGCATGACTATCAGCAAAAACAAATACCAATTGTCGTTGAACATATCGCACCTCGGTGACAACATGTTATGCGAACAGTTCCGACAATGTGCAAATGCGCAATCAAACATATAAGACAAAAAACAGGCAAATCGCGGAATATCCGACAAAGCCCGTCAAAAACGCCCTCTCGCGCTGTGCTAAAATCCAAGGCAAGGAGGAGCTATGGAACAGCTGATAGACAAAGCGACCGAAAACACAGTGCGCAAATATCTTCCTCGCAACGCCGCGCTGAGCGCGCTTGCGGATTTCTTTTCGGCGTGCAGCGACGCGACGAGGGCGAAGATAATCTGCGCGCTGTCCATCTCGGAAATGTGCGTGAGCGATCTTGCGCGCATACTCGGCCTCAATCAGACCACATGTTCGCATCAACTCAGGCTTTTGCGAGCGGCGGATATAGTGCGTCAGCGCAGGGAGGGCAAGGTGATCTACTACTCCCTCAAAAACAAAAAAATCGAGGACGTGCTCCTCGCGGGCGTGGAATTTTTGAGCCTTTGAACCGCCTGTGCGCCCGCCTCAAAACTCAGCCGCAAAAACGTACGTTTGCTCTAAAAGAGGGGGTTTCACTCCTCTTTTTCGTCAAAGTCCTCTGAATTTCCCCGTTTTTTGGAATAGTCATCCTCGTTTTCCGCATCATGTTCCGCTTTCACGGCGTCCTCGGCGTCCTCATCATGTCCCGCTGTCAAGGCGTCCTCGTCGTCCTCATTGCGCTCGGATTTCAAGGCGTCCGCGAGGTCGTCGAAATATTCCTCTTCAAAATCCTCGAACGCGCCCGTCCCGCCCGAGGGCTTTTCCTCTTCCGCGGGTTTTTTGTCCTTCGACACCGAGCGTATCGCCTTGTCCACAAGAGGAATGAGCCGCGAGTACACAAACTGCAACACAAAGTCTATCGCAAGCAAAATCACGCTCCCCACGATCGCTATCACCCAATACGGAATCTCGAACAGTACGTCCGCGCTTATGACGATCGTGTGCAGAACGAAGTACATCAGCGCAAGCGCTCCGTTGATGTAGACGAGCTTGACGGGCACGCAAACAAATTGCTTGACCTTAAGGTTGTACAGCAAGCCCGTGATGAGCGCCATTGGTCCGAAATAAACGACGAAGCCCGCCACTCTGCCTATGTCCCCCGCGATGAAGAAGCCTAGCACGGAAGTGACCACGTACGCGAGTACGGAGGACGCGTAATAGCGCTTTGACATGGGCGCCATCAGCGCGACGGAAGCGGCAATAAAAAAAGCGACCGTGCTGAATCGCACCAGCACGCTCAAGCCCACAAACAGCAGGGATATGGCGGTCGCTATGCCCGCAAGCGCCAACCTATAAATGGTTTCCCGTCTTGAAAGTCGCTTCATATCCGTTCAGCAACAGCGGATCAGATCGCCGCCCATACATTCGCAGCAACAGTCCGCGCACCAAAGCGCTTGGCACGCCTCGCAGCATGCGCCCGTCGTGTCCGCCTGCGCCGAGGAATAGGTCCTTTCCGTCCGCGCGGCGGAGGGGTCGGGGCCGTACACGCCTCCGCTGCCCTCTCTGTCGAAGGGTTGCGCGCCGTTGATCTCGTGCATCAGCCTTTCCATCGCCGCGCTGTAGCGGGCGTTTTCGGGGTCCATCTGCATGGCGATCTCAAGCTGTTTTTTCGAATCGTTCAGCCAATTTTTTTTGTAGAATATGAAGGATTGACAATAGTGCCACTCCGCGCCGCGATATGACATCTTGTCCAGCTCGCGCTGAGCGCCCTCATAGTCCTGATTTGCGATCGCCTCTTTGACGGCGGCAAGGGAGGATTCCCCCTCTCCGCTGACTGTCGCGCTTTCGTGATACTCTTCCATGACCGAATTGTAGGCTTCGTCGAGTATCCCGATCTGACGAGCGGCTTCCGCGCCTGCCTCGCCCTCTTCGAACATATGTTCCTGCAAAGCGGCGCGCTTGGCTTTGTAAGCCTCCTCGATCTCGTTTTGCGTACAGCCTTTTTCCACGCCAAGGATCACATACGGGTCAGTCGGCATTTTTCCTCTCCTTTGAGCAGTCGTTCGATCTGAAGTTTGATCCCCAGATACACCGTGTTGCTCAGCACCCCCTCATACAACTTTATCGGCATAAGATTGTACTCGCCGACCAGCTTGTTGTAGGTGGAATTGAGCAGAAACGACAACTCGTCATAGTGTTGTTTCAAATATGCTTTTTTGTCGTCGCAAGGTCCGAAGTTAAGCAAAATGGGATTGTATCTTCCCTTTTTGCTGTCCTTTTCCAAGTCGTCGACGGCGTCCATAAGATATACTATCCTTCCGAGGTTGTACATGAAGTCGTCCGCGTTTTCGTCCGTTTTGACAAGCTGCTTTGCAACGTCGCGCATAAGCGCCGCAAAACAATCCGCAACCTCGTCTATATGCTCGCAAGAAGTCTCTTCCAGCTTCCTGAGCTTTGAAAAACTTTCCCTCATCAGCGCGTCTATCTCGGGCAGTCTCTTTGCGGCGCGGCGCTTCCGTATGGCAAGCCTCCATTTGACAAAAATGCGCATGGGCTTCCCGTCTCTCACGTCGTCGTCCGCGTTGTAATAGACGTACAGCACGCTGAGGTCCGCCATTTTGAGAGTGAGTTCGTCGGGCGAAACGCAAACTTTTTTTTTGCAATTGTACATGCACATTCGCCTTTGAAACTCGACCTCTTTTGAGGACAGCGAGTGAAGCAGGACGTTGAAAAAGGTTATGTCATAGTTGGTGCAAAGCCTCGTCGCCTGAGTGCCCGTTTTGGCAAGCGCCTTGCACAGCCCGCAATAAAAGGACGAGAACACGTTGAAGTCCTTTATATACATATTATTCTTATCGGGTATGACATATCCGAACATTTTTGCCGTCCTTAAACGTTCATTTTACGCGCGCAGGCTTAAACGCGCATGAAAATTCACTCCACAAGTCCCACTCTCTTTCTGACCTTGCGCAGAGTTTTCGTCGCGAGCCACGACGCCTTTTCCGCGCCCTTTTTGGCAAGCTCCATAAGCGCCGCTTTGTCGTTGAGATATCTGACGTAATCATCTCTGAGCGGCTTGAACGCCGCCGCCACCGCCTCGCCGACCGCGATCTTGAAACTGCCGTAGCCCTGCCCCGCAAACTCCTTTTCCACGTCCGCGGGAGTTTTGCCCTCTATCGCGGCGTAGATGTTGATGAGGTTGCTTATGCCGGGTTTGTCCTCGCGCACAACGATCTCGTTGCCGCTGTCTGTGACCGCGCGTTTGAATCTTCTGACGATCGTTGCCTCGTCGTCCACAATGGATACGATCGCGTTTGGATCGGGGTCGGATTTGGACATCTTGACAAGCGGGTCCTGCAACGAGCATATCTTTGCGCCGAGTTCGGGGATGTACGGCTCGGGCACCTTGAAGGTGTCGCCGTAGCGGTTGTTGAAGCGTATTGCGATGTCGCGCGTCAGCTCTAGGTGCTGTTTCTGGTCCTGCCCCACGGGCACGAGATCCGTTTGGAACAGCAGGATATCCGCCGCCATCAGCACGGGATAATCCATCAATCCCATGTTGATATTGTCCGCATGTTTTGCGCTCTTATCCTTGAACTGCGTCATGCGGGAGATCTCCCCAACGTACGTGTTGCAATTCAGGATCCACTGAAGCTCGGCATGCTGATGCACGTGGGATTGGAAATATACGATGGCCTTTTCGGGGTCTATCCCGCAAGCGAGAAGCTGTGCGAAAAAGCTCATGGACGCCTGCCTGAGGTCGGCGGGTTCCCTCTTCACGGTGAGCGCGTGCATGTCCGCAATGAAGAAAATCGAGGAGAAATCCTCCTGCATTTTGCGCCAATTCTGCACCGCGCCGAGATAGTTTCCAAGCGTAACGCTTCCTGTGGGTTGGATGCCGCTCAACGCGATTTTTTTTGAAATATCCTCCATAAGATCCTCTCTGTCCCGAGCTTCGGGAATGATTTTGCGCTTATTTGAGCCCCGCTTCTTCCAAAAAAGCGGATATGGCGTTGCCCATCCATGCGGATGGAACGATCGTCTGTTTCGGAGCCTCGGACCCGACGATCGAGCCAAGCCAACTCGGCGGTTCCATCGCCGTGACCGCCTCGAGCTTGGAAGCCGCTTTGAGGCTGTCCTTTTCCTTGCAATTCAGCGCTCCGAGCACGGCGCGCGCATTCAAATACGGGCTGTGAGTCGCCATGATGACGGCGGGAACGTCGTCCTCGCAGTACGCGCCCTGAACGCTTGCCGTCGTCGCGGAGTGCACGTCCAGCAGGCAATCGTCAAGATCGAAGGCGTTGAACAGCGCCTCTTTGACGTCCTCTTCGTCCGCCCAATCCGCTATGATGCCGTCCGTATCCAAGCTGTCCGCGGGCATGGAGAATCCTCCGCACTTGATCGCCGCCATCGCCTCGCGCACAAGCCCGCAGTCCCTTCCCGACAGCTCAAAAAGAAGCCTCTCCAGATTTTCGGGAATGTATACGTCGAAATCCTCCTCCGCGGTGTCGTACACGCAGGACGGCAACTCAAATTCGCCGGAATTGAGCAAATCTATCGTAGCATGGTTGGCGTTGCCCGCAAGGATCAAGTTTCGGATGGGCAAGCCCATCTTCCTCGCGTAAACGCCCGCCGTGGCAAGCGCAAGCTCCCCGCAAGGCACGGCGAAGTCTATCTCGTCTCCCGCCTCTATCTCCTCGCTCTGCACGAGGTCGCAATATGCGGAAACGAAGCACGCGATGTACGGGACGAGCCGCAAAAACGCGCAGGAGTCCGCGACGACGACCGTCGCCTCGCTCTCCAAGCCTTTAAGCGCGTCAAGCAATCTGCGCTTCGAGCAGTCCCCATCCACGGCGACAGCCCTTACGTTGTCCCCCTCCACGCACGCCGCGCGAGTTTTGAGTTCGTCCCCCTCGGAGGGATAAAACGCGATCGCGTACACGCCGTCCACTCCTCTCGCCGCCTCGAGGAGGCTTCTTGCCGCAAGAGGTCTGCCCGCATACGCGAGCAATGCGTTTTTCTTCACGACGGCGATCAGCCTTGCGTAGATCGCAAGCGATATGTCCTCCGCCCTGCCCGAGCCGCCATGAAAAAGTTCGACGACATAAAGCCCCTCCTCCGTCTTCAACACGGAAGCGGGCGCGTCGTCAAACGAACAAAACGCGTCCTTTGCAATTTTTGTCAAGTCGGCGGGAATGTCGTCCGCAAACATGGCAAGCACTCTCGCCATCCTCTCCTCAAAGGAGAGGGGCATAAGCTCAAACAGGCTTTTTTGCGTAAGTTCGGGCAAGACCTCGGGGACGAACAATCCGCCGCCCGCGCCCTCGTTGCCGAACAGCGCTTCAGCCGAAGTCCTACGCTCGGCAGTCCGTGTGCTGATAAATTTCATGCGTAGTATTTTTTAAGAAAATCGGGGAAGTTTTTCTCGTCCTCGCTGACGGTGACCACAAACTGCGTATCCGTGGATTTGGCGACCGCGTAGATGTCGTTGAAGAAGTCCTCCATTTCGTGCACCGTCTTGCCGAGCAGTCTGTGCGCTCCGTCGAGATAAAGCGTCTCGATATCGTGATTGCCCGCGAGTATACCCCTGATGAAGCCGATCAGCGCGGGCTCCTCCACGGGGGCGCCGCCCTTGCGCAACACAGACGCGTTGATGAGGCGCACCTGATGCCTGAGCGTAAATTTGTAGCCGTCCTCTTTGTCTGTGACAAACACTATATCCCCTTTGGCGGTTTCCACATTGTCGTTTGCCATGTCGATGATGATCTTTGTTTTACCCGTACCCTTGGCGCCGGTGATAAGTTTTATCATAAACACCTCCGTTTGTATATATAATATCTTATTATCTTATAAATTGCAAGGACGAATATAAAAAATTATCCTCGTCCGTCTCCTTCGAAAAATCCTCGTTCGCACGCTTCGAAAGAACATAAAGCGCATAGATATGCTCTTCCCGTCCGCATACAAAAAAACGGAGCTTGCGCTCCGTATGGAAAATGGAAATTTGAAAAGCCTTTACCGCCCTTTGTCCGTCGCGCACGGCTTTTAATTCAGAGATTTCACGCGGCGGCGTTGAGCGCAGATATTTTCACGTTCGCCTTTCGCACGCGACGATTTTGCGCGGCGGCGTATCGAGCGGGATTTTTCCAAGTCTGTTTTACGCTTGCCGTTTTCCGAAGCGATTTTGCGGCACACATGTTCATGCCGGCGAATTTGCGTCGGTCTTTTTCAGGAGGGCGGTTTTGCGCCGCTCGTTTGCCTATTACAAGATTTTCCTCAAAAATTCGCCCGTATAACTGCCCTCGACCTTCGCGACCTGTTCGGGCGTTCCCACGGCAACGATCTTGCCTCCGCGGTCTCCCCCTTCGGGGCCGAGGTCCACAATGTAGTCCGCGACCTTGATCACGTCGAGGTTGTGTTCGATCACAATGACCGTGTTGCCGCTTTCCACAAGCCTCTGCAAGATGCCAAGCAGTTTGGCGACGTCGTGCGTATGCAATCCCGTGGTTGGCTCGTCGAGGATATACACCGTCTTTCCCGTCGCGCGGCGGGACAGCTCGGTCGCAAGTTTGACTCGCTGAGCCTCGCCTCCCGAAAGCGTCGTGGAGGACTGCCCGAGTTTGACGTAGCCCAAACCGACCTCGTTTAAGGTTTGGATCTTGTTGCGGATGTTTGGAATGTTGTCGAAAAAGCCGCACGCTTCCTCTATGGTCATGTTCAGCACGTCCGAGATGTTTTTGCCCTTATAGCGCACCTCAAGGGTCTCGCGGTTGTATCTTGTGCCCTTGCACACCTCGCAGGGGACGTAGATGTCGGGCAGGAAGTGCATCTCGATCTTGATGATGCCGTCTCCCGAACAATGCTCGCATCTTCCGCCTTTGACGTTGAATGAAAATCTTCCCGCGCCGTATCCTCTCAGCTTGGCTTCGGGGAGAGATGCGTACAATTGCCGTATCGCGGAAAATACGTCTGTGTAGGTCGCGGGATTAGAGCGCGGCGTGCGCCCGATGGGGCTTTGGTCTATGCAAATTACCTTGTCCAGATTTTCAAAGCCCTCTATGCTCGCATATTTGCCCTCTTTGATATGGCTTGACATAAGCCTGTTTGACAGCGCGGGGAAGAGGATCTCGTTGATGAGACTGCTCTTTCCGCTTCCCGACACTCCCGTGACGCAGGTCAGCGTGCCCAAGGGGAAGGAGACGTCCACGTCGCAAAGGTTGTTTTGCGCCGCGCCCTTGACGGTCAAAAACTTGCCGTTGCCCTGCCGCCTCGCAAACGGGACCTCTATCTTCAACTCCCCGCCGAGGTACTTCCCCGTGATTGAGTTCGGAGCCGCGATTATGTCCTCCACGCTTCCCACCGCGACGACTTCACCGCCGTGTACGCCCGCCCCGGGGCCTATGTCCACGATGCAGTCCGCGTTGCGCATTGTCTCCTCGTCATGCTCGACTACGATCAGCGTGTTGCCGAGATCGCGAAGATTTTTCAAAGAGGCAAGCAAGCGTTGATTGTCCTTTTGATGCAGGCCTATGCTTGGCTCGTCCAAGATATACAGCACTCCCGTAAGCCCGCTGCCTATCTGCGTGGCAAGCCTTATGCGCTGAGACTCTCCGCCCGAAAGCGAGGTCGCCGAGCGCGAAAGAGTGAGATAATCCAGCCCCACGTTGACAAGAAATTGCAATCTTGCGAGGATCTCCTTGACGATCCTGTCCGCGATCATATGTTCGGTCTCGTTCAGTTCGAGCGCGGTCAAAAAGTCCTTCAACTTGCCGACTGACAGCTTTGTCATATCGTCTATGTTTATGCCGCCCACGGTCACGGCGAGCGCCTCGGGTTTCAGCCTCTTGCCGTGGCAGGAGGAGCACGGGACTTCTATCATATATTTGGATATCTCCGCTTTGACCATATCCGAGTCCGACTCGTTGTATCTGCGCTTCAGATTGTTCACAAGCCCCTCGAAATCCGAGCGATAAAAGCCGCTGAACGTGCCCGAATTGTATTCCATGGGGATCCTCTCCCCGTCGTTGCCGTAAAAGATGATGTTGAGCGCCTCTTCCGGCAGGTCTTTGATGGGGACGTCCAAGGAAAAGTCGTACGCTTTTGCGAGGGACGCTATCTTCTGCCCCATCATGCCCATGACGTCAACGAGGCCGGACATTTTTATCCCGCCCTGCCGTATGGATCTGTTGCGATCCACGATCAAGAGGTTTGGGTCTATCTCCTGCTTGAATCCGAGTCCGCCGCAATCCGGGCATGCGCCGTAGGGATTGTTGAACGAAAACAGCCTCGGCGTAAGCTCCTCGAATGACAGCCCGCAATCGGGACAAGCGTAAAGGGTGGAAAAGAGGACCTCTTCCCCGTCGAAATCCGCGATCACAAGCCCCTCGGACAGCTTGATCGCGGTCTCTATCGCCTCCGCAAGGCGAGCCTGAACGCCGTCCTTGACGACCAGCCTGTCCACGATGACGCCTATTGTGTGTTTGACGTTTTTGTCAAGTTTTATCTCCTCGTCGAGGGTGTAGTTGATACCGTCTACGCGCACGCGCACATAGCCCGCGCGCTTGAGCTGTTCAAGCTCCTTGCGATATTCCCCCTTCCTGCCCCGCACGATAGGCGCGATCAGTTGCAGCTTCGCGCCATTGCGCATGAGCACTTGATCCGAGATCTGATCCACGGTCTGTCTTTCGATGGGTCTGCCGCACTTCGGGCAATGCGGACGCCCTATGCGCGCGTACAAAAGGCGGAGGTAGTCGTAAATTTCCGTCACTGTCCCCACTGTGGAGCGGGGGTTGTGCGAAGTGGTCTTTTGGTCTATGGAGACAGCGGGAGAAAGTCCCTCGATATAGTCCACGTCGGGCTTTTGCATCTGCCCGAGAAACATGCGCGCGTAGCTTGAGAGGCTCTCGATATAGCGGCGTTGCCCCTCCGCAAATATGGTGTCGAACGCAAGAGAGGATTTCCCGCTGCCCGACAGCCCCGTAAACACGGTAAGACTGCCGCGCGGTATCTCGAGGTCTATGTTTTTGAGGTTGTTTTCCCTTGCTCCTTTGATGATGATCTTTTCCATAATATCCGTTTTTTCGGGCGAGCGCCCTGTCCTCCGAAATCCAAAGTCGTTCACGACAGCTTTTTGAGCTGACGTTTCAGTTCGTTTATCTCGTCTCTAAGCAGGATAGCTCTCTCGAAGTCCAGCTGTTCGGACGCGACTTTCATCAATCCTTTCAGCCTGTCTATCTCCCTGACGATATCTTTGTATGACAATTTTTCGTTGTCAACGTGCTTTTTGGTGATCTCAAGCGAGTTTTTGATGGAGCTTTCCACAGTGTGCGGCACGATGCCGTGCTGTTTGTTGTAAGCGTCCTGTATCGCGCGACGGCGGTTTGTTTCGTCGATCGCACGGCGCATGCTGTCCGTCACGTTGTCCGCGTACATGACCACTCTGCCCTTGTCGTTTCTCGCCGCCCTGCCCACAGTCTGTATGAGGGCGGATTCGCTCCTCAAAAAGCCCTCTTTGTCCGCGTCTAGGATGGCGACAAGCCGCACTTCGGGCAGGTCCAATCCCTCGCGGAGAAGGTTGATGCCCACAAGCACGTCGAAGTCCCCGGTCCTCAGCCCGCGGATGATGTCCATGCGCTCGAGGGTGTCTATGTCCGAGTGCATATAGCGCACCTTGATCCCAAGCTCCTTGAGGTAGTCCGTGAGGTTTTCCGCCATCTTTTTGGTGAGAGTGGTGACAAGCACTCTGCCGCCCTCCTTGACGGTGGAATTTATCTCGCCCACAAGGTCGTCTATCTGCCCCGCGACGGGCTTGACGTCTATTTTCGGGTCCAACAGCCCCGTGGGACGAATGATCTGTTCCGCAACGTCGTCCGCGCGCTCAAGCTCGTACTTCGCGGGGGTCGCGGACATGCAGACGAGCTGTCGTATGCGGCTGTCGAACTCGTCAAAGGTGAGCGGACGATTGTCGTAGGCGCTGGGAAGCCGAAAGCCGTATTCCACAAGATTGAATTTCCTCGCCCTGTCCCCGTTGTACATGCCGTGGATCTGCGGAATGGTCATATGGCTCTCGTCGATGAAAGTCAAAAAGTCCTTCGGGAAGAAGTCAAGCAAAGTGTACGGCGCCTGCCCCGGCTGTCTGCCGTCGAAATAGCGGGAATAGTTTTCTATGCCGCTGCAATAGCCCACTTCGCGTATCATTTCCACGTCGTAGTTGACTCTTTCGTCTATACGTTGCGCCTCAATGAGCTTGCCTCTTTGTTTGAAATATTCCACTCTCTCCCGTTTGTCTTTCAAAATGCGGGCGAGGATCTCCTCCTTGTCCCCCGTGATGACATACTGCGTGGCGGGGAAGATCAGCGTGTGTTGAAGTTCGCTTATCACTTTGCCCGTCACGCCGTCTATCTCGCAAATGCGATCCACGGTATCCCCGAAAAGCTCTATGCGCACCGCGATCTCGCTGCTTGTGCAGGGAAAGATGTCCACGACGTCCCCGCGCATCCTGAAAGTGGAACGCACAAAATCGCAATCCGCGCGCTTATACTGTATGTCCACAAGCCGCCTTGCAAGCTCGTTTCTGTCTATCTCGTCCCCCTCGCGGATGGATATCGCCTGTTCGAAGTAGTCCGTGGGCGCGCCCAAGCCGTAAATGCAACTTACGCTTGCGACGACAATGGTGTCCTCACGCTCGCAAAGGGAGGCGGTGGCGGAGTTGCGCAGTTTGTCTATCTCGTCGTTGATCGCAAGGTCCTTTTCAATGTAGGTGTCCGTGCGCGGAATGTACGCCTCGGGCTGATAGTAGTCGTAATAGGATACGAAAAACTCCACTCTGTTTTTCGGGAAAAACTCTCTGAGTTCGTTGCAAAGTTGCGCGGCGAGCGTCTTGTTGTGCGCGATGACAAGCGTGGGCTTTTGCACGCGGGCGATAATGTTTGCCATAGTAAAAGTTTTGCCCGAACCCGTGACGCCAAGCAAAACTTCCGTATTGAACCCGCTCTTCAGACCCTCCGCGATCCTTTCGATCGCCTGCGGTTGATCCCCCGTGGGCTGATACTTGCTTACAAGCTCAAATTTCATATGACAAACTTCCGAGAGTATTATGCGCCGATTGCGCGTTTGTATCAAAGGCCGAGAAGATGTTGCAACAGGGATTTAAGCCCCCAGCCCACGATCGCGGATATCGTCGCCGTGGCGACCGCAAGCAAAAGCCTGAACGTGACGTTGCTTTTGAACGCTCTTTCCACTCGCGCGAATTGTAGCCCCTTTTTGTGCATGTTGATGCAATACACCAGCTCCCCCTTTTTGTCCGAGCGAGTCAAGTCGAAATAGTCGTCTATCTCGAGGTTTTTCAGAGCGAGCTCAAGCTCGTCCTCGTCTATGTCAAGGTCCAACGGGATCTGCTCGAAAAGGGCAATGGGAGTGAGAAGGCAGGCGCCGTCCTGTCCTTCCGCCTCCTTGTAGATGACTCTCATCACCGCTTTTTCCTTTTTTGTCAGCACATGCTGTCTTTCAAGATTCATAGTCCCGATTTTATCCTTTTACGAATATGTCCTTTTACAACACGAATTTTATGATGACGATCGCGATCGCGGCGACCACCGCGCTTCCGAGCAGACTTCCCAAAAGCGCCATAAAAAACACCGTGGATCTGCGGACTCCGCTCACCGCCTTTTCGGTTTTTTTCTTTTCCCCGTACAGCTCTCTTTCGGGCTTGGCGACAACTGTCGCCTCCACGGGTTGCGCGGGCTGCGAAGAGGAAACGGGAGCGAGCTTCGGAGTGAGAAGGCAATATTCCTCAGGAGTGAAATACTTCACTCGGATATAATCCCTCTCTTTGAGGTCCTTTATGATCTGCGAAAGTTGCACCTTCGTCAATTTGACGGCGGGCGGAAGCGCTTCCATGATCTCGTCGGCTTCCACGATCTTGTAGACCTCGTTGTCCCCCGTGATCGCGCAAAGGGCGTCGTATACGGATTGTTCCTCTAAACTCAGCATTTTTTACTCCTTTTCAAATTTTACCACAGCCGTCATTTTATGGCAAATGATTTTTGCCCTCGCTCAACCTCTCTTTTTCTTTCCTATCGCGCTGATCGCCACGATCGCCGCCGTCCCGCCCAGCACCAGCGCCGCGACGACGCATATGAGAGCTATGGACAACGGATTGAGCAGATCTTTTTCCCCTTCCTCAACGCCTCGCAGGTTCAGCACAAGCTCCACGGCGTTGCTGAGGTTGCCGTCGCTGTCCGCGACGCGCACGGACACGTGATGCTTGCCCCCTATGCTCAGGGACAGATCGGACGCGACGACGCAATTGCCGTCGTATATCCGCATATCGCCGTCCTCCGCATCAAACGCCTCTATCAACTTGCTCCAATCTATGTCCGCGCCGTCAATGGCAAACTCGTTGCCGCCCTTGGTTTTCAGCACGGGGACGCCGCCGCGCGAGATGCGCTCGTACAACTCGTCATAGTCCGTTCTGTCCTCGGGATCGAGCAGAGCGTACGCGTGCAAAAACTTGTCTTTTTGGCTTCTCGCCTCATACTTGACGTCAAGCTCGCTCGCGTGTTCGTCGAAATACTCCTTCGCTTCCGCGAGCCTCGCGCGCGTCTCCTCTTTCAGCGCGCCGTACATTCCCCGTTCGAAATCCTCCTCTCTCATCCACACAGGTCTGAATCCGCCCGCGGTGATCTCGTAGGAGAAGTTGTTCTCATTTGCGTCAAACTCCGCGATCGGCTTGCCCGAAACGAGGGAAACTATGTGGACATATTCCGGCCGCTTGCTGAACACCTCGACGGTATAGCCGTACTCCAATGCCAACTCGACGGGATCCACGCTCTCGCGAGTGAAATAGTTTTCTCCGCCGTTTACGCTGTGTTCGACAAGCGTCTTGCCCGTCTTGTCCTTGACCTTGACGGACACAAACACCTCGCTTGGGCTGTACTGCGCATATTGATTGCCCAAATTTGCCGCGCCCAAAGAGAGTATTCCCTTTTTGTTGTTCTCCAAAAGCTCTATGGACAAGCCCACCGTGTTGTTGGGGCCCGTCACAAGCAGCTTTGTGTAGTGCGCGTCGTCGATCGCCGAATAGTCCGCCTCGCAGACGTTTTTGCCCGCACCCACCGTCACGTACAACGACCTAGTGTCATAGCCGCCCACAAACGGCACTCTGACAAAATAAGAGCCCGCGGGCAGTTCGCCGAGGTCCGCAACGCCGTCGTGCACGGAGGCGGAAGCCACCGCGCTCCCTCTCTTTTGCAAAAGGAGCGTTTTGCCCTCAAGCAAAGAGGGCCTGTCTATGTTCATGCGCACTTTCAGCTCTCCCGTCAAGCCGCACTCTTCCAACATGCTCTCCCGCACGGGCACAAACCTCGCGCTCAAGCCCTTTTCCTCCATGATCTCGTCCGTAAACTCTCCCGCCGCGTCCTCGAGCACGCACAGAGCGGACGAAGCGCGCTCCGCTTCCTCGGCGACGGCTTCGGACGTCTCCAACTTCCACGCGCCGAAATACGGCAACACGTTTATGCCGTATTCCCTTGCAAAAAACAGCGCATATACGTCCTGATTGGGAGTGGCGGACGTGAATTGCCCGCTCTCTATCCCCTCGCGGAAAAAGCTGAACATGCGCGCGTACGTCTTGTCCCCGTCTATCGCGTCGAAGAGGTTGATGATGAAGTACAACTTGTCGCCGACATCTTGCTTGTCGAAGGTCATTCCCTTCAAGCGATTGTAGTTGCGGGCGTATTCCTTTGACACCTGCTTTTGGTTGCCCTGCTCGTCCTTGATCGTTGCGCTGTCGTTCGGCTTGCCCAGCCAATCGTCCTCGTTGGGATAGATGGAGCGGTCGATTTGCACATAGTGCGCCAAGATATTGTTGGAGACCTCTCCAAGCCCCATGGCGCCCTTCCCGAGATATCCCTGATAGCCGTGCGCGATCTCGTGCAAAGTCCCCCAGCCTATGGTGAAAAATCCCGCGACGCTCTTGCCGTTGAAGCCGATATGATTTCCCGAATAGTACGCAAGGCCCGCGCCGTGTATGTTCGCCTTGACCAAATACTTCGCCCTTACGCATTGATCCGTGGGCTTGTCGGGGTCAAAGGATAAGCCCACAAGTTGATTGAATCTGTAGATCACCTTGTCAAAATAGGCAAACAAACCCTCGAATTCGTCAAACGCAATGTTTTTGTTTATGCTCGGATCCTTTATCCAATCGAAGTCGCAAAGAGGCAAAACGAAGGACGCCGTTTCGCCCTCTATATAGGTCGCGTACGCCTGCGTTTCCTCCCACTTCGCCTTGAAGTCCTCTTCCGTGTGCCCCGCATATCTGAAGTCGCCGTGATGATAGAAGTCCAGCACGTCCACCTCGCTCACGTCGTATTTCACCTCTATCTCGAACGTGGTGAGGAGGTCTTGTCCCCGCTTCAACACGGGAGATGTCATGAGGGGCACGCAACCCACGTCCACCGTGTTTCGCATCGTCGTATACTCGCCGTAAGATATATCGGCGGAAAGTTCGGTTTGCGAGTCGTTGTTCAGCAAACTCAGCCTCAGCTTTCCGTTTCCCGTCGTCGCAAGCAAATTGTTGCTTAAAACCCGTATGTCTATCGCGGAGCCCGCGGGCATATATACGCCCAAGATCTGCCTGTCCCCCGAGTCGCAACGCGAAAAGCCCGCGTTTGACGTGCTCCAATTCGACGCAATGGCGTACATTCTGCGCTTCACGACCACCTCGCCGCCCGCCGTGACGTGCACGGGCACTGTCTGCGCGCTGAGATTGCCGTCGCTGTCCCGCGCTTCGTATTTCAAATTGTAATCGCCCTCGCGATCCGCCTGCACATCGTTTGCCACGAGCTTCGCGTCAATGTCTCCGTCCTCGAAATCGTTTGCAAACGTGCGGAAACGAGGATCCAAAAAGTCGAACTCATCCACCGCGCCGAGAGGGATGGATATCTCTATCGCGCCGTATATCACGGGCGCCCGCTCCGCGCTCCAATACGTCTCTTTGGCCTCCTCCGCATGCGCGACCCCCGCGCGGCACGCAACGCACAACGCGCTCGCCAGCACAAGCAACAGCGCAAACAGCCCTATCCTCTTCAAGTCAAAAGTCTTTCCTCTCACAGCAAACTCCCCGCGAGCACGCCGCGCCCGCCCTTTAGGATATGATATCATATCCTACTCCGAAATCAAACACATTTCCCGCATTTTTATGCGCGATCTTCGACACCCCTCTCTCCTCGCCCCGCGCTTTCCAAAAAAGCACGCAATTCAAATGGAACATGGTACTTCCTCCCCTTCGGGTCGTTGTACCAATCAACAGGCTCGGTGATCCTGTTGATTTACTCTCATTTTTCACACACAACAGCCCGTGCAAGCACGCTCTGCCAAACCTAATCGGAACTTGGTACTTCCTCGTTGTATATCGTTTATTTGCTCGGTGCACAATTGGTACTTCGCTTGCAAGCAAGCTCGTTCCACGTCAAAAGCTCGATGATCTTTTGACGCACCCTTGCCTTATACCGTCATCTCGTGCGAGCACGTTCTGCCGGTATAATACAAGAGTGCACCTTAAGTGCACTCTCGCAAATATTAGTGTCTTTGTTTCACCAAATGACTGTCCAATTGCTATTTGGGGAGCACGTGATACGAAGGTTAGGCATTCGAAAATAAACATTCAATCCCAAGCCTTCATGAGGTCAAGAAATTCCCGAACGCACATTTTAGCTACTGCGATGAATTCTTCGGTGTTTCCTGCTTTCAAAAGTCCCTCTTTCGTAGAGCCAATCTGCTTGGGGAAGATTTTTCTCCCATTTTTGTAATGATGCAGATTTTTGGATTCGAACAACTCACTATTTTTGATTCGCTCGATGAGCACTTCCTGCTTTGGAATATACGCTTCGTTCATTCCGTAACAGAGAATAAGTGCCGAAAATTTCCCATCGGCGCAGTCACGGCTGCGAATTTCAAGATAAGGAATATGCTCTTCATTTTTATGATGTACAGGTAGACAGACATATGAATACTGCCCAACGTGCCATGCACCAAATACAGCCCCTCTCTTCCCGAATTCCCTTTCAAGATGCGGAATCACTGTATTCTTGTAAAAAGCGAACCATGCAAGATGATCAAGTTGATTATCGTCTTTTTGGGGTTTCTCCGTTGTGGAAAGGGCTTTCTTTCTTGCAAGGATATGTTCAATATACTGCCGCACAATGGAATTTTTGCATGTTTTCTCATACGGTTCTAAGAGCGCGTAGATTTGATGAATATCGTAGTGTTCCCACTCAGCTTTTTCAACTCTTTCGATTTCATCAGGATACAAATATCCGGGCTTATAATAGATTTTTCTAACCTCGTTCCCTTCTTCCTCCGATTTCTTGATATACTTATTGTATTCTTCCAACTGGTTGTGTTCGCCCGAATCGACCTTATCCTCGATGAAGAGCGCATACTTCTTCCCTTTATTCGTTTCAAAACAAACAGAAATGTCAATCCTGCACCACTGCGCCCTTGTTTCCAAAGAAAGAATTTCATCGTCCTCTCCGAAATCGCGACAGAATTTTCGCAAAAGCGCATAGGCGACGGGAGCGACCTCTTCATCGTCGTAGCTGTTGAACAGCCACATTAAAAACGCGTCCTGCGATAGCTCCTTTGTTGCATAAGTAAATAAATTTCTTTTCTCGTAGTAGTTCATGATATAGAGCTCCTGTATTAATCAATATCTTTGTTTCCAATCGCTACACGAAAAAAATCCGTGCCCATCTGTTCCTTTGCATGTTCTAGACAAAAAAACCGAACTTTTATTGCACTTAGCAACTTCGGAATCGTCAAATGTGACTTTGTCCCCCCAAAATCCGGAACTAAACTTTACCTTTCCATTCCAATAAATACAAGTCGCGCAACATTTTCGCGAAACAGATTCACTACTAATCATAATTATTCCTCCTTTTTATCATTTCATTTCTGCTTCATAATTTGTATTATTATTTTAATAATAGCATACAATGATCGCATTAACAACCTCAATTTTATTTCACCAACGTAAGATGGTGTTTATTTGTGTAAAATCAATATAGCATAAATACTGTACCAAAATAGGGACAAAGCAAATTCAAAACAGTGTAAAACATATTCAAAAACAAACAAATCGCGCCGTAGGCTCTAAAATTCTGTGAAGTGGGGGTTTCCGTCACTTCACAGCCCTTACGGTGGCGGTGGCGGCATAGCCGACAGCGGGACGAAGCCACCGCCGTGCAAGACTTCGCCACCGGCGAATCGGCACACGATTGCGCAAAATTGAGCGTCACTGAAATTTTCATTCAGCGCAAAAAATCACAAAAAATAAGCAAAAATAAAGCAATTTAAATATTGACCTTTGTCTGAGTGACCCCAAGCACAAAAATAGCGAGCCATGAGCATTTTTGACTCCGAAGCATTGCATCTTGCCAAATACGAATTGTGAAGCGTACATTTTTTGTGCGCGGAGTAGCTCAAAAAAGCGCATGACCTTTATCGCGCTTTTTGCAAAAACAAAAAGCGCATCAGGTCGATACGCTTTTTTGAGCTGGTCGGAGTGGCGAGACTTGAACTCGCGGCCTCATGGTCCCGAACCATGCGCGCTACCAAACTGCGCTACACCCCGAATAGGCTGTTAAGTTGTTGTGTTTCCGCAAATCCGTCCGAGGGTTTGCTGTTGGTTTCCCCCGCAGTGCGCGCATGTTATAGCAAAGCGTCACCCGCCTTTGCTACCAAACTGCGCTACACCCCGTTTGAATTGCTTGGACAAATTTTTTTCGACGCGCATTGTGCGTGGCGTTGTGCTAAAACATATTAGCAATTCGAAGCGCAAAAGTCAAGAAATAACAATTTGTTTTTGGAAATAGTGCAAAAGTATTTGCAATTTTTGGCGGTATGATATATAATGCTGTCAGCGTTGGAGCTTGGTGTAGTGGTAGCACATGGGCCTCTGACTCCCACAGTGTAGGTTCGATTCCTATAGCTCCTGCCAAAGCGGATCGTCAGGTCGCAAAAGTTGCGCTTCGAATGTTCGGAGCGTTTCTTTTTTGCCTAAGCGCGGGTATTGCGAGATAAAGCGACGTTTTGTTTGTATATCGCGATGTCAAATCAGCATTTTGTTTGTATATCGTATGACGAAAGCGACATTCTAATCGTATAATTTATGTCAATTTGAATTTTATAGATTATAGCATTTCAAATTCGAGTTTTATGGAATATTTTACGTCAAAGCGGAGTTCTGTTTATATCGCATGTCAAGCGGCGGTCGGATTTATTTCATGCGACAAAGCGGTGCTCTAATCGGATAATTTGCGTTAAATCGGAGTTTTATAGGATAATACAATTCAAATCCGAGTTTTGATTTGATATTGTATGTCAAATCGGAATTTTGATTGACCATTGCATAGCAAATAGAGCTTCTGATGGGATACTGTCACAGCCGAATTTGAGGCGGGACGATAGGCTTGTAAGGCGAAGCCGCTATGGCTGAGGTTGGGGCATGGAAAATACGCATACAAAATCCCCGCTTTTGTGCGGGGATCGTGGTTGTTGATTTGAAATTTTTGCCTTTTGTCAGGCGTTTTGCCTTTTTTGAATGGTGGTGTCGGTGCACACGATTTGATAGTCGCCTGACATCTCGCTGTCCCATTCGGAGTCCTTGTCTATGTCCTCCCACGCGGTCGACGCGCCGTTGAAATGAATGGTCTGCACGCTCTGCCCGAACGCGTAGTAGGATATCTCCGTAACTTCCTCGCCGAAAGTCACGCTTTGGACGTTGCAATCGACAAAGGCGTACTCGCCCACCCTTTCCACCTTGGAGGGCAAGACCACGGAAGTGACCGCCGTGCCGACAAACGCGTAGGGATAGATGAAGTCTATCTGCTCGTCAGACAGATCGAGCTCGGTCTGCGCGCCCGTATAGCCCAAAAGGTAGACCTTTTCGTTGACAGTAAACAGCAGTAGCCCGTTGTCGTTGCGGAGTTCGTTTGCAAACTCGGCGTCCTTGCCGACGACCTCGCCGTACATATACGCGTCCACGCTGACTCTGACGGCGCTGAGGTTGCGGACATGCACAAGCCTGAAACAGCCATTGAAGGCGTTTTCACCCACGCTCTCGAGGCTTGCGGGAAGAGTGACGTCGGTCAGCGAAACGCAATTTTCAAAGGCGTGTGCGCCGATCGCGCGCGGCTGTTGCGCATCCTCGGAAGTCGAGCTTGCCTTTTCGTTGAATATAAATCCGCTCAAAGAGGAGTTGCCCGCAAAGGCGTACTCGCCTATGGACGTAGCGTCCTCGCCGAACGAGACGCTCTTCAAAGACGAGCAGTTGATGAACGCATATGGCAAGACCGCGGCGTTTACGCTGATCTGGGTCACCTCGCCGCTCCCGTCCACGAGCTTGCGCCCGTAATAGAGAGGATTGGACGTGGATGTCGCAAATTCCACTTGCATGAAGGCGTCAACGCTGTCGATACGCACCTCGTTCAGCCCTACGCAGCCATAGAAAGCGTGCTTGCCCACGCTGTCGAGCGTAGAGGGCAACGCCACGGACGTCAGCGCCGCGCAATCGTAAAACGCAAGGTCGCCTATCTGCGTGACGGAAGAGGGAAGAACAAACTCGTTGAGCGCCGCGTCGCCCGCAAACGCTCTCTGCCCTATGATTTGAACGGACGGAAGAGTGACGGACGCCAAATTTTCGCAGCCGTCGAACATGCCGCGCGGAATCTCCGTGACCGCGGCGTTGACAGTGGCGCTGACAAGCCCCGAGCACCCCTCAAACGCGTTGCGCCCTATCTTTTGGACGGATGAGGGGATCTTGACCGAAGTGATGGGAGCGTATCCGCAAAACGCGAACGCGCCGATAGACGTCGCCTCGGCGGGGATATCCAGCGCGCCCTCCACCTTTACGCCGTCAAGTTTCAGCTCCGCTCCGTAGCAGAGGGGATTTGCATAGCACTTGCCGACGTCCACCTTGTCGCTTGAAAACTCTATCATGCTCCAGCTTGCAAGCGAGGAAATGTTGACGGCGGTTATGCCCGCGTCTCCCTCGGCGACTCCCAGATAGAAAGCCCTGTAGCCTATGCTTGTCACAGAGGACGGAATTGTGACGGAATTTATCTTTCCGTAGCCATAGAACGCGTACTCGCCCACGCTTTCCACTCCGTCGGGGATATCCAGCGCGCCTTCCACAGCCGCGTCGCCCACATACAAAGTTTTGCTTTCCGCGCCGAGATCCCTGTTCAAGGGGTTGGAGGAGTACGTTTCAAACGCTATGCCGCACCATTGTTGCAAGCTCGGCACTCTCACGGCTTTGAGGGACGCGGTGTTGAAAAACGCGTCTTTGCCTATGCGCACAAGCGACGACGGCAACTTGATATCCGCGATCTTTGAGTTTTTGAACGCGTTTTTTGCAATAGCCGTCACCGCCTTGCCCTTGTATGTCGCAGGGATCTCCACGGTTGCGGACGAGCCGTTGTACTTCACAAACGTGTAGGTCTCGTCGCTGTTTTCGCTGTACTCAAACTGCGCAAATCCGCACGTCTCGCACTCGAAATCGTCGTTGAAAGAGTGCCCCGTCTCGTCGAACCTTTCTTCGCAACGCGTACACTCATGCCAATGATTTTTTTCGTCGAAACTCCAAACTCTGTCCGCGGAGGTCTCGGGGCCCTCGGAACCGTTTTTCAGCTTGAAGCTGTGCCCCAAAGCGGGGATGACTTCAGGCTCCTCGGTTTCGCCGTGCACAGTGCACGTCCTGTGTTGAAGCCCATCCTCCTCGCAAGTCGCCTGTTTGTCAACGACAACGTTCCACTCGTGATTTTTGTTGCACCCGACAAGCAACGCGGTCAGCGCCAACACAAGCAACAATGCAAGCGCCATAATTTTTGCGATATGTTTTCCGTTGCGCATAATTGCCTCCAAGACAGCTTTTTTACGCCGACCAAATCGCGCTCGCGCACGTCATTCGCGCAAAAGCCGATTTGGCAGATCAATCCTATCCCTCCGCCGCCCGCGCATGCGCGCCATACGACTGCAAAGATATTTTCAAAGATATTTTTTATCATACCACAACTCCCCGCCCTTGGCAAGCCATTGCGACATACCCGCGGGAAGATAAAAAAAAATTAACCTATCGCCCGCCTCGCGCCGCGCGCTCTCGCGACGACAAATAAGGCGCTCGCATGCACAACATAATATACTGTTGCACATATTTTCAAGTCCACGCCCTCGCCCGCACAGTATGCGGACTTGTACTCAAAACCTCAAACCGCCCAATCAGAACACTGAAAACCAACGTCGGCAACACTCCCGACCCGCGTTCGGCCGCCTCTATGCAAAAGAGAGAGCCTCCCGCTCTCCCTTTGCTTAAAACGTCTAAGTTGTTCTTTGTCTGCTTACTCTTTTGCGGATCTCATTTGACTTGTCCTCAATCCTGCTTAGCCCATATTTCGGGCGCGGAACTATCCGCATTCCAATGCCAATATTCCTCGCCTTCCGCTGCCGTGTCATTTTGATATGGATCCTGCGCGCTGAAATAATAGCGTTTGGCAGATCTCAGATTGCTGTTTGCGCTTTCTATTGAAATTTTCTCCCAATCCTTGCTTGTTCCCTCATAATAGACCTCCTGCAAATTTGCGCAACCCGAAAACGCCCAACTGCCAATGCTTTCCATTTCTTTCCCAACAGTAAGGACGCGCAAATTCGCACAGCCTCTGAACGCGTCCGCCCCAATGTTTTTCATTCCTTTGCCCATTGACAGCGTCTGCAAACTCGTGCATCCATAGAATGCATAGTTGCCAATGCTTTGTACGCTGTCGGGGATTGCAACCGTGGTTATATCTTTTTGTTTATAGAACGCATAACTGCCTATTCTTGTTGTGCCCGCGGGGATAGTAAGTGTTGTAAAATATACCACTATATCAAAACACAATTGCGCTTTACCATCAGTAACATACAAAGGATTGGCATCATTACTTACAAATTCTATCTCGCACCAACTCTTAAGAGACATTGCGATTATCTTTGTAATGCCTGTGCAACCATTGAATGCGCTATCGCCTATGCTTTGCACGCCTTCGCCTATTGTAACAGTCCGCAAGCCCGTGCACTCGGCAAATGCATAACTGCCTATACTTTGCACACTGTCGGGAATTGTGATTTCCGTCAAACTTCTGCAATATTCAAATGCCCCATCGCCTATGCTTCGCACGCCTTCGCCTATTGTAACAGTCCGCAAGCCCGTGCAATCGGCAAATGCATAACTGCCTATACTTTGCACACTGTCGGGAATTGTGATTTCCGTCAAACTTCTGCAATATTCAAA
>CANQNC010000019.1 GCA_947625145.1 uncultured Clostridia bacterium
CTATTACGCGCGCGTTGCGCGCTACGAGTCCACTGAGCTGACTCGAACTAGCGATTGAGGGAGCTTGCTCTTTTTGCACAAGTGCAAAAAGAGCATAAGGTGGGTTGGGGCAGAATAAACCCATCTTCTCGCCATGCTTGGCAAGTGCAAGCACTGGCCCCCGCCCATGGCGGGCGAACCACCTCTCGGTGCTGACGCTTCACTCCCGTGAGTAAACTCACTCCGTTCCGCTATTACGCGCGCGTTGCGCGCTACGAGTCCACTGAGCTGACTCGAACTAGCGATTGAGGGAGCTTGCTCTTTTTGCGCTTGCGCAAAAAGAGCATAAGGTGGGCAGGGGTAGAATAATCCGCCACCTTGCCATGCTTGCATGATGGGCTGATAGGGTGAATTTTGTGTTGTGCGCGCTCGTTTTTGTAAGGGCGGGCAGTGGGCATGGGCGGAGCAATGGGCAGTTATCTTGCAAACAAGTGTGTTTCTCTCTTGATATTTCTTGATGAAAATGCTATAATAGCGCTGCGACGCTAAAAGTAAATCTCTATACCCAAAGCGGGACCGTCATAGGTAGTCTAAAAAAAGGCTAAAAATGGTAGTAATACCGTTCCAGCCGATTTTTAGACGAAAGAGGTTTATTTGGCGTCGCAACCAAGGGACGGTAACTACAGGGCGTCGTTCCACTTTGGGGCGGCGCTTCTTTGTTGAGGAGCGAGCGGTGGATATTTTCAAAGTCGGATTTTTGGGGCACAAAGAGGTCGAGCATTTTCGGCAGGTCGAGGAACAGCTTCGGACGGTTATCCGAAAACTGCTTGACGAGGAAGAGTTCGTCGAGTTTTACGTGGGACGGAACGGGGAGTTTGACATCATGGTCGCCTCGGTCATCAAGAGCGTCCAACGCGACGTGGGGACGCACAACAGCTGTCTTATACTTGTGCTTCCGTATCCCGTCGCAGACTATGACAGCTATGAGGAATACTATAACGAGGTGATCATCCCTCATGAGCTTGGCAACGTCCACTTCAAGGCGGCGATAGAGAGGCGGAACGAGTGGATCATCGACAACTCGGACTTGCTTGTCATGCACGTCGTTCGGGAAGAGAGCAACTCCGCAAAGTACAAGCGGAAAGCGGAAAAGATGGGTCGAAAGATCATCAACTTGACATAGGTTTTTTTGTCGAGAGGAGGCAAAAGGAGCGGTCCGTCTCGGAAAATTTTTGATTTTTGCGAGGCAAAAAAAATTGCAATTTTGCGGTGAAAGTGCTACAATATGCACAAGCGAGTAGCTATATTGTGCGTAAGTCCGGCTTCGGGCTTGCGCATTTTTTTGTGAGGAAAAAATGGAAGTCAAACAAAACAAAATGGGCACTGTGCCCATGAACAAACTCATTTGGAAGATGGGGCTGCCCATGATAGTTTCCATGATCTTGCAATCGGTCTACAACATTGTGGACACAGCGTTTGTGATCAATATGGGCAGCGACGGCATTGCGGGAAATCTTGCGCTGACTTATGCTTTCCCGATCCAACTTCTCATCATTGCGATCGGCGTCGGAACGGGCGTCGGGATAAACGCTTTGCTGTCCAAAAAACTTGGGGAAGAGGACAAAGACGGCGTTTCGAAAACGGTGGGGAACGGGATATTCCTAGGCGTTTGCATATATGTGCTGTTTTTGCTGTTCGGGCTGTTCGGCTGTCGCGCGTTCATAGCCATGCAAGCGGGCGCGAATGCCAAAGCGTGCGAAATGGGCGCGAGCTATTTGAAGATATGCTGTTGTTTTTCCTTCGGCGCGATAGGCTTCACCGTGTACGAGCGCTTTTTGCAGGCGACGGGAAAGACCCTCTTTTCCACGATAGCGCAGATATCGGGCGCGCTTGCGAATATCGTGCTGGATTATGTCTTTATCTATCCCTGCAAGATGGGCATAGACGGCGCGGCTTGGGCGACGGTGATAGGGCAGATACTTTCCCTCGTCGTGGCGATGCTGTTCCATTATTTGGCGAACAAAGAGATCAAAAACAGCTTCAAAGCCATGATACCGAACCTGACGATCATCAAGGGCATCTACAAGATCGGCATTTCCGCGGCGATAATGCAAGGGCTTCTGTCCGTGATGATGCTTGGCATGACGAGCGTCCTCGGCACGGTCAAAAACCACGAGACGGCGGAGCTTTTGCAGGGCAGTTTCGGGATATATTACAAAATCATGCAATTCGCGCTGTTTGCTTGCTTCGGCTTGTCCAACACGATCATTTCCGTCTTGTCGTACAACTACGGAGCCAAAAGCAAGGAGAGGGTGCGGGAGTGTATCAAGTATGGAATACTCGACTCACTCATCGTCGCCGCCGTGATCGCGATTTTGTTCGAATGTCTCGCCGATCTTCTCGCCAAACTTTTCGGAATGGCAAGCGGAGAAGGAGGGGAAGCCATAAAAGCCACAGTCGCGACAGCCATCCGCATAGCCGCCGTCGGGTACGTCTTTATGGCGTTCAGCGTTGCGATACAGGGCGTTTTGCAAGCGTTCGGATACTCGCTGTTTCCGCTTCTGATATCCTTCTTGCGCCTCTGCGCGCTGGTGCTCCCGATCGCATTTTTGTTTACGCTTTCGGACAAAGTCTTGACCCTCGTTTGGGTGACCTTCCCTATCGTGGAGGTCTTGACCGCCGCAGTCTCCGCATGGACGCTCAAATTTGCCTATGACAGGTGCGTAAAGCCTCTGCCCGACATGGCGGCGGCGCCGAGCATGGCGACGGCGTAGACCAAAACACTTTTGCACAAAATGTGTCGCAAAACAAAAAGCCGAGCGTGTGCTCGGCTTTGTCGCGATGATTGGTGCAATCAGTCTGCCTTGTAGGGCAAAAGCGCCATTTGGCGGGCTCTTTTGATCGCGACGGCGAGGGGGCGTTGATGCTTTGCGCACACACCGCTCATGCGGCGGGGCAGGATCTTGCCCTTTTCGGTGATATACTTCCTGAGTTTTGCTACGTCCTTGTAATCGATATAAGAGACGTGCTCGACGCAGAATGTGCAAACCTTCTTTTTGGGCGCTCTTTTGTTGGGGCGCGGTGCCTTTACTTCTTCAGCCATAATCAAAACTCCTTATAAATCAGAATGGGAGATCCTCGTCGATGGGCTTGAGGTCGTCGAAATCAACGTCGTCGTTTCTGTCCTCTTCGCTTCTTGTGGAGAGGAATTGCACTTCGTCCGCGGCGATCTCGGTGACATAGCGGCGATTGCCGTCCTGCCCGTCATAGCTTCTTGTTTGGATGCTTCCGCTGACCGCGGCGCGGCTGCCCTTTTTGAGGAAGCGAGCGCAGTTTTCAGCCTGATTTCTCCAAACCACGATGGGGATCCAATCGGTTTCCTTCTTGCCGTCGCGCGAGCTGGCGTAACTGCGGGACACGGCAAGCGTAAATCTGCAAAACTTGATCCCGTTTGAAGTCGAGGACAGCTCGGGATCCCTTGTCAGATTGCCAATCAAAAAAACTTTATTCATAACTTTCTCCTTATTTTTTCAGAATCATTTGCCTGATAACGGATTCATCATTGCGCATTTGCCTGTCGATCTCGGCTTGAGCTTCCTTTGAGCAGGTGACGTTCATGAGCACGTAATAGCCCTCGTCCTGCTTGTCGATCTCATAGGCGAACTTTTTCATGCCCCATTTTTCGAGCATGTCGACGGTGCCGCCCAGCGAGCCGACCAAGGCTTCAAACTTGTCGACGACCTTTTGCTTTTGGTCGTCATCGACTGTGCAACGGATGATGTAGAGAATCTCATACTTATCCATAGCCATACCTCCTTTTGGTCTTGCGTCCCTTTCGGGAAAGGATCTTATATGCGTTTCTTTTCGCATATGCCTAAATATTTTATAAGAAGAAAAGAAATTTGTAAAGCGTTTTTTGCCTTTGCCGACAAAATTTTGTTCAAACGCCCTCGCCGAGCATGCGTTTGAGCTTCTTGCGCATTGAATAGATGAGGTTGTCCACGCGCTTCAGCTCTATCCCCAACTTTTCGGATATCTCCTTGTAACTGCACGCGTCCAGATACATTTCAAGCACGGACAGCTCCTCGGGGGATAGCTCCGCGGAGATAGCCTCCCAAAGCAGGGCGGGATGCCCGTCCTCGACTGTGCTTTCGGGCAGAGGGTCGCTTGGCAGGGCGGAGCTTCGGCGAAGTTCGTCCACCATGCTGTTGCGCACGCACCGCGAGGCGTAGGTCTTGAAGGACGCCTTGCCGCCCGCGTCAAAACTGCGCGCCGCTTTCACAAGCCCAAGCATGCCCGCTTGGATAAGATCGTCCCTTTCAAGCTCCGCGCCCGTGACAAAAAAGGAGCGCGCGACAGACTTCACAAGCCCCATATATCTTGCGATCAATTGCTCTTCCGCAAGCGCGTCTCCCGCCTTTGCCGCCGCCGCCAATTCGTTGTCGCTCGCCGCCATATCTACCTCGTTTGATGTCTTTGTCTTGCCGCTTCGTAAAGCACGACGCCTGCCGCGACAGACGCATTGAGGCTGTTGACAAGCCCGTATTGCGGGATCGTCAAAACGCCGTCGCAAAGCTCCTTCGTCAGCCTGTGTATGCCCTCGCCCTCGCTGCCTATCACAAGCGCGACGTCTCCCGTCAAATTTGCGCATTTTGGGGGTTCACCGTCAAAATCGGTTGCATAAACCCACACATTTTGCGATTTCAGCTCCCTGATCGCGTCGTTGATGTTTGTGACTTTTGCAATGGGGATATGCTCCGTCGCGCCGCATGCGACCTTGATCACGGTGTCCGAAACGCTCACGCTCCTGTGCTTTGGAATGACGACTCCGTGCGCGCCGAAACACTCCGCACTGCGCACGATAGCCCCAAGATTGTGCGGGTCCGTGATGCCGTCCAAAAGCACGACAAGCAGGTCCTCGCCGCGGCTTTTTGCAAGCGCGGTGATGTCCTCAAGATCGCTGTACCGAAAGTCGGTGACGGCGGCGACTACCCCTTGATGATTGCCTCCTCCCGCAAGCGCGTCCAGCCCCGCCTTGTCCACATAGCTTATGGGGACGCGCTGTTGCCGCGCGAGCGATTTGACAGCGGAAAGCGCGGGATCCGAGGACCCCTTGGCAAGAAACAGCTTGTCCACCGTTTTGCCCGCCCGAAACGCTTCCTTGACGGGATTTCTGCCGTATATGTACATATCCTGCTCCTACAAAGTCATTCGGACCGCGAGTCCGAGGAAAAGGCGATGGTCAAAAACTTGTCCAGCCTTTTTGTGTTGCCCGTCAGATACAAAAATCCCAGCACCGCTTCAAGCCCGCTCGCCTTGTGATACTCCGCGGGTTCGGCGTGCTTGGCGGAGGTTTGAAGTTTGCAGTTGCGCGCCCGTCTGAAAATGTCCGCTTCCGTCTCGGTGAACAGGGGCAGAAGAGCTTCCGCTTCCTTTGCCTGCGCCACCGCTTTCACGATCTTCGTCACCTCGAAGTGGAGGGCGGCGGTCTTGCGATCGGAGCCCACGGTCACCCGAGTGCGCGCGTAGAGCAGTTGAACGGCGTCCCCGACAAACGCGAGCGACATGGGATGCAACTTGCTTGCCTCCTCCTCGCTTATGGGCTGCAAAAGTTCGAAAATTCCACTCATACAAAACATTTTAGCACACGCCGCGGATTTTGACAATCTAATTGTCGGGGCTGTCGGGCACAAAAAATCCTCTTTTCGGAAGAAGAGTTCCTTATTGCTTTTCAAAACGCGCGCGATATGATATAATCCGCTTATGGCGCAACTTGTGTTGAAAGACGTCGGATATGTTTACGCCCTCAAAGAGGGAGCGGGCCTCAAAGCGATACGGGGCCTGAGTTTTTCCGTGGAAAAAGGGGAAAATATCGCCCTTGTCGGCATGAACGGCAGCGGCAAAAGCACCCTCGCCAAACTTTTGAACGGGCTGTTCGTCCCCTCCTCGGGGGAAGTGCTTGTGGACGGCATGTCCACTGCGGACGAAAAAAACACTTTCGAGATACGCAAACGCGTGGGCATGGTCTTTCAAAATCCCGACAACCAGACAGTCGCGACCATCATAGAGGACGATATCGCTTTCGGCCCCGAAAATCTCGGCTTGCCCGGAGAAGAGATCGCCGAGCGCGTCCGCTCCTCGCTCGAGGCGGTTGGAATGAGCGAGTTTGCCTCGCGCACCGCGTCCAAACTCAGCGGCGGGCAGAAACAGCGCGTCGCCATTGCGGGAGTGCTTGCCATGAAGCCCGAAGTGCTCATATTGGACGAGGCGACCTCTATGCTCGATCCCGTGGGCAGGCGGGAGGTCTTGGACGTCGTGGGCAGGCTGAACAAAGAGGGCATCACGGTCATCAACATCACTCACAACATGGAAGAGGCGGCGCTTGCACAGCGCGTGCTCGTGTTGCGAAAGGGCAAACTTGTGTTGGACGGCTCGCCGAAAGAGGTGTTCGCCTCTTCCGTGCTCGGCGCGTGCGGCTTGACGCTTCCGCCCGTGGCGCAGCTTGCGAACAGACTGTCAGAGCGCGGCTTCGAGCTTGGCGCGATCTTGGACGAAAACGAGCTTGTGGAGGGCATATGTCGGCGATTGAAATAAAAGATCTCAGCTTCATATACTCCAAAGGCACCCCCTATCAGAAGCAGGCGCTCAAAGACGTGGACCTGTCGGTGGAAGAGGGGACGGTCCTAGGCGTCGTCGGCGCGACGGGAAGCGGCAAGAGCACGTTGATACAGCATCTCAACGGGCTGATACGAATTCAGGACAAAAAGCGCGGCTCCGTCGTTGTCAACGGCTTGGACGCGTCCAAACGCAAGGAGAGGGCGCGGCTCCGCTTCGAAGTCGGCATGGTCTTTCAATATCCCGAATATCAACTTTTCGAGGATACTGTGGCAAAAGACGTCGCGTTCGGCCCCAAAAACATGAAGTTGTCAAAAGAGGAGATAGACTTGCGCGTGCGGCGCGCGCTCGAACTTGTCGGCTTAAACTACGAAGGTTTTGCCGAGCGCTCCCCCTTCGACCTCAGCGGCGGGGAGAAGAGAAGAGTCGCGATCGCGGGCGTGATCGCCATGCAACCAAAGGTCCTCGTGTTGGACGAGCCCGTCGCGGGGCTGGATCCCGTGGGCAGGCGGGAGCTTTTGGACTTGATAGGAAGGCTTAGGCGGGAAGTTTCGCCCACCGTGCTGATCGTCTCGCACAACATGGACGACATCGCGTCTGTGGCGGACAGAGTGATCGCCCTTAAGGACGGCGAGATCGTCGCGGACGGCACGCCGAAACAGATTTTCGGCGACCGCGCGCTTGTGGAGAGCATAGGGCTTGAAGTCCCGCCCGCAAAGCGCGTCGCGGATATGCTTGAAGAGCGCGGGATACAACTTCCCCCGCAGATCATAGATATGGACGAGCTTGAAGAGGCGCTCGCGGCGCTTTTGAAGCAAAAGGAAGGCATTGCGGACGAAGCGCAAACCGCCGAGGCTACGTGCGCGGAGGAAGGGGATATGAGATCCCAAGACGACTCTTGCGCCGTCTGCCGCAAAACGCCTGACGAGGAGGGGGAAGATGTTTAAGGACGTCGCCTTCGGGCAGTATTATCCCACCCGATCCCCCGTGCACAGGCTGGACGCGCGAGTGAAGTTGCTTTTGACGTTGGCGTACGTCGTGGGCATGTTTTTCATCAAGAGCTATTTCGGATTTATCCTTATGGCGGCGCTTCTAGTTTTCACGGTGATCGTCGCGCGGCTTCCCATTCTCTCGGTGCTTAGGTCGGTGAGAGGCGTCATGCTGATCGTGCTGATCACCGCAATTCTCAACCTGTTTTTGGTCAAGGATGGCGAAGTGCTTGTTCATTGGCGCTTCATCACCATCACCTCAAACGGGGTCCATTTGACAATAAAGATGGTCTTGCGGCTTGTGCTTTTGATCTCGGGCGCGTCCCTGCTGTCCCTCACGACCACTCCCGTGGAGATCGCGGACGGGCTGGAGAGCCTCATGTCCCCCTTGAAACTCATCAAAGTGCCCGTAAGGGACATTGCGATGATCATGTCCATCGCGCTACGCTTCATTCCCACTCTTTTCGAGGAGACAAACAAACTTATCGCCGCGCAGAAGGCAAGGGGCGCCGCGTTTGACTCGGGGTCGCTGTTTGCGCGTATCAGGGCGATGGTGTCGGTGCTTATCCCTCTCATCGTCAACTCGTTCAGGCGGGCGGACGAGCTCGCGTTTGCCATGGACGCGCGCTGTTACAACGCCACGGACAAGCGCACGAAGTACAAGCGCATGACTTTGCGCTTTGCGGACCTTATCGCCGCTCTGCTTGTGCTTGGGACAATAGTGGTCGTGTTGCTTGACAGATACTATTTCGCAAGCGTGGGGATATATATGGACAAATTGATCTTCGGAGGTTTGGTGTGAGATACAAGGCGGTCATATCCTATCTTGGCAGCGGGTATGTGGGCTGGCAACGCCAACTCAACGGACTCAGCGTACAGCAGGCGCTTGAAGAGGCTCTGGAAAAGGTTTTCGGCGCGCCCACGCATGCCACGGCAAGCGGACGTACGGACGCGGGAGTGCACGCCGAGGGGCAGGTGATACACTTTGACGCGGAAACTTCCATTCCTGCCGAAAAGATACCATTTGCAGTGAACGCGGTGCTCCCCGACGACATAAGCATGTTGTTGTGCGAGGAGGCAAGCGAGGACTTCAATGCCCGCTTTTGCGCAAAGCGCAAGACGTACGCGTACAGGCTGTATCTCTCCCGCCACCGCCGTCCCTTGCTGGACCCCACGCACGAGCATATCCCCGTTCCCCTCGACCTCGCAGCCATGCGGGAGGCGGCAAAGGAGATAGAGGGCACGCACGACTTCAAGTGCTTCGAGGCGGCGGGAAGCGTCATAAAAAACACCGTCCGCACCGTGTATTCCGTCAACATTTCCGCGGGGACTTTGCCCATCGTCCCCCTCGCCTCTCTCCCCTCCGAGCTTGCGGACGTCCCGATGTTTCTCAACCTCACGACGGGGGAGGAGTTCAATTGCACGGTGGACATCTCGGTGACGGGCAACGGCTTCCTCTACAACATGGTGCGCATCATCGCGGGGACGCTTGTGTACGTGGGCATGGGCAAGCTGTCCGTCGAGGACGTGCGAAAAGCGATCTTGTCAAAGGACCGCACGCTCGCGGGCAAGACCCTCCCCGCAAAAGGGCTTCACCTCATAGAAGTGCGCTACGATTGAGGGCAACGCTTCAAAATGCGCGACAATGCGCGAACAGGGCGTCGCTTCAAAAGAGCGCTGTACAAAACAGTGCTTCAACGAGCCTTTTCGTCGAAATTCTTGTCATTGTCATGTTTTCAACAAAAATATCCGATTGAAGCAGATTGGGGAAGCTCCCGCATGTTGCAACCCGAGCGTATCAAAACTTACAATCAAACATTTCTCCTTGTCCCGGCGCTCCTTTTGTTGTTGCAAAAGTCAAAAAATTGTGTTACAATCAAATTTACGGCGAATACTATATTATTATTTCCAAATAAGAGAGGACGGCAAATATGAGGATATTGAAAAAGACGCTTGTCATTTTTATCATTTTGATCGTGATCGCGGCGGCGCTTGTCGGAGTGCTTTTCGGCTGCTTCAACAACTTCAAATTTATGACGATATCTCAAAAAAAGGTCAAGCAGTTTGCCGAGTCCTATGACGGAAGCGTCCGCTTCATCGCCCACAGAGGGCTCAGCGGAGAGGGGGAGGGCTACGGCTATCAAAACACCAAAGAGGCGTTTGAACTTGCCGCCGACGACCCCTACGTTTGGGGCATAGAAACAGACGTTTGGATGACAAGCGACAAGGAAATCATCTGCATGCACGACAGGGACGCCATCAAGGGCGTTGAAAACGTGCGCGACATTACGCTCGAAGAGGCGTTGGCGACTCCGTTGAAGGACAACAAGGAAAAGTACGCGTGCTCCTTTGACGAATACCTCTCCATATGCAAAAATGGGGACAAGACCGCCGTCATCGAGTTGAAGGACGAGTATATGACCGAGGAGGACATAGACGTGATGCTCCAAAAGGTCGCGGCGTCTGAAGCAAAGGTCATGTATATCTCCTTCTACTTCAAAAAGCTGAAATATATCCGCAGTCTTGACGCGGACGTCAAGCTCCAACTGCTCGCGTTTTTGGAGCATCCTCGCGACATGTCGTATATCGCAAAGACGAAGGAGGAAAAATTGCAGAAGGCGATAGACGAGCGTATGGACTTCTCCTGCTTCTATTGGTTCCTGACCGAAAAGACGGTCAAAAAATTCCACGACGCGGGGCTTGAAGTGGGTGTTTGGACGGTGAACACGCCGAAGGAGACCATCTTGTGCGTGAGCAAGTTGGGCGCGGATTTTGTCACGACGGATTACAGAATGAAACAGCTTGTGGACGACTATATGACAAAAGAGCTGTCCATGCAAGCTCCCGCCGTTGCGTAAAGAAAAGAGCTTGTAAAAAAACAGAGCTTGTAAAAAAGAGCTTGTGTAAAAATCGAGAACGCTTGGTCGAAAAGAGGAAAGCGTTTGCGCGACTCAAGCAAAAACAAACGGCGTCCGAGTTCGGGCGCCTTTTCTTGCGGTTTCAAATGGCAACGTTCAAGCGAACAGTGTTCAACGTGTCGTTCAAGCGGGGGTCAAAGAGCTTGCTCCTCGCGGACGTAGACGTAGGACATGTCGGTCAGCCCTCGCGCGCGCGAAATATGGATGAAGCAGGCGCGGGGCAGGGCGCGTTTGAGCGCGGCGACCACGGGAAGATACAAAAGCGCAATGGTCAGGATAGAGGACGCCGTGTGCACAATGTCGAAGTACAGCCCGCGTATGTAGTACGCCGTAAAATATTTGCCGAGCATGTTGCCCGCAAGGTTCGCGGCGACGACAATTGTGTCCGCGCAGGCGGACAGCACGCCGAACAGCACGCTCCCCACCGCGCCTATGATCAGCGCAAGCCACAGCCTGTTGCCCTTGAGGGTCAAAGAGGATATCGCCGCAAGCAAGGGCCAATACACAAAATACAGAATGTTCCAACTCCCCACGCCGTAGATCGCCATTTCCACAAGGCAGAAGCACACGGAGGCGGGAAACGCGTACGCAAGACCAAGCGCGGATCCGTAGCATACGATCAGCGCCGTGACAAGTTCCACGTTCGGCACAAAGGACAACGCCAGCTTGCTCACGGTAAGCAGAGCGGAGAGGCAAGCGACGTAAACGACATACCTCGCGCCCGAACGCCTATGTCTTGATTTTTTCTCAAACGCCATGTTTATCTGTCAAAACAAGCGGTTAAACCGTTTTTTCTGCGACTTGTCAATCCACAAAGATCGCGTACGTCGCGCCGTCTACAAGCGGCAAAAGTCCCACGCCGACGTTGGAGTAGTACAACAGTTTCCCGTCGTGGTGCGTTGCGACAAAGACAGTTTGATAGGGCTCTTTGCCCTCTGCGCGCTGTTCCCCTCTTGTCGGCATATATCCCGAGTAAACGCTCTTGAGGGAAAACTCGTCGACGGAGTGCCAGACGGAATAGTATTTGCCGCTTGCCGCGTCTTGGTCCAAGCCGCCGATTTTTGTGACGTAGGCGGATATCCCCTCGCCCTGATAGGCGTACTCCGAGATCAAGCCCTTTTGCTTCAGCTCTTTGAGCGCGTCGTGCAAAAATGCGCTTCGGGTGACAAGCGTAAACTTGTTTTCCTCCCCGACGTAGATGGTCACCGCCTTTTCCTCATAGGACGCCTCGTAGCCGTTGACTTGCGCCTCCAGCTCCTTTATCCTGTCCTCAAGAGAGCGGTCGCATGCGGCGAGCGTCACGACAAGCGCAAGCGCGATCAGCGCGACGAGGATAAGAGAAACGATCTTGAATCTTTTTGTTTGCATAAAATGTCTCCTTTCCCCTAGGGATTTCCCCTAAGGAGTTTTCGATGATATCGCGGTCCGCCTTCGCCGCGTCAAATGTGGCGATTTCGGCGCAAAAGGACAGCTTTGCATTTCAAAATTGTAGCACAACAAAAAGCGCATTGCAACTTGTGACAGAGTGTTTTAGGGCTCGCGCCTCGAATTGTTTTGCAACGTTCGCGGTTTTGCGGCAAATGAGAAGCGGATATTTTGCCGTTCGGCGAATTTTCGATTTTCCGCTTCAAAAAAGCGCGTCGAAAGAGGCGGGGAAGAGAGCGGCGAAAGAAGTAAAATTTTTTGACCGCCCGCCTTGACTTATACGCAGGATAATAATATAATAGTATACAGCATAGGATTTAACGAGGAGGCGGAAAATTATGCCGATGTATACGCGTTGTCCCTTTTGCAGATCGGAGATCTCGTTTGAGCCGCCTGCAAACTTGGCGACGCTTCCCGACGACTATAAGTATCCCATAAAATGCCCCTGCTGTGGGGTGTTGATCGGCGTCAAGCTGAACAAGATAGACAGGGAAGCGACCTATCCCAACAGCTACGCTCCGCGCCCGACGGAGTTCAACGACGTCAATTCCGCCGATCGTGCGGAAGCGGCGTTCGACGCTCAACCCGTCGCGCAAAAGAGCGGCAAACGCCCGGGCACGACAAGGAACATCTTGATGATGATCCTCTCCCTGCTGTTCGTGGGGCTGTTTGTCGTGGGCTATCTTGCGGAGAAGGGTATCATCAATTTCGGCTCGTACAGCGCGTTCGGATTTACATATTTCTCCGCGATAGGCGACTTCGAGATGATGATAAAAGATTTCGGCGCTTTCAAGGCCGCCGTCGTCGCAAGCTACGGCGCGTCCCTCATCCCCATATTGCTGTTTGTCTTTGCGGGGGTGGATTTCATTGTCGCGTTCATTTCCGCTTGCGGCAAGAAGTACAGCAGGGCGTTCAACCTCGTGTGGTCCATCCTCGTGTTCCTGCTGAGCGTGGGCATGCTGTTTGTGGGATATCTCGCGGAAGCGCATCCCGCAGAGACGGATATGATCGGCTACATTCAGGACCTTGCTTCCGAATACTGCGTGGTGCTTGTGGCGGGCGTGGTGATAGGGCTTGTGCAGTTCATCTGTTCGCTGTGCTATCTCAAAACTCTCGAGCGCAAACCCGAGTGAATATCGCCCCGCGATCGCGGGGCTTTTCTTTGACGGATTTTTCGGATTTGCGTATTTGGCAAATCATTTTGAGCCGCGCTAGCATTTGAAAAAGCCGAAAACCGCGTGATTGTTTTTGAAAGGAAAAGCGCTCCCGCTTGGGAGCGCCTTTGCGTTTTGATTATTACAGATCGTCCGCGTCCTGCACGGGCACGATATCCTCTCTTATTTCCGCCTTGTCCATGGGCAGTTCGCCGTCGGGGATGGAGGGATAGCCGAAAGCGTTGGCGGGGTTTGTGCCCTCTTGCGTGAAAGCCCACGCGTCCTCGCCCGCTTCCGCGTCATGCGAGCCCGTCCAAGGCTTTTTCGGCGGGAGGGAAGCATCGTCCTCATCGCCGTAGACGTCCTCTGCCGCTTCCGCGTCTTTCCAAGCGTCGTCCTCATCCGTGCATTGCGTATAGCGTTCCTCGCCGCAGTCGTGCGGATGAGCGGGATATTCGCGATTGTCTCGCGGGCAGTCCTCTCCCGCCTCTATGTCATCCGAATGATGCGGAGTGATATGTTCTGTGGGCTTGTGCGTGGCGGGTTGCCACTCGGGGGCGGCGTGCTTGTCGTCTCCCGCTTCCACGTCCCTGTGTATGGGTTCTGTGTATGTCGGGGGATCGCTCTCGCCGTCGGGGACGCCCGTCCAACTCCCGTTCGGGTCGTAGTGCGAGCGTAAATTCTCCTGTTCGGTCAGGTTGGAATGGGAGAGGGGAGGATTGTAGCCTCTTGATTTTTTGAATTTCATGATCTTCTCCTTTTGACTTTTTGTCTGTTGCCTTACGGCTCTTTTAGCGTGTGCAAAAAGCGGGGTTTATTAAGAAATTTTTATAAAAAAATTTTTCCGAATTTGTGGAAATATCATACTGATGTATGATAAAATGATTGTGTATGAGCAGACAGGACAAGGACAAAAGGGTCATAAAGACAAAAAGCGCCATAAGGCAGGCTTTTATCGAGCTTGTCCAGACCCGCGATATGGCTGCCATCAGCGTGAGCGAGCTTGTGGAAAAGGCGGGCATCACGCGCAGCACTTTTTATATGTACTACGAGTCCGTCGCGGACGTCAGGGACGCCATAGAGGACGAGATCGTCGCCAACCTCGACAAGATCGTCAACGAAAACGATTGGCTCAAAAGCATGGTCGACCCCTATCCCTTGCTCGACGCCATCGCAAAAGAGATCATTGCCTACGACGACACCAACAGATATCTGCTCAGCGGAAGCAATTCGGGGCATCTGTTGGACAAGCTCAATCAGCGCGTTGTGGTGGCGTTCATACGCTTCGTGCAGGACAATCATGTTGACATAGACGCCGCGCGGGCAAAGTATATCGCCGCGTTCATCTCGGCGGGCACAAGCGAGTGCTTCAAACTTTGGTTCAATCACAGGAGCACGCTCTCGCTGCAGGAGCTGTGCCTGCGCATATCCGAAACCGTGACAAAAGGCTTGGAACTTTTGAAAAGTATAGAAACAAATCAAGGCTGACGCGCTACGGCGCAATTTCCCGCGTTTGTCAAAACGCAGAGGCAGGTGGAATATGTTAAGGCTCAACAATATCGTCAAACACTATCCGACCGCAACGACAACGGTTCAGGCGTTGAGAGGCGTCTCTTTGGCGTTCAGAGAGGCGGAGTTTGTCGCCATTCTCGGTCCCAGCGGCTGTGGCAAGACGACCATGCTCAACATAATAGGCGGGCTGGATCGCTACACGGACGGCGATCTTATCATAGGCGGCGTATCCACCGCCGATTTCGACGACCTGCATTGGGACGCGTATCGCAACGCCACCATAGGCTTCGTCTTTCAAAGCTACAACCTGATCCCCCACCTCACGGTGCTCGAAAACGTCGAGCTTGCGCTCAGCCTCGTCGGACAAAAAAAGAAGATCCGCAGGGCAAAAGCGGTCGCCGCTCTGCACAGAGTCGGAATGGGAGCGGAAATAAACAAACGCCCCAATCAGCTCAGCGGCGGACAGATGCAACGCGTCGCCATCGCCCGCGCGATCGTCAACGACCCAAAGATCATCCTTGCGGACGAGCCTACGGGCGCGCTTGACAGCGAGCTTTCCGTGCAGGTCATGGACATTTTGAGCGAGATATCAAAAACCCGCCTTGTCATCATGGTCACGCACAACGCCGAGCTTGCAAACGCTTATTGCTCGCGCATTTGCCGCTTCAAGGACGGGCAGTTGATTTCGGATTCAAATCCGTACGATCCCGCCGAGGAGGCGTTGGAAGAGGGCTTTTTGGTTGGAGAGAGCGCGGACGAGCAGGAGGAGAGCGCGCTCGGGCTTGCCACCACGGATACAGGCGCCACCGACGGCTTGTCTGACGGAAACGTCACAGAGGAAGAGGGCGAAGTCGTTTTGGATACGGCAAAGGACGGCGAGCCTACGGCAGAGGGAGAGGCTCCTATCGAGGATATAGAGTTGTTGCCCGAGGAAAAAGCTCCAACCGAGGGAGAGGAACTCTCCGAGGGGGAAGCTCCGACGGAGGATATCGCGCTTGACGAAGCCCCTCAAAGCGGGGAGGAGCATGCGCCCGAAACTCTTGACGCTGAGGACGTGGACTATTCCGCGCACGTCTTGGAGGGCAAAGACGTAAAACTCAAAAACAAGCGCGTGTCCAACCACAAGCGCAAAAAGACGATGAAGCGCATGGGCACCGCGGCAAATCCCATGTTCAACAAGCTGGGGCTGAACAGCCTGAACAAGCACAAAAAGAGGCACAGCTCCTTCAAACCCACGTCCATGAGCATGGGCATGGCATTCGGGCTGAGTTTGCGTAACCTCATTTCAAAGCGCCGCCGCACCTTCTTCACGGCGTTTGCGGGAAGCATAGGCATCATCGGCTTGGGGCTTGTGCTTGCGATCTCAAACGGCTTCAGCGTTTTTGTGGACAGGATGCAGACGGATATGCTGGCGGGCGTGCCTCTCGGCGTGTACGAATACAACGTGGAAGTGTCCGTGTTGTCGGACATCATGGGCGCGTTCTCTCAAAAGACGCCGGAAAACGCCTTCCCCGAAACGGACAAGATCGTCATAGACGATTCCGCCTCGCAGGGCAGCGATATGATCAATCAGCTGATGGAGACATTTTTCAAATCCGTCAGCATGAACGAACTGAGCGAGGATTTTGCTCGTTATATGCAAAACATGCCCAAGGAAAACTACGGCGCAATGTCCGTGTTTTACGGGCAGCGTTTCAACCTAATCTCGTATTTCCCCAACGAAAACAACGTGTTTGAATACAAGGACGTGTCCCGCACGCCCAGCGTATCCACCGCGCTGGGGATCGCCACCACCATTTTGGGGGAAAACGGCATACAGCCCGACTTCTGGCAACAGCTTGTCGGCGACGAAGAGAGCATGACCAAGGCGTACGATTTTGTGGGAGAAAACAGCCGCTATCCAAAAAAGCCGAACGAAATTTTGCTGTGCGTCAACGAGAGCAATCAGATCAGCGGTCAGTTGCTTGAAACCATGGGCATCAAGTTGTACGAGCGCACCAAAAACGGGGATTATATTTTGGACAGCGCCACAGGGAAGTTGAAACCCATATCCACCGACAATATCACCGCGGACGACTTCTTAGGCCTCAAGTTGCGCCTTGTCATGAACAACGACTATTACAAGAAGCTCCGAGACGTGCCGATAGAGGGGGAGATGTATGAAATCTATGAGGTCCCCGACGACTGCGACTCCGAAACCAAGGATTGGAGATACTCAAGTCAGGACAGGTTGAAAGAGATCTACGAAGCCTCTGCGGACGACGGCATGGATCTCGAGATCGTCGGCGTGATCCGTCCCAAACATGACGTGAAGGCGGGATATGTGGAAAATTCGCTTTGCTACACGCCCGAACTTGCCTCTATCGTGCTTGAAAACGCCTACAACAGCGATATCGCAAAGGCGCAACGCAAATATATCGCATTCGACGCTGAGGAATATAAGGATTCAAAAGAAAAGCAAGGCTCGACCGTGTTTGACAAATTCAAAGCGGACGACGAGATCAGCGACGGGCTCAATATCCTGTCGGTGATTTCAAACTCACTTGACTACACGTCCTTCAACAAGGCGATCGGCGCGATCAAGGAGCCTACGTACATTGCGGTCTATCCCGAAACCTATCAGCAAAAGTTGGACACTTCCGCTTACATAAAGGCATGGAACAACGACCACAAGACTGCCGACGGCAAGCCCGTCGTGGGCTTCTTCGACGTGTCCGAGATGCTGATCTACAACCTGAACATGATCATCAATCTTGTGTCCACGCTTCTCGTCGCGGTCGCGAGCATATCCCTCGTTGTTTCCACGGTCATGATCGGCGTGATCACGTCAAACTCCGTCATCGAGCGCACTCGCGAGATCGGCATACTCCGAAGCCTCGGCGCGCGCAAAAAGGATATCCGTCACGTGTTCCTCGCCGAAACCGCGCTTATCGGCCTTGCCGGCGGACTTATGGGCATCATCATCACCTACATTCTTTGCCCCATCATCAGCCTCATCGTCGGAGCCGTCTCCGGCGTCGCCGACCTCCTGCACTTCAATCCTCTCCACGCCCTCCTTCTCGTCGTCCTCAGCTTCATTTTGACCATCATTTCGGGCATTGTGCCGGCGATAAGCGCGTCGAGGAAGAATGTTGTCGACGCTTTACGCGTCGAGTAAAACCGTCTGTAAGGGCGAAATACTGCGTCAAAGCCCATTTTGCTCGCCGTCGTGTACTTCAGTACACTAGGCGGTTCGCAAAATGGGCTTTTCCTTGTCTTTCATCCCTTACAGGCGGTTTTACTTGATATATATTTTTGTGAGTTCTGGCGAATAGCTGTGTCAGTCCTCTCCCTCGCCGTCATGTACTATTTGTACATTAGGCGTCTCGGGCACCCCACCCTTTCCTTGCTCTTCATCCCTTACAGGCGCTTTTACTTCATATATATTTTTTGGCGGTTCGGGCAAATAGCTGTGTTTACAAATCCTTTATATGCGCAAAAAGTTTGCTAGCGCGAATGTTTCCTTAAATCCTCGTCAAAAAGCAGAGCGTTTTGGGAAAAGTTATGTGCCTGTGGAGTCAAGCAGGGTGCGCATGGAAACGTAGTCGGCGGAGAGTTGCAGGATATAGCGCTGTCTGTCCTCGTGGGAGAGCGAGCGCAATTTGGCGGGGTCCGCGAGTTGGGCGATGGGGTTGACGACTTCCTCGCCGTTTGCCTTCAACTCGAGCAGGCGCAGATATATCTCGCGCTGTCCGGGGGTGATGTTGGTTGGCGCGGCGGGTTTTTGGTAGGTCCCCTTGCTCAGTCTGTCTTTGGCTTGTGCGGCGAGGGTGCGCAGAGCGCATTTTGGGTGTTTGATATTGCTCATGGCTTCCTCCTGCGAATATACTAGCACAAAAAGACGGCAAAGGAAGCCTGTCCGCAAAAACAGATAAAAGAAGTTAAGATTTTGGTTTTTTCGACCTTTTCGCCCACAATTTGCGCAGTTTGAACACGGCGGTCGGAAGGACGGACGCGCCCAGAGCGTACGCGAGCAATCCGTACGGCTCGGGCTTGCCCGAAAGGAAAAATTGCATGCACGCGACGTAACCGAGAGCAAGGCATACTGTGGCGAAAAAGTCCGTCAGAGCGCGCTCGACGGGCTTTGCCTTCCTCAGATACAGCAGGGCGAAAACTCCCGCGGCAAGCCCGACCGCAAGGCACAGCCCGAAGCACGCCGCCTGCTCAGCCGCGTTTGCGCCAAGCCGCAATCCGTCCGTCACTTGAACAGCCTCTTTGCAAAGGAGTCCGTTTGCCCCGTAAATTTCAAGGATAGCACGTCTCCCGTCACGCTCAGCTTGCCGTGCTCCACGTCCAGCGTTTTTACCGCGAGGCCTCTTCCCGTGATCGCGAGAGTTTCGCCCTCAAGCCGTACGGTCATGTTTCTGTCCGTAAAGACGGGCACCGCTTTGACTCCCGTCACGCTCATGGACCTGTGGAGTTCCATTTCCAGCTTATGTCCCTCGGCGGACGCTTTTGCCGTGGAGCGCGTATCCGCTTCCGTCGCCACGTTTTTAATTTCCATATACTCCTCCTATAATTTGCGCTTTTCATTGACAATAATATTAAAAAAGCATAAAATATATGCAACATAAAGGAGAATTTTATGAGGCGGCAAAGCTACAAACGGCGCTTTGACTGTTCGGCGAGGTTTTATCCCATCATCGCCACAAAAAAATATCAAAGCCTGTTTCATCTTTCGGCGACGCTTGACTGCGCGATAGACCCCTTGCTGTTGGAAGAGGCGGGGAACAGGGCGCTTGGGCGATTTCCGTATTTTGCGGTCGGGCTGAAGCGCGGTTTTGGGTGGTATAGCCTCGAGGAGTGTTCGGACAGAGTTGCTGTCGAGCGCTACGACGGCACGCCTCTCGTCCCCCTTCCGCGATTTTTCAAGGGCGGGTTGCTTTTCAGGCTTTCCGCCGCGGGGGCGGAAGTTCACCTCGACTTCTTCCACGGGCTGTCCGACGCGCACGGCGCAATGGCGTATCTGACCGCGGTTTTGACGGAATACAGACGATTGCAGGGCGCGGACGTCCCCGAGTACGACCTTCCCGCGCCTACCGCCGCGGAAGAGGACGCGTTTGAGACTTACTACAAAAAGACGCCACTCGGCAAGCTCAAACTCGGAAGCATGCTCGGCAAATCGCCCCTCGTCTTACGCGGGACGCTCCTCAAGACAAAGCGTTCGATCGCGATCTCGACGGACAGCGCGGCGATCCTCGACTTTGCGCGCGGACATGACGCGTCCGTCACCGAGGCGACGTTGGGGCTTCTTGCCCATCAGATAACGGCGCTTTGCCCCAATGAAAAAAAGCCAATCGTGATGATGGTCCCCATCAACCTGCGCTGTCAATTCCCCTCGGAAACGCTTTTGAACTTTGTGCTGTTCGAGCGCGTCGTGCTCCCCGCAAACGGCGGAATGAGCGAGGAGGAGTTTGTCCGAGAGGCAAAAAGGCAATTGAGACAGGACCTCAAACAGCCCCTCTTCGAACAGCTGTGCACCACGGTTAAGGGCGTGCATATCGCAAGCGCGGTCCCCCTCTTTTTGAAGCGCTTCTTCGTGAAGCTCGGCCGCCTCTTCGCGCGCTCGAGACAGACCATCATCGTCAGCAACCTCGGACGGGTGAGCTTGCCCGACGAGCTTGGCGTGGAGGAGTTGCAGTTCAATCTCAACGTGTCAAACAACAACGTTTGCAACCTTGGGATGCTGTCCTTCAAGGGCAGGGCGAGGTTTGCGTTTACAAGTTGCATAGAAGAGGACGACCTGCCTGTCGCTTTTAGGGAGCGCTTGAAGAGTATGACGCAAAATTGACCGAAAGGCACGTTTATCCGCCAAAATCGAGGGATAAACTCGGCTTTGCGCAAACATAATATATCGGCTTGCCGCCGAAAAAGGCATAAGAAGGACTTAAAATGAAACAGCTTACATCAAACGAATTGCGCCGACTGTATCTGGATTTCTATCGTTCGCACGAGCATGCGGAGATCGCGTCCGCGTCCCTGATCCCCGAAAACGACCCCACGGTTTTGTTTACGACGGCGGGGATGCATCCCCTCGTCCCTTATTTGCTTGGCGAAAAGCATCCCGCTGGCAAGCGGCTGACGGACGTGCAGATCTGCGTCAGGACGGGGGATATCGACGAGGTTGGAGACGCATCGCATTGCACCTTCTTCGAGATGCTGGGCAGTTGGTCTCTCGGCGACTACTTCAAAGAGGACGCGATACGTTGGGCGCACGAGCTTTTGCTTGAAAAGTTGGAATTCGACAAGGACAAATTTGCGGTCACCGTGTTTGCGGGCGACGAAAATTGCCCCCGCGACGAGGAGAGCGCAAGGTGTTGGAGGGAGCTTGGCGTCCCCGAGGACAGGATCTTCTTCCTCGACAAAAAGCACAATTGGTGGGGACCCGCGGGTATGACGGGGCCATGCGGACCCGACACGGAGATGTTTATCGACACGGGCAAGCCGAAGTGTTGCGAGGATTGCTCGCCCGCGTGCGACTGCGGCAAATATCTCGAGATCGGCAACAACGTGTTTATGCAATACTTCAAAAATGCGGACGGCAGTTTTTCTCCTCTCGCGCAAAAGAACGTGGACCAAGGCATGGGGCTTGAGAGGATGCTGTGCATCTTGAACGGCTTCGGCTCGGTGTACGAAACCGACCTTTTCGACTTTGCGATAAGGAAGCTCGAGGAGCTTTCGGGCAAGCGCTACGGCGAGAAGGAAGAGGACGCGGTGGCAATGCGCATCATCGCGGATCATACGAGGACAGCGACCTTCCTGCTCGGCGACGTAAAGGGCGTCACTCCGTCCAACGTGGATCAGGGCTATGTGCTTCGCCGTCTGATACGCCGCGCAATGAGATATTGCCGCATTTTGGGCGTGGACGACAGCGCGCTTTCCGAGCTTGCCAAGCTGTATGTTGAAAAATATCGCGACGCATATCCCTATATCAAGGAAAACGAGGGCAAGATACTCGGCGAGCTGGAGGCGGAAAGAGACAAGTTCGCAAGGACGCTCGAGCAAGGCCTCAAGGAATTCGACAAGGTGCTGTCCCATCTTCCCGCAAGCATGACCGTGTTCCCGGGCAAGACGGCGTTCAGGCTTTACGACACCTACGGTTTCCCCATCGAAATGACCGAGGAGCTTGCCAAGGAGAGGGGCTTGAGCGTGGACAAAGAGGGCTATGAAAAGGCTTTCGGCGAGCATCAGGCGCTGTCAAAGGCGGGCGCGGAGCAGAAGTTCAAGGGCGGCCTTGCGGACGGCGGCGAACAGACCGCAAGATTGCATAGCGCGACTCATCTTCTCAACGCCGCGCTGAAGATCGTGCTTCACGACGACGGCATACAGCAAAAGGGAAGCAACATCACCGCGGAACGCCTCCGCTTCGATTTCAACTTCCCCCGTCCCCTCACCGAGGAGGAGATACGCGAGGTGGAGAGGCTTGTCAACGAGCAGATCGCGCTTGACGCGCCCGTCGTCATGGAGGAAATGACCGTGGACGAGGCGAGAGCGCGCGGCGCGGTGGGCGTGTTCGGCTCGAAGTACGGCGAAAGAGTGAAAGTGTACACGATTGGCTTTTCCATGGAAATATGCGGCGGTCCGCACGCAAAGCGCACGGGAGAGCTTGGCAAATTCAGGATAGTCAAGGAGCAAAGCTCGTCCGCGGGCGTGAGAAGGATAAGGGCGGTGCTCGAGTAAGCGTAAAACAAAAATCGCCTTCCCTTTTGCTCGGGGGCCTCGAAAAGCGGGGCCAAAGAGCAAAACTTCGGACAAAGTGTTGAGCAAACAATTGACTTAATTAAAAACTTGGTATATTATAAATATTCGATAAAAAAAATGCGCGTTGCGCGTTGGAGGGAATATGAAAAAGAATTTGGCAAAAATCTTCGTATCCGCAAGCACCGTTGTTGCGCTCATTCTGATCGCCGTCCTCTGGGCAGCCATGTTCGGAGGGATCGAAAAAGGCGACTTCAACAGTCTGGCAAAGGGTATGCTCATCGCCATTTCCGTGCTGTACATGATCATCATTGCAGTGACGATCACGATCATGTTTGTCGAGGGCGAAAACGTCAAGGAAGTCATCATCCGCATGGATCAAGGCGGCAACGTACGAGTCGCCGCAAGCGCGTTTGTCAAACTCATCAAGGACGCTTTGAAGGAGATCGACGGCGTAAAATGCAAAAAGATCGGGCTTGTGTCAGACGGCTACGGCGTGAGGCTGAAGGTCAGCATCAAGCTGGTGGACAAGGACGTGGAGGAGACCGAGACCTATATCAGGACCTTGCTTGAAGAGCTGTTTGTCGAGGAATTCAAATACAAATTCAACTCCATTGACATCAACATTGTGCACCTTGTGCCCAACTACAAGGCGGACGAGCAGAAGATCAAGGAGCAGGTCAAGAAGATCCTCGACGAGAAGCACGCGGAAGAGGAAGCTCTTGCGGACAAAGAGGCAAAAGCCGCTCCCGAAAGCGCTCATGAGGAAGTCAGCGAGGAAGCCCCTGCGGAGGAAGTGCATGAAGCTCCCGCAGAGGAAGTCCATGAGGAGGCTCCCGTCGCAGAAGCCCACGAGGCGCATGCGGAAGACGCTCCCCTTTTCGAAGAGGAATAATAAAACTTTGAACATATGGCAGATGGCGCCGCTAGCGGCGCATTTGCTTGTATTAAGGAGAATGTATGAAAGAAGTTTATCTTACTCAAGAAGGTCTTGAGGAGCTTAAAAGCAGGCTGGATTATCTGATTGTGTATCTGCGCGTGGACGTCGCCCAAAAACTGCAACACGCAAGAGAACTCGGCGACCTCAGCGAAAATGCGGAATACGACGCCGCAAAGCAGGAGGAAAGTCAAGTCGCGCAGGAGATCAAGGATCTTGAAGAGCGCATCAAAAACGCCGTCATCATCGAAAAGAGCAGCAACAGCAAGGTGTCCATCGGGCACGTTGTCACGATAGAATACCTCGGCGAGGTCGAGGAAGAGGACGAACTTGTCATGCAGGTGCAGATCGTCGGCGAGACAGAGGCGGATTTTTCAAAGGGCAAGATCAGCAACGAATCCCCTCTCGGCAGGGCGCTGATAGGCAAAAAGAACGGCGAGATAGCTCGCTTCACCACCGCTCACGGCGAGGAGGAGTACAAGATCCTCGCGATCAAATGATTTTGTTATGGACAACGACAATATCGGCGCGCCCGTGCAGGAAAACGACAACGAGGTCCGCAGAGTAAGGATAGAAAAACTCAACGAGCTTGCCGCAAGAGGGCAGGATCCCTTTAAGCGTACGTCATTTTTGAGGACGGCGACCGCGGGCAAGTTGCTTGACAACTACGACCGATACGAAGGGACGTCCGTTTCGGTTGCGGGCAGGCTTGTGTCCAAGCGCGTCATGGGCAAGGCGAGTTTCGGCCATATCATGGACAGCGACGGCAAGATACAGTGCTATTTTTGCCGCGACGACTTGGGCGAGGATGAGTATCGCGACTTCAAAAAGCTGGACGTCGGCGACATAATCGGCGTTGAGGGCACCGTTTTCAAGACCAAAACGGGAGAGATCACGTTGCATGTCAAATGCGTCACGTTGCTTGCAAAATCCCTCCTTCCCCTTCCCGAAAAATTCCACGGCTTGAAGGACACCGAGCTGAGATATCGTCAGCGCTATGTGGATCTCATCGCAAACCCCGAGGTCAAAGAGGTGTTTGTGAAGAGAAGCAAGATCATCTCCTCAATCAGAGAGACCCTTGACGCAAGAGGGTATATCGAAGTGGAGACCCCCATCCTCAACACGCTTGCGGGCGGCGCGAACGCAAGGCCTTTCATCACGCATCACAACACGCTTGACATTGACATGTACATGCGCATTGCGACCGAACTTCATCTGAAAAGATGCATTGTCGGCGGCTTTGACAGAGTGTACGAGATTGGACGGCAGTTCAGAAACGAGGGCATGGACCCAAAACACAATCCCGAATTCACCACCATCGAGCTGTACGAGGCGTACGCGGACTACAAGGACATGATGGACATCACCGAACAGCTTTACGTCACGGCGGCAAACAGAGTGTGCGGCGGATTGAAGATATCCTATCAGGGCACTCCGCTCGACCTCACTCCTCCGTGGGAGAGGCTGACCATGGTGGAAGCGGTGCGCAAGTACACCGGGCTGGATTTTGACGCCGAACCCCTCTCCGACCTCATCGCAAAGGCAAACGCGCTCGGTTTGGAGCTTGCTCCCGACGCGTCTTGGGGCAACGCGCTGTACAAAGTTTTCGACGTCCTCGTTGAGGAAAAGTTGACGGGCCCCGTGTTCATTTTGGATTACCCCGTTGAGGTCAGTCCGCTTGCAAAGCGCAAGCCCTCGGATCCTAGGCTCACCGAAAGATTTGAATTTTTCATCTGCGCAAGCGAGGGCGGAAACGCTTTCAGCGAACTCAACGACCCCCTCGATCAGCGCGCCCGCTTCGAGCAACAGATGCTCGCCAAGGCAAAAGGGGACGAGGAAGCTCAGCCCTACGACGAGGATTTCTGCACCGCGCTCGAATACGGCATGCCCCCAACGGGCGGCCTCGGGATAGGGATCGACCGCATGGTCATGTTCCTGACCGACTCCGCTTCCATAAGAGACGTGTTGTTGTTCCCGACAATGCGCCCGAACAAATGACTATGACAGAGGAATTTTGGAAAGCTCGACTTGACGCCGGCGGCAGACAGTGCTACGCAGGCATTCAGTCGGCTTTTTCTATGCGAAGGAAAACTGTCACGCTCGACCCCGTGGATCAGACAAAACTGATGGCGATATGTTGCGCGGTGCTTGACGACCATCCCGAATATTTCTATATCGCGGATTCGGCAAGCATGTGCTATCACACTTTGGGCCTTAGGCGGGTGAGCGTTGAACTTACAGTGGACGAGATATACGGCAGGCAGGAGACGACCGCAATGCGCGGCGTCATCGAAAACGTCGCGGGCGAGCTTTTGCGCAAGATGAACGGCGTGGTCTCGGAGGCGGAAAGAGAAAAGCTGATCGTGGATTGGTTTTTGGACAACATTTCGTACGAGGTCAACAACGTCTACAACCAAAGCGCGGGCACAGTGCTTGTCAAAAGAAAGGGGCAGTGCAGCGGCATCTCGCGCGCGTTCAAACTGCTGTGCGACAGGGCGAACGTCTGGTGCATAGTGGCAAAGGGCAAGGCGCTGAGCACGATCTCGCACAGGTGGGAGCCGCACGCGTGGAACATCGTCCGCATAAACGGCGAATATTTCCATGTGGACGTCACATTTATGATAGGCTCCAACATGGACAAAAAGAGGCCGTATTTTTACAACTATTTCAATCTTGGAGACAACAGCGTCAACAAGGATCATCTTCAGGAGAGGGCGGGCGCGCCTATATGCCTGAGGGACGGCAAGGTCCCGGGGCAGGAGGACGTGAAGAAGCTGACTTCCCGCGCCGCGATCGTGCGAGAGGTCTCTGCGGCGATCGCCACGGGCAAAAACACGCTCACTTTCCTCTCCGCGCTTCCCGTCAAATCCCCGCAGGAGATGATGAACGCGGCGATGTCCGCATGCAGTGAGGCGCTGAGCGGCAAGCGAGCGGGCGCGTTTACGGTGCGAGTCTCCGCAAAAGGGGAACTTGTGACGTTGAGTTGGTGAGTTATGGATCTGAAAAACGATTTCAAAGGCAATCCCGAGGCGAAGGAGTTTAAGGCGGAGGTCAACAACTACGCCCCCTCCAAAGCCAAAAAAGCCGCAAAGGCGGTGACCGCGCTGTTTACGGCGGCGGGCTTGGTCACGCTGATCTTTTCCGCGTTTTTGGACGGCGGGCTTTCGGCTGTGGGCAAGCATGCGGACATAGCCTCGGTGTGGAGCAACGCAAACGAGATAGGCTACACTGTGGTCGCGCAGGACGACGGGCTGAGTCTTAGGCTGTACGACGGCAATTTGAGCCGCGAAGAGGCGCTTGAAAAAGGGGAAAACAGCGGAGTGATATCGGGGCTTGCGCCCGGCAGAATATACACCATGGAGGTCAGTGCAAAAACCGCTTTCGGCAGCAGCGCCGTGACCTCGAGACGCGTGCGCACAAAGGACGCGGAATAGGAGAGAATATGGAAAACAGCGAAATGACTTTGGAAAAGAGTTCGAAAAAATTGCCTACAAGAGCTGTCGTAGGGCTTGTGTTTTTGATTTTGGGAGTGATCGTCACCGTGCTTTCCTTCGTGTTTGCCACCGAGATATTCGGCAAGGAAACTTTGGCGGACGACGGCGCGACCGTGATCGTGACAGGCTCTGTTTTCGACAAACCTATCTCAAACAACGCCTTCATCAACAGCGTTTACAGCAAGTGGATACCCGCGCTTATACGCAACGTGCGGGCGGTGACGATCGCGGTGCTTCTGTCCTTGGTCGTCAGATTTGTCATGCGCAAGAGCTTTGCCCGCACAAGGCGAGGCATCACCGTGACAAAACTGCTTGAAAGTTTTGTCAAATGGGTCGTCGCGATCGTGTCCGTTCTGCTTATCCTTTCGGCGTGGGGAGTCAACACCGCGGCGCTTGTGGCAAGCGCGGGCGTTTTGACGTTGGTCATAGGCCTCGGCGCGCAGAGTCTTGTCGCGGACGTTGTTGCGGGGCTGTTTATTGTGTTCGAGGGGGACATCGAGGTCGGGGATATCGTCATCATCAACGATTGGCGCGGCACCGTGCAATCCATCGGCATACGCACCACAAAACTGTTGGACGCGGGCGGAAACGTCAACATCATCAACAACAGCGCCATCACGACCATAGTCAATCAGACTCAGGCGGAGTCCCTTGCGAAGTGCACGATCGGCATATCCTACGACGAGTCCATCGAGCGCGTAGAGGAAGTGATCAACGCAAACCTGCCGAGGATGAGAGAGGAGATCCCGAAGCTGACCTCGGACATAAGATATCTTGGGGTCAACGCCCTTTCCGCCTCGAGCGTGGACCTGCTGTTTGTTGCAAATTGCAAGGAAGAGGACATCTATCAGGTCCAGCGCGATATGAACAGACAACTCAAATTGCTGTTTGACGCAAACGATATCACGATACCCTTCCCGCAAGTCGTCGTCAACCCGCCGAGCAACAAGGAGTGAGATTTTCGCGTTTGCGGGCTGTTTGAAGTTTCGCCTTTCCTCTCGACTTCGGACGGGAACTTACAACAGCTTCAAAAGGAAGGAAACTCGCAAGCGCTTGAAAATATAGGTGCGGAAACGCACAACCATTTGGGACAAAAAGAGCGGAAATTTGCAATCGCTCGGGACAAAAGGGACGGGCTTCAAACAAAAAGGGACGGCACGACGTCCCGACCCCATAAAAGACAATACGGAATTTACGCGCCTCTTTCGGGGCGCGTTTCTGTTTCAAAAATCACTTGATGATCTCGCCCGTCTTTGCGGATTGATATATCATCCAAAAGCCGAGAAACTCCCCGCCAAGCGGAAGCCAAACGCACATATCCTCTATCTCCTGCGGAGGGCGGCGGTTTTGGGTGTACTCGGGCACGCCGTAGCAGATGAACGCGGGCTCCTCGCCGTCGTACAATACGCCCACGACGTAGAAGCCGTCCTTTGCGTCTATCCTGACCCACTTCGAATTGGGCACGGACGCGCAGAGGGTCTTTTCCTCGGGGTAGCAGATGAACATTTCGT
>CANQNC010000020.1 GCA_947625145.1 uncultured Clostridia bacterium
CCATTTCAATCCACGCCCTCGTGCGAGGGGCGACAGTCCCATAAAACCAAATTGCCGCCGAACGCCTCATTTCAATCCACGCCCTCGTGCGAGGGGCGACAAGCGCGGGATATATAGGATATCGCATCCTCAACATTTCAATCCACGCCCTCGTGCGAGGGGCGACTTCGAGCCTTCCTGACGCGAGCCTTCACACTGATATTTCAATCCACGCCCTCGTGCGAGGGGCGACAGTCGTTCGCATAATAAATATGATGCCCATCTTTATTTCAATCCACGCCCGTGCGAGTGGCGACAGAAGATTGGGCGCTTAAAGTCTATCCTATGGGCATTTCAATCCACGCCCTCGTGCGAGTGGCGACCGTCGGTACGAGGGAGTAGTCGCACAGGCATCGCTATTTCAATCCACGCCCTCGTGCGAGTGGCGACGGCGCGATCAAAAAGATGTCGGCGCGGCAAGGCGTATTTCAATCCACGCCCTCGTGCGAGGGGCGACTCTTCGGGGAGATTGAGTTTCGCCACGGCATCCACATTTCAATCCACGCCCTCGTGCGAGGGGCGACCAGTCGGTTTCATATCGTCCTGAACACAATGCTCATTTCAATCCACGCCCTCGTGCGAGGGGCGACCCGTAAATTGAAGAGGTTAGGTGTCCGTCTACGCATTTCAATCCACGCCCTCGTGCGAGGGGCGACGTTTTCACTTTCTCTACATCGGGCTTTAATACATTATTTCAATCCACGCCCTCGTGCGAGGGGCGACATCGTAATTCCTTATCTCACAATCGTATCTGCTCATTTCAATCCACGCCCTCGTGCGAGGGGCGACATACGAATATGTACAAAAAGATGCTGCGGACAATATTTCAATCCACGCCCTCGTGCGAGGGGCGACCGCGTAGCGCTGAACGTCAGCGTCAAACGACGGCATTTCAATCCACGCCCTCGTGCGAGGGGCGACTTCAACCGTCAGTTCGACGGGGTATGAATAAAGTATTTCAATCCACGCCCTCGTGCGAGGGGCGACTTGCCTTTGATTTCACGGTGGTCACGCGACCAATTATTTCAATCCACGCCCTCGTGCGAGGGGCGACCTGTTGCTGTACCTGCTGTTGTACAGGCTGTTGCTATTTCAATCCACGCCCTCGTGCGAGGGGCGACCAAAAAATATGGAGTTTACACACCAAACCCGCCATTTCAATCCACGCCCTCGTGCGAGGGGCGACTGAAAAAAATTCATCTATTTTGATTATAGTTGAATTTCAATCCACGCCCTCGTGCGAGGGGCGACACCTACAGGAAAGCCTACGCCAGAAACGTCACGGTATTTCAATCCACGCCCTCGTGCGAGGGGCGACCTTCGGTCATTGAGGGGAAAGAACGTGGATCAGAACATTTCAATCCACGCCCTCGTGCGAGGGGCGACTTATTTTTGGAGGAAAACAAACAATGAAACTCAACATTTCAATCCACGCCCTCGTGCGAGGGGCGACTATGGCTCGCCGCTTGCGGGCAAGACAACATACGTATTTCAATCCACGCCCTCGTGCGAGGGGCGACCAACGCGCCGACGTTGTTTAATATCGGCGACGAATTTCAATCCACGCCCTCGTGCGAGGGGCGACGGTCGTCATACAAAACTACGCCGCCGAGATCGACATTTCAATCCACGCCCTCGTGCGAGGGGCGACGCAACGATAAAACGGTTGTACGGAGTATAAAGTATTTCAATCCACGCCCTCGTGCGAGGGGCGACTATTAAAGCCACTTGCAAAAGCGGTTGCAATATCATTTCAATCCACGCCCTCGTGCGAGGGGCGACCGCCTTGTAAAGCGTCGTTGCGTCGGTGTCGGTTTATTTCAATCCACGCCCTCGTGCGAGGGGCGACAGGACGTAAAGGTCGGTGAAGTGCACGCGCCGTATATTTCAATCCACGCCCTCGTGCGAGGGGCGACTTAATCCCGATATAAGCAAGGGGGCTATCGAATATTTCAATCCACGCCCTCGTGCGAGGGGCGACTGCGGTTTTTTATGGAAAAACCGCGTTTTTTCGGCTGTTTTGTTGTATCTTCGCTGTTTTGTGCGTTAAAAACGAATCAAAACGCGTCAGATTTTGCCGAAAATCGGTGCGAAAGCAAACTTCTTTTTCTGAGAGCTTGCGGTTCGCACTAAAAAACCAAAGGTTTTTGCGGGTCATAAGACTGCTTTGCGCCGAAACTTTCTATTTTGCGTTCATATTTGTCGCCGATACAATAGATCCTGAGGCTGTCTTCCTTTTCATCGATTATCCTCAGCAATTTTTCTTTGACAAACAGCAACTGCGCGGGGTCGAGCAAACATTCGAATACGGAATTTTGGACTCGCTGCCCGTAATCCATACAAAGTTTTGCGACGCGTCGCAATCGGCTTTCTCCATTTGCCGAATTGGTTTTTACATCATAAGTTATCAGCACCAGCATATCATCACTTCCAGAAAAAGGGCGGATAAGCGTCCATATCGCCTCGGATAAAAGCGGCAAGAAGTTGCGCTTGGACGTGCGGTATCAAGCCCCATTCCACTTTTTCATGTAAAAAAGGATGCATGAGAGAGTCTCGCTTTTTATCCTGCCAAAACCTGAGGAAAGTTTTCTTTCCTTCGTCGGTAAATATCACGGCGCCATCCTCTTTGATCACAAAGTCATCTGCGGATACTATGCGCATGTTGATGGCAGACAGCACAAATCTGTCCACAAACGGAGCGCGCAGTTCTTCGCACAGGTCAAGCGCCAACGAACAACGTCCCGGTCTGTCTGTGTGAAACACTCCCGCATAAGGATCCAGCCCCACCGCCTCGAGCGCGGACACGCAAGCGGAGCACAGAAGGGCGTATCCAAACGACAGCATCGCATTGACGCGATCCAGAGGAGGTCTGCGGTTTCGTCCATCAAAGCGGAATTCTTGTCCGTCGCGTAGCACCAGATCGTCAAAGACCGAAAAATAACATGCGGCGGCCTCGCCTTCGATACCGCGAAGCATTTTGTCGCTGTCTGCATGAAGCGCGCTTTTTGCGTCCGCTCGCAATTTTTGCTCTGCCGCTTCAACGGCTTGCGCGTCAATGCGCTCGGCGTGATCGCTCAGCGCGCGTCTAAGCACCGCGGCTCCGTTGCGCACCTTTGCGGCGATCATTGCCTTTGCGACGTCGAGAGAACGCGCTTTGTCATCGCACAATCTGAATTGCTCTCGCCGCAACAGGATATTTCCGTATTGCTTGCCCGAGACACGCGCAAGAAAAGTCCCGTTGGCTCGCATAAAAACGATCTGCTTGTTCATTGAAGCGCATTTACCCATCAGAGCGGGGGAGGCGCCGCTGTAACCGAAAGTTATGATCGATTCAAGCGTATGCAAGGGCAATCTTCCTATGACAGAATCGCCGTCGTATACGACCACGTTTTCGCCATCGAGCGCAAGATATGAGTTCTCGCGCGTAACATAAAGGGTGTTCAGCAGTTTTTTCACAGATCCTCCACGTTTTTTCGAACATATTCAGAGGCAGGTGTTTGCGCCAGTTTGGGCATGCAAATGTCTTTCAACGAACAAGCGCCGCAATGAGAGTCGGACCTTGGAGCGGCAATATGACCGAGTCGAAGGTCATCGTGCATTTCACGGAACAGTTTTTCAACTCTGTTGCGCAATTCGTCCGTAATATCAACGCGTTCGCGCCTTTTTGTTTCGCCATAGAACAGTGCGCCTTCGTCGATATGGCACAACAACATTTCTTCAAGGCACATTGCTTGCGCCGCAAGTTGCAGCCTGTCCGAGTCCTCAAATTTGTGCGAACCTCGCTTATATTCGACAGGGCAGACCTTATATTTCCCTTCGCGACCGTTCAGCGATATTCCGTCGTCGGCTTGGATAAACTCGACCACATCACATTCGCCCGACACGCCCATTCGTTTGGACATCACGGGCATAGCGCGGGAAATTATCACGTTTTTTCTCTTCTCTTTGAGAAACGGATCGTGAGCGCGGTCGTGCATAAGCCTTCCTTCCGCCGTCAGCAGATTTTCTTCCCACGCCCGATCGACGTTGATGAGGCCCCATTGACGGCGGCAAAAGACAAAATGCTGTATGCCTGAAAGTTGTATGTAATCCTCTTCGGCGTATTCCATCAAATGACCTTTTCGAAATCAAGCCCATCGAGAGGCTGTTCGGTGATGACATAGTCGTCAAAACTTGTCGGCACCACGACGCCTTCTTTCTTTGTCGCTTTTATCGAACGGTGCACGACTGCCGAATTGTATTTGCCGAGTTTGGAATCGTGTTTCCACCAATACATGGCGACGACTTCCATGCTTCCATCGGGGCGCGCGGACGAGGCGTCGTTTTCAAACAACGTCCTGAGGCACTGCTTGACGATCTCGGCGTCCTCTTCCGAAAATCCTGTTTTTTCGGCGAGTTGAACGTTTATCGAGCCGCAGATCTTGTAAAGCCCAAACGGCACATAATGCTTTGAGCCAATTGTATCCGACGATTTTTTCTCGGCGGGCTTGCCGTTTACGCTTTTGACAATTTGCATGGTGGTGACTTCCACGGGATCTACGCTGACCGCGGTGCATATCGTCACGGGTCCGCGAACGGGCACGGAGACGCCGTTGTTGTCGTCCTCAGATTTGAAAGCAAACACTTGTCCAAAAGCGCGCACGTCCAGCCACTTTTCGCATGCTTTTTTGACATAGGTCTCTACGTCCGTCTTCTTTGCAGGCGATTTGCCCAGAGTCTTTTCGGCGCGTTCGCTAAGGGATCTGTAGCCGTCCACGTTTTTGTCATCCGATTGCACAAACACTTCGCATCCCATATCTATCATTCTGTTGCGTATCTTGCGCTTGACGCAAACGTCCGAGATCTCGCCTTTGCTTGACGTGTCCACGCGCGGGCGGTTGCCGTTGAGGGGATCTCCGTTGGGGTTGCAGTGGGTCGCGGTGACGAAAAGTACAAAATCGATCTTGTTATTCAGTGGTTTCATTGTTTTGGTTCTCCTTTTTTTGATTTAATTTTTTTCTTTCAAGATAGTAGCCGAGCAAATAGGTTGCGCCCAGCGGTTTGTTGAGTTCTTGCTCGTCATCCGATTCGAGCAACGAGACTATGCTTGTTATTTCGTCTTTGTAAAAGCGTTCTGTGACGTCGCGAAGCCTTTTGAAATAGGGGCGCAATTGTTGCTCGAGCGTCCTCCACGTCGTCAGCGGATGTTGCACGAAAGCGGTTTGAAGCCTTTCGGCATTTGTTTCTCGCGAAGTTTCACTCGCTTCGAAAAGGGCGCGCGATTCTACCTTTTCAAGCACTGCGAGAAGTCTGCCGAACAGATAACTTCGGTCGCGTTTGGTTTCGTCAAGTTCCATTGTGATATCCTCCTCATATTTGTCGTAATAAAATTTTTTGAGAGCGGCGCATGTTATCGTCAACAGCCAATTATAGTTTTCAGGGGTATATGCCATTCGCGCCGAACATTTGGAAACAAGCGCACGAAGTATGTATTCGGGGAAATGTCCGCCTTCCGCAATTGCGGAGACCAAGTCCTGATATGGTCTGCCAATGATCTTTACTTCATCATTCGAATCAGCCCAAACCGCACATCCCTTTTGCGTACAAAAAGCAAAGTTCACAACATCCTTAAGCATGGGGGAGCCAAAGGTCGCTTTCAGATCAGGGCTTTCATCTTTGCCAATATTTACATATGTATCCCAAACAAAATTCGCATACCATTTGTCAAGGCGATCAATGAAATCACTGCCTGTAAGCTCGTTGAAATAGGTGACGGACAGTCTGCCCGGGGTTGCCGCTTCCATAGACATAACGATCACGTCAGCGCTTTTGCTTTCCTTTAGTTGGTTTCCGCAACCATTCAACGTGTCGTACAGCCTTTTTCGATATTGAGGCTCAGTGCCTACGGGTATTTCGCAATTTTCGCCGAAAACATTGGTGATAGGCGGCAACTTTTTGCCTCCTGTGTTCCAACAAACGAAGGTGCGGTTGCCTATCGTCACGCCCTGTCTGTCTATCAACCATTTCAGGGCGGCATGGGCCTTCAGAGATACCTCCGTACTCACTTCGCTCGCTTCATTTGCCGTGACAAATCTGCCGCGATAAGTGAAATTGTCCTTGTCGTTTGCGGAAATAAGTTTTGCAGTAAATGCCGTCTTTACTATGTTTCGGGGATGCATGACTGTTATGGGGACGTTTTGGTTGCCTGTCACATGACAAAATCCGCGCGTTGCGTCTTGTGCAACAAGATAGTCTGCATACGATCGCATCAGTTCAACGTTTCGCCAACACTCCGCCGCACCGTCGCCACCGTGCACTCGCCATCTTACCATTGCCTTTTTTGGCTCTTTTCCGCCAATTTTTTTGGTTAGGTCGATTTTGGCAGACAGATCGAAATACATAGTTCCGCCTTTAATATAGGCATATACGGCGTCCACGATATAATGCGAATGCTCGCTTTGCGACCACTTTCCCAACTCATTGAGGTATGCTTCGTGGCTGCCATTTTCATCAAATTCCTGCATAAGATATTCCAATTGATCGCACAACGGGTATGGGCTGGGCTTATTTCCACTGGTCCTGTTCGAAGAAGTCTCGGTGGCGGGGATGATGGTGCTCATCTTGTCCTTGTCAACAACTTTCGTGGCACATTCAAAATTGCCGTCCTTGTCAAGCGTGATCTCAAGCTGAACGTTGGCAGTGGTGAATCCAAACGGGCAAAGCACCTGACCGTCGTCGTCGGGGACGCCAACCATATCCTTGCAATTGAGATATGTTTCGTAGCATTTGGTGATCCAGCCCATCTACTTATCCTCCTCAGAAACGCCAAACCGCTTGATCTTGAGCCCATCGCGAACAACAACTGTGGCGGTGCACTCCTCAGGGCGGGGATATTTCACCACGCCGTTTTCCATCTTCGCATTGAAGAAGCGCTTGACAAGCCTTGTGTCGTTGGGCACGAAACTTTCATCGGGATATGTAAAGCCGTGAAACATAAGCCCGAACGACAGCGATATGTCGTCGTATTCGCCTTTGCCCTCGTCAAAAGCGCATGGTTCGACGTACGCTTGGCACTCGCGCGTGCCGAGATAGACGTCTCTCCGCCCGCCCGCCGCGATGCTGCGTTTTGCGATCTCGTAATGCTTGTTCTCATTTCTGTCCGCCGCCAATTCTTCGCGATTAAGATTCCACTCGAAGTGCGCTTTGACTCTGTACTCTACATCCGATAAATATGTGTAGTAAGACAATTCGTTGGATGCTGCGTTGGGTCCGTGCGCATATTTAATTGGTCGCACGCCTTTTGTTTCCATTTTGATGCGTTTCATCACCCGCACCTCGTCTACGATCCAAATAAAGGTCGGTTTCCAATATATCGAATGGAGCACTCCCTTGATCGCTTCGTAGGTGGGGATCTGGTAGCTGCACTTTTCGCCGCCTATTCGCGTTATGGGGTCCGAAAACAGTGCGAGCGAACCGTAGACTTTGAATTCTACCGTATTTCTGTATTTCAAAAGACAACCTCCTTTTATAATATCGTGTTTTCGTCGAGGAGACCTGTATTGCTGTCGTACTCCCCCTCGCCGAGGATATACACGTTTTTGTCAAACAACTCAAACTGTTTTACCGCTTTGCGCTCTATCAGGGTATTGAGTTTGGTTTTGCCGACGGATACGACGTAGGGATTTGCGTCTTTAAGCCTGCCGCTCACAAATATCGCGTCCGTCGCCCTTTTCGAACATAGGTCGATTATGATTTTGCGCGCACAGTCGTCGTAGGGGACGATCACGGCATATGCGTCGTCGTCGATCGCGTGGTAGAGGCTGCCAGCGGTTTCGAATGCTTGATTCAAAAGGCATGGACGATTGCCGAAGCTGCTGTATTTTTCCGTTTCTCTACCCTTTTTGTTGACAGACAGCAGGTCGTAAAGTCTTACCGGAATTCCGCCTGTATTTGCAGGATAGAGCGTTTCGTTGCGATGGTCCGTTGCAAGGCTGAAATATTCGCGATAGTATTTGCTTATCAGTTCGGTATCCGCGGGATCGAAGCTGTCTATTTTTGCAATCGAGTTTGCATATGCTTCGCACGCTCTCTTTATATCGCCGAGCGAGCCCAACTTTTCATCTTTCAGCTTGACGACGTAGACCTGTTTTGTCGCGCCGTATTCTCCGCTGCGGTTGCATCTGCCCGCCGCTTGAGCGATGTTGTCTATGCCCGCGGCGAGCCTTATCACGCACTCAAACGACACGTCCACCCCAGCTTCGATGACTTGCGTCGATACGCAAACAAGGCGTTCATTGCCCGTCAATATACGCTCCAGCACCTCTTTTCGATGCGCTTTGCACATTGCAGCAGACAGATGTACGACGGCAAACGGATCGTCGGCGTTTCTGCCGAGGGAGGAAAGCATCCCGAACAACTGCGCCGCTTCTCGTTTTGTGTTGCATATCATCAGCAGTCGCGACGCGTCGTTCATCACGGAAAGGGCAAACGAACAGATATCCTCATATGCCATATCTTGGCCTTTGACGAAAACGCGGTTGCGCGTGAAAACGTCGCGCTCCTCTTGACTCAATACAACCGCGTCGCGACAGTCGACCGACGCGGCAAGGTCATGGCTTGCGGGCAACGTCGCCGTGCAAAGCAACACCGTCGCCCCCGTTACGCGCGTCAGAAAATTGACCGCCGCATTGAACATCGCTATCGACTTGATGGGCAGGGATTGCACTTCGTCTATCAAAATCACCGATTGCGCCAACGCGTTCATTCGCCTGACTGCCGAGCCGCGTGAAGAAAATAGAGTTTCCAAAAACCGCACCATGGATGTGGCAACAACGGGAGCCGCCCAATTTTCCGTGATAAGCCTGCGGGCGATCGCTTCGTCCTCGCCTATAGACCGTTCGTCAAAGTCGGAAGTGTGTTCAAGTACAAGTTGGTTTCCACCCACAAGATTTCTTATTGTCGCGACGTTTTGATCTAGGATTGTCAGCAGGGGAGCGACATAAAATATCCTACGTTTGCCATAAATCCGAGCATGATTCAAAGCAAATCGCATCGAAGCTATGGTCTTGCCCGCGCCGCAAGGCAAGTTCAACTCATATGCGCCGCACGGAAGCGCGCCTGCCTCCTCCGCGCGACGCGATATAGCTTTGCGAACTTCGTTTATGCGCCCGACGGCTGTTTTTTCGAGCGTAGCGACCGCGCGCTCACAGTTTTTTGCCATTTCGTCGATCGGCGCGGCAGGGAATATTTTTTGTTCGCCCGAGCAAAAATCTGCGGAATCGCGTCTGTCCGCGTCGACGAGCGCTGATAGGACGAGCCTCGCAAGCAGGCCGATATAAAAATTTTCTTCTGTCCGCGCATTCTCAATTGCCGCTTTATCTGCGGACGAGGGCGTTATGCGCATTTTCTCTACTACCGCCGCAAATTGCTCGTTCGCCGCAAGGATCAATTCATCGGTGGGCGCGGGGATTTCGTCGAAAAAAGCGCGCGCCGTTTGTGAGATGTCTGATTCGGAGTTTATCCTGTTTAACAATTTTACGTTGCCAAATATGTCGACGCAGTCAAAAACGCCGTGATGCGCGCCGATCGCATACTCGCACAGCTCGGCAAGGAAAGCGTTCAGCTGTACGTTCATGCTTTTGTCGGACGCAAGAAACGCGATATAACTCATGCCTGTGGTGGAATGGACCACGCTGCCTCTTTCGACGTCCTGCCCACGCGCCGCTTGTTCTATATAATCTTGAAATTCGGGTTTGGCTTTGCCAAGATCGTGCACCAATCCAACAAGTTTTCCAACTGCTTCCAATCCCGCCGCCGCAAGATTTTCGCCGCACAGCGCGGATACGTTTTCGGAATGTTCGCGTAATGTCTGTTTTCGTCCCGTGATTTTGTCAAATCTCGCAATCAGCATGCCGTCCTCCATTGCGATTTCACTGTTTTTTTGCGAATGTAAATTGCACTTCTGTAAATCTTTAATATGACAAAATTTTACCAATATTTGCACAAAAAGTCAATACTTTTTTGTTCGCGATTTGCGTTTTGTGTAGTCAGTAAGGAAATTTAGCTTTTTCGATAACCTCGTCTCCACTAAGACTCGAACGACCGAGAGATCAAACAACTTGACAAAAAACAATTGAAAGAGGTCAAAGCTGCCGAAAATCTTGAAGAGATAATAGAAAACAACTCGCTTGAACCAAAAGAGTTCAAACGAGTTGCACTTGGCGGGAGAGAAAAATACTAAAACAAACACTATTAGTAAAACGTGGTGTGACCGTATTGATTTGCTCATTTGTATTGATTCCGTGATTTCAACCTATGTCAAACCGCATAGGCTGGGATTTTTTATGCTTATAGGCAGAATTACATAAAGAAGTTATGAAGGGTAGCTTTTAGAATTGATTTTGGATTTATTGTTGCGGATTCTGTCGTTTGATGATAATATTATATAAAAGTATATTGGTATTATGGTGGCCGCCTACAATCAAGCGATGTGCGAATGATGTTTGCCTTAAATGCAAGATAGGAGTATCTTGCTTACAAGAGTTGCTGTGCGAAAACGCTCCCATAAATACATAAAGCAAGGAGATGGCTATGTTGTTGCCCGATAACCACTATTCCGAAATCGTAAAAATCATACAGACCGCACGGGAGCGCGCGTATTATAAGGTGAACGAGGAACTCATCAATATGTATTTGCAGATTGGCAAATATGTGTCCGAAAACTCTCGCGACGCGGCGTACGGCAACAGCTATGTGGACGGGCTTGCGGATTTCTTTGCGAAAAATTATCCCGAACTTAAAGGTTTCACCCGCCGCGGACTGTATCGCATGCGGCAATTTTACGAGCTTTACGGCGAGGATGAAAAAGTGTCAGCAGTGCTGACACAATTGAGTTGGACAAATCATCTCCAAATTATGTCTGCCTGCAAGTCAGCCGAGGAACGCTATTTTTATATGGCATTGTGCGCCAAAGAAAGGTACAGCACTCGCGAGCTTGCCCGTCAAATAGACAGCGCATACTATGAGCGTTATATGCTTTCCCAAAAGCCTACAACTCCCGCGATCACAGAGGCAAAGAAAAGCACGTCAAACGTATTTCTTGACACTTACACGCTGGAATTCCTCGACGTGCCCGAAACGGTCAGCGAGAAGGATTTGCAAAAATCAATAATACACAATTTGAAGGACTTTATTTTGGAGATAGGCAAGGACTTTTCGTTTGTCGGCGAGGAATATCGCTTGCAGGTGGGCGGGCATGATTACTTCATCGACCTGCTATTCTATCATCGCGGGTTGTCCTGCCTTGTGGCGTTCGAGCTGAAGATAGACGAATTCAAGCCAGAGTACGTTGGCAAGATGAACCTCTACCTTGAAGCCCTCGACCGCGAAGTGAAAAAGCCGAACGAAAATCCGAGCGTAGGCGTTATCCTCTGCGCCAAGAAGGACGACGAAGTTGTTGAGTACGCTTTAAGCCGTTCTCTTTCGCCCACAATGGTCTCGGAGTACAAACTAAAACTCATCGACAAAAATTTGCTTCAAAGGAAGTTGAAGGAATATATTGAGCTTGCGGAAAGTGAGGAATAACAATATGCAAGATGATTATCAATGGCAACAAGGACAATGTGATGAACACATATTGGATGTGATTGAGACAGCGATAGAAACTGTCGAGAAAATGCATTCATTGCCTATCACATTGGAAAAGATTCGCAAGGCAATGGATGCCACGCATTTAACTGACAAAAAGCAGATGTGGGACGAGTTGCAAAAGTTTTATGCTAAATACAAGCCATTCATAAACGGCTTATCTCCTGTTTTGGGTTACTATGTCTATGATGTGGACGCGGAATTTTATAAAAAAGTCACCATTGAAGAAATTGCACAGCAGCTGCGCATTGTCATTGGATATATTTGTATGCATGACGCTTTGATTGGCAAGATCAAAGAAACGTTTATAAAGACATTTATGAACGCCTTAAAAAGAAAGGACTTTGATGATGATTTTATCAAGCAATTAAAATCAAGATTTGGAGGGATAAATGCCTAATTTATCACAAATAAAGCGCAAAGGATGCTTGACTTTTTGGAAGAACTTAAAAAGACGCACAACGATGATGCGTCGATTTGTGCTTTCAATGAGATAGAAAATCATATACGCGAAAAGAAGTTTGGGCTTGTGTTTGAAGAACATACGGAAGCGGTCGATGAAATGTTGCAAGACAATATCCCCGTATTTTGCGAGGATCCCGAACGCCGTATTTACAAAGACAAAGATATCCCTTGGAATTTTATTATTGAGGGCGACAATCTGCAAGCCTTGTATCTTTTGGAAAAGACACACAAAGGAAAGGTTGATTGCATTTATATCGATCCGCCCTATAATACAGGCGCAAAAGATTGGAAATATAACAACGATTATGTGGACGGCAACGACACATATCGCCACAGCAAATGGCTGTCTATGATGGAAAGCAGGCTAAAAATTGCAAAGGAATTGCTTAATCCAAAAGACTCTGTTTTGATATGTACTATTGATGAAAAAGAATATTTGCATTTAGGAAATCTTTTAGAGGAGTTGTTTCCCGAAGCTCAGATACAGATGATTAGTTCTGCAATCAACGGAAAAGGTGTCGCGCGCGGCGCGGAGTTTTTCCGTGTAAATGAGTACATATTTATTATAAGAGTGGGACAATGTGGAGTTTCCGAACTACCTTTACCCGACGAATGGCTTGGTAATATTAAAACCTCAACAACCAAACAAGTCCGTTGGGGCAGTTTAATGCGAAGCGGCTCGGGATCCAATCGAAATGATTCTCCAGGATGCTTTTATCCCATATATATTTCAAAAGACAAAAAACACTTTATGGGAGCTGGAGATATTGTTCCAATAGGAATAGACAGAAATAGTGTTGAAATTCCCGATAATGTAATTGCAATATTTCCAATTCATGATGACGGCACAGAGGGTCGGTGGCAATATTCAAGAGACAAATTTCTTGATCTTCAACAAAAGGGGTATGCAAGAATAAGTACCCAAACGAGAAAAGATGCCACCATACGTTACATATCGGAAGGGTGGCAACATCGTGTTGAAAATGGAGAAGTCATGGTCGTTGGTAAGGCGGAAGACGGGTCTTTAATATTCGATGATGAAGAGTATATTCAAAAGTATATTCCAAGTAACCAATGGTGGATTGCATCACATGATGCGACAGAATTTGGTAGTAAGTTATTGCAAAAAATAATAGGGAAAAGATTTTCATTTCCAAAATCTCTATATGCCGTGCGCGATGTTATTCACTTCTTTGTTGTTAATAAGCCGAATGCAGTTATTGTTGACTTTTTTGCTGGATCAGGCACAACACAGCATGCTGTAAATTTGCTTAACGCAGAGGATGGTGGGCATCGTAAATGCATAATGGTCACAAATAATGAAGTTTCTTTGGAGGATGCAAAGAAATTAACGGAACAAGGTTTTCAAAAAGGCGATCCCGAATGGGAGGCTCTTGGCATTGCAAAGTATGTAACTTGGCCACGCACAGTCTGTTCTATTGAGGGACACGATATAAATGGGAATCCATTGAAAGGGGATTACGGCATAGAAACCGAAGCGTATGAACCTGATGATGAGGTGCAATTAATATCTAAAACAACAGGAAAACCGATAAGAAAAACTATTTATAGAAAAGTAAAACGTCAATCATATCCGGAATTGGCAAAAATCAAAAAATCGGATGGATTTGTCTGCAATGTCAAATATTTCAAATGCGATTGGACGCCGCGGAAACCAGAAGACTATCTTTTGAGCAATGCCCTGTGTTTGCATATCAAAGAAATGATAGAATTGCAAAACAGTATTGAAGTTGACAATGTAAAAAACGTGCTTATTTTGAACAAAGAAGACTTCCGAAAGTATGTTATGGACGATGAGGCGTACAAACACATTGAAAATATTTGGGTCAACCAAAATATAGTTTTCAATTCTGCAGAGATGGAATTGCTGAATGCAATCGGTTTCAAATACATCCCGAAAGAATTCTTCGGACAAGAGTTAAAGGAGGCGGCTGAATAATGTATGTATATCGGTTCGAGAAATTACCCTTTTCAAGAGATTTGCGTAAACCATTTGTTGCATAAATGCGCAGACCACGAGGAGATCGTTCTCTCTGCGCCGACAGGTTCAGGAAAGACGGTGATCGCAAGTTGGTTTATTGATGAGTATTTGGATGAAAACCCAAATACGGTTTTCCTTTGGCTATGCCCCGGTGCAGGCGGACTTGAAAAGCAATCGCAAGACAGTTTCTGCGAAGTAATTTCGGGAATTTCTGACGGAGATGTATACTCATTTATAAATGACAGTGATCCCCGCGGTAAAGTTTTCTTTATCAATTGGGACAAAATCAATCGCGCGTCCAATACTGTGCTTCGCGAGGGCGAACATCGTGATTTGATGGCGCAAGTTCTCTTTTGCCACACGAATGGTATAGACATTTTTATGCTGATAGACGAGGAGCATAAATATCAAGATACGGCAAATGAGTACATTGCCAACATTCAACCTCGCCATGTCTTGCGCATATCCGCTACCCCTGTCAGCAAGGGAGACCATACGGAAATCATTCCCGACGACGCCGTTATTGCCGCAGGATTGATTGCAACGGGCATTTCTATCAATGAGGGAGTTTCGGCCGCTATTGAAGAAAACAACAAACTCGATGATGACCTAATGCTTTTGGAACTTGCGGATAAAAAGCGCAAGGAAATCCAAGCTGAATATGACCGCAGAGGGCTTAAAATCCGTCCTCTTGTATTGATACAATTCCCGAATGGCTATGAGGAATGGATAGAACGAGTTAAGCAAGCGTTGGAAGATATGGGATATTCGCAAAATTCGGGGCTGGTCGCCTCGTGGTTTAGCGGCAATCATCCCGACAATCCCCAAGAAATCAAAAACCTTGACGGGCAATACGCTTTCTTGCTGTTCAAACAGGCAATTGCTACAGGTTGGGACTGTCCTCGCGCAAAAATACTTGTAAAGCTGCGTGAAGGAGGAACGGAACGTTTCAATATTCAAACTATAGGACGTGTCCGCCGTATGCCTGAGCGGAAACATTATGATTGCCCTCTTATCGACAATTGCTATGTGTATACGCTGGACAGCGAATACGTTGAAGGGCTTACAAGCAGCGTAAGCGATTCGTTCTATACATATCTATATAAACGCAAGTCTAATGCGCCGAATATTGTTTTGCAAAAAGAAACGCTAAACGGGAACGACCGTTATGCCGTAGATCCCGAAGCCGTCGTGAAAGTGGTTCGTGAGCAAATGCTGACGGATTGCGACCTTGACCACAACGGGAAATTGGACAAGCGCGAAATGGAGAGAAGCAGAGGCTATGTTTTCGGGACAAAATTGAAAGCAGAAGCGATCGAAGGCGTGGCAAGAACGACACATGATATTCGCTCGCTCAATCGCGTTTTCGGTGGCGAACATCAAATCAACAACCACGACGACGGCTTTATTATAAGAGACGCAAAACGCCGCATTGCACGAGCGATCAAAATCGATGAGAACATTTCAAATAACGCTTTACGAGTGTTGTTTGGACCTTTGGATACGCAAATGTCCCTGTTGTCGCAAGAAGAGATTGACTTTGAGCGGGAGAATAAGTTGTTGGACGACATGAGTTTGCGCGAATATAACGCTTTCCTCGTAAACAATCGCGAACGGCTTATATCAGTTTTCAGCGACATCAGCGCAGACCGTATCGGAGATATTGAGGAAACCGACATAGTTTCCTCGGATTGGTGTATTCCAAGGGAACAATATTATAAGCAACATAAACGCATAGCAAGCACAAAAGTTATGAGTAAAAATGCCTTTGTCGATTATGGGAATAATATTTTGATTCAGCCAAATCGCACATTTACGGAAATTTCTTTTGAGCAATGGTGCGAAAATTATGACCCTGTCGAGTGGTGCTATAAAAACGGCGATAAAGGCGACGAATATTTCAGTATCGTCTATCGGATGGCTTTCCGTCGCGGCAATTTTTATCCCGACTATATCATAAAACTGACAAACGGCGATGTTTGGATAATCGAAGCAAAGGGCGGCATGACAGCAGACGGCAGTTCAAATAATATCGACAAATACGCGCCTCGTAAATTTGAGGCTTTGAAGGAATACGCCTCACGTCATCCCGAAATCAAGTGGGGTTTTGTCCGCGCCGTCGGAGCGCAGCTCTACCTCTCCAACACGGTTTGGTCAGAGGATGTAACAAACAGAAACGTATGGAAACCCATTGAGGTGTTTATATGAGATGAGGTAATATAGATGAAAAATTATATGAATGAAAATCAATTTATAAGAAATTTTAGCGCATTTCAGCGTGGGGATGTTGATATTTTTTTGGGTGCAGGGGCATCATTGAGTTCTGGAATTGCGACAGGTGGCGCGTTGGTCTGGTATTTTAAGAGAAAAATATATTGCTCGGAAAATAATATTAGCGAAGACAGATTTAAAGACCTGAACTCTGAAAATAATCAAAAAATTTTGCAAGAATATTTTGACGCTAAAACCGGATATCCTGAACAAGGCAGTTCAGAAGAATATTCTTTTTATTTTGAAAAATGTTATAGTTCATCGCATGCACGAAAAGATTTTATTGATACCCTTGTAGCACGCAGAATGCCAAGCCTTGGTTATTTGTGTCTTGCGCTGTTATTAGTAGATTCAAAGGTAGACAATATTTGGACGACAAACTTTGATGAACTTGTAGAAATTGCTATTCGTCAAATAGATCTTGCTTTCCCAATTAATGTTATAAGTTCTGTTAATGCGCATCCAAATGTTGTCGCATTGCAAAAGCAAAAACATAATGTTGAGCGTGCCCTTGAAAACATTATGAAAGGCATAGAACTTGGGATAATGAATAATACCACAGCAAAACGCATGCAAGAGCTTGAAAGCCAGCTTGCAAACATAGAAAAGCAGTTGATAATAGAGCGAAGCAAGAGTAATATACAATTGAGCAAGGATCAAATATACAAATTTTATAGTGACGCCTTACGGTTGGAAGCCCCATTGCTCGTAGAATTGCTTGTAGATAAAGTAACATTGTATAATGAGAAAATAGTAATACAATACAAAACCCCGCTATCTATTGACCCCGACGATATGTCGGGGTTTTTAATATGCCGTCATCATTTAGGAACAAATAATTGTGCTAAACGTCTATATAACAATTGCAATCAAATTATGATAGAAATGAAAATTTGATTTGGACGTCGGCAATTTATTCCACGGTGCTACCACCCCAAAAAATTCGATAAACTCATTTTTCGGGGACCCCGCTTGACGGGAGCCTCGCAGGAGCGTTGTTGAAAGGCTGTGAGAGCCAACACGCAAGCCCTACGGGGCTTTGTATTGCCTTTCGGCGGGAATAGCCTACAACGCTCCTTTCTCCCGTACAAGAGCCTTTCGCGGCATAAAGTGCCTGTTTCATTGAGCAGGACGCCAATCGACGTGCAAACCGTTTTGATTTAATAAGCCAAGTAAAAGCGTCCCCACAAGTTGCTGGGTAGGTTTCGACAGTTGCGAAAAATACTTGTTTGCCTCTTCGATATGGTCAAAAAATCTCAAAAGAATTTCAATTTCTTTATTGTTCTGCCCAATTGCTGCAAATATCTGGCTTTTAACCACACTCAAAGCGGTTTCAAATGATTCATGATCCATGTTTTTCCCTCCTTTTATAAAGTAAATAAAAACCTAAAACCAACTTCGAGAGTTTGTTTTAGGTTTTGACTGGCGGAGAAGCAGGGATTTGAACCCTGGCTACGATTCACTCGTACTACTCCCTTAGCAGGGGAGCCCCTTCGGCCTCTTGGGTACTTCTCCATCTGGTTAGCCTATATATATTAGCACGTTGCGCGGGGTATGTCAATAATTTTGCGCATGGAGGGGCAACTTTTGTCGAGGTGTAGCCGAAGCGACAGAGGAGAAGGCAGTCAAAGTGTGGCCGAAGTGCGGGAGGGTATGTGGGCGAGGCGCAGGCGTGGAAGGCGGCGAGGCGGAATAGAGCGAGCGGGAGTGGGAGACTGCAAAACATATATCTAAATTTTCAAAATACTAGTGACAATTTCGGATTATGGTGATAAAATTATCCTATAAAAATTACAGCGGCGCAAAAAGTCGCTTTGGAGGGGTATATGAACGTGTTTTACAAGCTCGGTTGCCGAATTTTTCAAAAAGTCATGTGGTGCGCCATGTGGTTTTTGCCTTGGAATCAGAACAAAGGCACATTGTCCGGATCGGGCAGCGTCAAGGAGCTACCTAAGTTTTTGAAGGACAAGGGCTTCAAGAGCATACTCATAGTGACCGACGGAGGGCTGTACAAGCTGGGCATGGCGGATCCCATTCTCGCGGCGTGCGAGCAAGAGGGAATGAAGGGCTGCGTGTATCATGACGTTGTTCCAAATCCCACGATCGACAACATCGAGGACGGGCTTGCGCTTTACAAGGAAAACGACTGCGACGTGATCGTTGCGCTTGGCGGCGGATCGGCGATGGACTGCGCGAAGGGCATCGGCGCAAGAGTGGCGAGGCCGAACAAGACCATCCCCAAGATGAAGGGCGTGTTGAAAGTCGGCAAAAAGTTGCCTCCTCTCGTCGCGATCCCGACGACTTCGGGCACCGGCTCCGAGGCGACGCTGGCGGCTGTCATATCCAACCCCGAGACTCACGAAAAATATCCCATCAACGATCCCGTGCTCATTCCGCGCTATGTGGTCATGGACCCCGATCTGACCAAATCCTTGCCCTTGCACATCACGTCCACGACGGGTATGGACGCGCTCACGCATGCGGTTGAGGCGTACATAGGCGGGGAAAATACGGGCCGCACCAAGAAGGACGCCGTTCAAGCCATCCGCCTCATCAACGACAACCTCAAAAAGGCGTACGACAACGGGGCAGACCTCGAGGCGCGCAACAACATGCAACAGGCGGCGTATCTTGCGGGCAAGGCGTTCACGAGGGCGTACGTCGGCTACGTGCACGCGGTGGCGCACACCTTGGGCGGAGAGTACGGAGTTCCGCACGGGCTTGCGAACGCAGTGATCCTTCCCGTGGTTTTGAGGGCGTACGGCAAGAGCGCGCACAAGAAGCTCGCGAAACTTGCGGACGTCATAGGCCTGCAGGGCGAGACTCGCGCCGAAAAGGCGAACGCGTTCATCAAGTGGATAGAGGACCTCAACGCGTCCATGAATATCCCCACAAGGATCTTGACAAGGGAAGGCGAACAGCTGATACAGGAAGAGCGCCTGCCCAAGATGATAGAGCATGCGCTTCAAGAGGCAAATCCGCTTTATCCATGTCCGCAGGTCTGGGGCAAGCAGGAGATCGAAAAGATCTACCGCGCAATCATGTAAAAAGTTTTGCAGGCTCCGACGGAGCCTGCTGTTGTATTTGCTCGATTAGAATGCCTGATTTTGTTCGGGCACCACAAGTATGCCGTCTCCTTTTTCGGAGCGAGGCACACGCGCTTGCCGTAGGCGAAGGCGTTTTTCGGAGGCTTTATGAAGTTCGGATTTAAGAGATTTGCGCTTGCGCTTTGCGTGATCGTCGCGACGGCGGCGCTTGCGTTTGCGCTTTCGGCATGCTCGGACGAGGACGAGGATATACACCAAGAATACAACGACGCAGACAAGTATGTCGCCGCGCACACTTTTTCCGTCTCTCCCACTTTCAGCGAGCTGGAAATCGATTGGGTGAGCGGCGCGGTCGTCATCGTCGGCTCGAAAACCGCGACGGAGGTGACGATCTCCGAGGCGCCCAACATGGAAGCGAGCGAGGCTCTCACCATGCACTATTACAACGACGGCGTGACGCTCAGAGTGCGCTATGGGGAGTCCTCTCGCACATTGAAGGCGCCAAAGGGCTTTGAAAAGCCGCTGACGGTCACCATTCCCACCTCTCTTGCGCTGAACTATTTGGACGTCAAGACCGTCACTTCCTCGGTTACGCTCTCCAATGTTGCGGCGCGCCATCAGGCGATAGACACTGTTTCGGGCGCGGTCAAGCTGTCCACATACGCTCAAAACTTGGCGTCCGCCCCCGAAGAGATCAGCGTGGGCACAGTGTCCGCGTGGATCAACGCGGTCGTTTCGCATCCTGTGACCGAGCTCAAACTCGAAAGCGGGTCGGGCGACATTCGCCTCGACGTGACCGAGGGCGGCGTAAGCGAGCTTGACGTGGAAACTTTGAGCGGCAACCTCAACATTCATCTTGACGCGCTCGTGCTTGACTGTTTCGCTGAGTCCCTTTCCGGGCTTTTGCAGATGACCGCCAACGTGCTTCCTCTCCGCCTCAAGTTGGAGACCGCCTCGTCCGATATCGGCTTAAAATTGAACCCTGCCTTCGCTTTTGAAATGAACGTGTTCGCCAACGTGACCGCCACCTCTTTCAACGGCCTCGTCATTGACGGACGGAAATACACCTACGCAGGGGAGGGCGGCATGCCGGCGGAGGTGGAGGTGCGGAGTGAGAGAGGCACTTTGCGCCTAGAAAGGTAAAACCGCCTGTACGGGCGAATAGCTGCGTCAAAACCCATTTTGCTCGCCGTCATGTACTATTTGTACATTAGGCGGTTCGCAAAATGGGTTTTTCCTTGCTCTTCATCCCGTACAGGCGGTTTTACGTAAAACGGCGCTATTGAGCGATTGCCTGTGTCAGCGCCCCCTGCCTGCCAAGTCATGTACTAAGTGTACATTTGGTTTGTCATTCAGGGGGCGCTTCCTTGCCACTCATCTCAATATCGCCGTTTTACACGTTTCTATCTTATTTTGGGGAAACACCTTTTCCCCTCACCGCGCTATTGAGCGATTGGCTGTTTCGGCAATATTTTTTGCGGTTTTACACGTCTTTATCTTGTTTCGGGTAACACTATATTCTATCCCCTCGCTACTTTCCGAAAAAAAGTCGTGAGCGGAGCAACGATTGCGCAAAATTGAGCGAAGCGAAATTTTCATTCGGCGCAATAAATCCTAATCCATGTTCCAATCAAAATTGCAATTGACGGAGCGTTGTACAGGACAAAACGAACCGCATTTTTGTTTGGACAATCAAATATTCATGTAAAAGTATGACGTGTATGCGCTTATATTTGCGTTTGAAGAGTGTTGCAAATCACAATGGAAATCTGCGAAGCGGGGGTTTCCGCCACTTCGCAGCCCTTACGGGAGCGGTGGCGGCATAGCCGACAGCGGACGCAGCTCCCGCACGTAAAGCGAAACTCGCAAATGTTGATTTATGAATGTACATTGAACTAGGTCAAGCATTTGTTGCTTTCCGAAAAAAAATTGTGAGCGGAGCAACGATTGCGCAAAATTGAGCGAAGCGAAATTTTCATTCGGCGCAATAAATCTGTGGACTTTCCTTGAAAAAGGTGCTAAGATATGTGCAGATTAAAGCGAAATGCTCATCAATGTTATCCTAACCATTGATGCAAATATAAAAAAAGGAGTTTTTTTCATGGAAAAATTTAAGGCGTGGTTTGGCAGAGAGTGGCTTGAAACAAAGACTCTGCTTCATGAGATGCCCGCGGTCACAATGGCGCTTTTTGTGCTTTCCGTTGTGGGCATGAACCTTCTTGCAAACAAGAGCATAGACACGGGCTTGAGCTGGCTTGCCTTGGACGCGGGCATGTTGCTTTCGTGGCTGTCCTTCCTCACGATGGACATCACCGTCAAGCGTTTCGGCCCCAAGGCTTCCATAAAGCTGTCCTTGATCGCGGCGCTGATCAATCTGCTTTTGGCGCTTGTGTTGTTTGTAGCTTCCGTGATTCCGGGGCAGTGGGGGGAGTCCTTTGTGGAAAGCGGCGGAGACATCATAAACGCCGCGCTCAACCGCACTTTTGCGGGGACGTGGTACGTTGTGCTGGGCAGTACGATCGCGTTTATCGCGTCCTCTGTCACAAACAATCTGACCAACTGGGGCTTGGGCAAGGCCTTCAAGGGCGGCGGATTCGGAGCTTTTGCCGCGAGAAGCTACATTTCCACGCTTATCGGGCAGTTTGTGGACAACATGATCTTTGCTCTTATCGTAAGTCACAATTTCTTCGGCTGGACCCTTTTGCAGTGCGTGACCTGCTCTGTCACGGGCATGCTGTTTGAGCTTTTGTGCGAGATCGTGTTCTCTCCGATAGGCTATCGCATTGCAAAGAGCTGGGAGAAGGACAACGTTGGCAACGGCTATTTGGGCATTTTGAAACAACACTCCGCGCAAGTTGATGAAGAGCCTGCCGCGCCTATTGAGGAAGCGCCAAAGGGCGAGACCGAACTGTTCGACGGCGAGGCTCCGTTGACCGAGAGCGATGATACTTTGCCAAAAAAGGTGCAAACGTGTGAAGTTATCATGGGTGAAAGCCCGAAAGGAGGAGACGATGAACAAGAGGATATCCCCGTCTGACGGGGCGGTGGTCGTGACGGGCGCGTCTGGGGGCATAGGCTCCGCGACCGCGTTGCGCTTTTTGGAAGAGGGCTTCCACGTCATAGGGATAGACAGGGCGGAGAGCGCAATTTGCCATCCGCATTACGTTCATTTTGTCGCGGACGTCTCGGACGCGGAGAGTCTCCCCGAACTCGGCGCGAAAGTCTCCGTGCTTGTCAACAACGCGGGAGTGCAAGGGCAGGACGATATCGCCGTAAACCTACGGGGCACCATAAACGTCACTCGCAAGTACGGGCTTCGACCCGACATTTGCGCGATCGTCAACGTCGCCTCTGCAAGCGCGCATACGGGCGCGGAGTTTGACGAATACACCGCGTCGAAAGGGGGAGTGCTGGCCTACACCAAGCACGTCGCCCTTGAAGTTGCAAAGTACGGCGCGACATGCAACAGCGTCTCTCCGGGCGGCGTTTTGACGGATCTGAATCGTCCCGTCATGGAGTATCCCGAAAAATGGGACAAGATCATGGAGCTGACTCCCCTCAAAAAGTGGGCGACAAAAGAGGAGATCGCGGATTGGATTTTCTTCCTTGCGATCGTCAACCGCAGTATGACGGGGCAGGACGTGCTTGTGGACAACGGCGAAGCGGGCAACGCGACATTTGTCTGGTAGACGGGATTTGCGGAATACGCAAAATCGACATTCTAATGGTCTTATTTCTCTTTGACGAGAGAACTCGCTCGCCGAAAAATGTACACTTGCCGTTCTCGTTTTGAGGCTTTGTTCGTAGCAAAAAATGTGCACTTACGCTTTCCGTTTTGGGCGTTTGCATGTCAAAAACGTGCGTTTGCGTTTTCTGTTTTGCGCGGTTGTACAACGAAAAAGCGTGCGTTTAACCGTATGTTTTGCGCGTTTGCACGCGCGGATAAAGTGGAAGCGGTTTCCGTTTCTTCACGAAAGCGCGTACGTAGCGCGGGCTTCGAGCGCGGGCGCGCATGGTCGCGCTCACGGAAAATCAAAGGGAAAAACTCTTCCGAAACTTCGTAGGTTATATATTATAGAAAGAATAATATAAATTTTTTCAGAGAAAGTTTGCTTCATTCGTTTGACATCCTGCTCGAATGCTGTTATTATTTTATTCACCTTGCGTAAAGCAAGCGTTTTTATCATTGCGAGACTATGGAAAGAGAGTCTTTGACAAGTATGCTGAAAAATCCTTCAAAAGTTGTCGGATCCAAACAGGTTTTGAAGGGTCTGTCGGAAGGCGCGGTCAGGTGTGTGATCGTGGCGGCCGACGCGGACGCGGAGTTGAAGAAAAGGCTTGAGGCCGCTGCCTCTGCCGAAAAAGTGCCCGTAAGATATGTGCCCACAAGGCGCAGGCTTGGGGAGCTTGTCGGCGTAGAGGTGCCCACGGCCGCGGTCGGGATCTTGGACGAAGCCGAAGCGCAATAAATGTAGTGGACCTGTTGGGTTGCAGGTACATTCGAAACCAAAAATTCTATAGGAGGTCATCAAGTCAATGCCGACGATTAATCAGTTGATCAGAAAGGGCAGAGAAAAACAGGTCAAGAAGTCGTTGACGCCTATCATGGAGCAATGCCCGCAGAAGCGCGGAATTTGCCTAAGCGTTACGACCACTTCCCCCAAAAAGCCGAACTCGGCTTTGCGTAAGATCGCAAGGGTGCGTTTGGTCAACGGAATGGAGGGTACTGTTTATATCCCCGGCGAAGGCCACAATCTGCAAGAGCACAGCGTTGTGCTTATCAGAGGCGGCAGGGTCAAGGATCTGCCCGGTGTGCGTTATCACATCATTCGTGGCGCTCTTGACACTGCGGGCGTTGCAAAGCGCAGGCAGGCAAGATCGAAGTACGGTGCGAAACGTCCCAAAAAATAATTTTCGAATGTAATTGTAATCATATTAGGAGGTAATTATGCCAAGAAGAAGCGGTGTGCCCAAAAGAGACGTGCTCCCCGATCCCGTGTACAACAGCAAGGTCGTCACAAAGCTGATCAACCAAGTGATGCTTGACGGCAAGAAGGGAACGGCGCAAAAGATCGTCTACGGGGCATTCGATATAGCATCAGCCAAGCTCGGACAGGATCCGATGGAGATTTTCAACAAGGCCCTCGAAAACGCAATGCCAATGCTCGAGGTCAAGGCAAGAAGAGTGGGCGGTTCCACTTATCAGGTGCCTATGGAGATCCGTCCCGAGCGCAGACAGACGCTCGCGATCAGGTGGCTCGTGTCCTTTGCAAGGAAGAGGAGCGAAAAGACCATGGACGCGAGACTTGCGGGCGAACTTATGGACGCATTCAACTTGACGGGCGGCGCAGTCAAAAGAAAGGACGAAATGCACCGCGCCGCAGAGGCGAACAAGGCGTTTGCGCATTATAGGTGGTAACTTATGGCAAGAAAATATGCTCTTGACAAGGTGCGTAATATCGGCATCATGGCGCACATAGATGCCGGCAAAACCACCACTACCGAGCGAATCCTGTATTACACCGGCGTCAATAGAAAGCTTGGAGAAACACATGATGGTTCCGCAACGATGGACTACATGGAGCAAGAGCGTGAAAGAGGCATCACCATCACTTCCGCGGCGACGACCGCGATCTGGAAAGGATGCCAAATCAACATTATCGACACTCCGGGGCATGTGGATTTCACCGTTGAGGTGGAACGTAGTTTGCGAGTGTTGGACGGAGCCGTCGCGGTGTTCTGCGCAAAGGGAGGCGTTGAGCCTCAGTCCGAAAACGTATGGCGTCAGGCGGACACCTACAAGGTGCCGAGGATAGCTTTCGTAAACAAGATGGACATCAACGGCGCAAACTTTTTCGGCGCGGTCCAGATGATGAAGGACAGGCTGAGATCGAACGCCGTCCCCATCACTCTCCCGATAGGAAGCGAAAGCGACTTCGCGGGCGTGATAGACCTTATCACGATGAAGGCGTTCTATTACGACCCCGCGGACAAGGGAGTGACGTTCCGCACCGAGGAGATCCCCGAGGCGTACAAGGCGCTTGCGGACGAATATCGCGTCAAAATGCTGTCGGCGATCGCGGACTTTGACGAAAACATTTTCGAAAAGGTCATCCTCGAGGACTACGACTCCATTTCTATCGAGCAGATCAAAGCGGCGCTTCGCAAAGGCACGATAGAGATGAAGATCAATCCCGTCCTTTGCGGCAGTGCGTACAAAAACACGGGCGTGCAACTTATGCTTGACGCGGTGGTGGACTATCTCCCCGCGCCGACGGACGTCGCAAGCATAGAGGGCATAAACCCGCGCACCGAGCAACCCGAACTTCGCCATCCCGGCGAAAACGAGCCGTTCAGCGCGTTGGTGTTCAAGATCCTCACGGACGAGTTTGTGGGCAAGCTGTCCTTCATAAGGATATACTCGGGCGTGCTTAAGACGGGAGAGAGCGTCTACAACACCGTCAAGGGCGAAAACGAGCGCATAGGCCGCATCCTCAGGATGAACGCGGACAACCGCGAGGACATCGACGAGGCGTACGCGGGCGACATCGTGGCGGTCATAGGCTTGAAAAAGAGCACGACGGGAGACACTCTGTCAGACAAATCGCGGCAGATCGTGCTTGAAAACATGGTTTTCCCCGATCCCGTCATCAAAGTCGCGATAGAGCCGAAGTCAAAGGCGTCGCAGGAGAGGATGGCAACCGCCATCGCAAAATTGCAGGAAGAGGACCCGACCTTCAAGGCGTACACCGACAAGGAAACGGGGCAGACCATCATCGCGGGCATGGGCGAGCTTCATCTGGACATCATCGTGGACAGAATGATGAGAGAGTTCAAGGTGGAGGCAAACATAGGCAAGCCGCAGGTCAGCTACAGGGAGACCATCACCAAACCCGCTCGCGCGCAAGGCAGATTTGTCAGACAGTCGGGCGGACATGGGCAATACGGCGATATCGTCATCGAGATCTCTCCCAACCCCGGCGGCGGCATGGAGATGGAAAACTCCATCGTCGGCGGCGTCGTCACCAAGGAGTTTGCAAACGCGGCTTGGGAGGGCGTGAAAGAGGCGGCTTTGAGCGGTGTGCTCGCGGGCTATGAGATGGTGGACATCAAGGTCAACCTCGTGGACGGCAGTATGCATGCGGTGGACAGCTCGGAGATGGCGTTCAAAGTGGCGGGCTCTATGGCGCTGAAAGCCGCGGTGGCAAAAGCCGGTCCCACGCTTTTGGAGCCGATCATGAAAGTCGAGGTCGTCACTCCCGAGGATTATCTCGGCGACGTGATGAGCAACCTCAATTCAAGACGCGGACAGGTCAAGGGTATGGAAACGCGCAACGGAGCGCAAGTCGTGGATTGCGACGTGCCTTTGAGCGAAATGTTCGGTTATGCAACGTCTCTGCGCAGCATCACGCAGGGAAGAGCGAGCTTCACAATGCTGTTTGACCATTACGATGTGGTGCCCAAAAACGTCGCGGACAAGGTCATCGGCGAAGCGAAGTCAAACGATTCCAACATGTGACTTATATATTGATATTTATAATATATAGCTCATATTGGAAAATATAAAAAGCAAAAAGCCAAAAAACTATATTTCGGAGGTAAATATGGCAAAAGCGAAATTTGAAAGAACAAAGCCGCATGTCAACATCGGCACCATCGGTCACGTTGACCACGGCAAGACCACCCTCACCGCTGCGATCACAATGTACAGCGCGCATCTGGGCAAAGCTCAAGTCATGAAATATGACGAGATCGACAAGGCTCCCGAAGAGAAGGCAAGAGGCATCACGATCAACACTGCTCACGTTGAGTATGAGACCGACAAGCGCCACTATGCGCACGTTGACTGCCCGGGCCACGCCGACTATGTCAAAAACATGATCACGGGCGCCGCGCAGATGGACGGCGCGATCCTCGTTGTCGCTGCGTCTGATGGACCCATGCCCCAGACTCGTGAGCACATCCTGCTCGCTCGTCAGGTCGGCGTGCCCTACATCATCGTGTTCCTGAACAAGTGCGATCAGGTCGACGACGAGGAACTGCTCGAGCTTGTCGAGATGGAAGTCCGCGAGCT
>CANQNC010000021.1 GCA_947625145.1 uncultured Clostridia bacterium
TTACGAAAAGTAAACTCCTTCGGATTTTCCTCGCTTTCCTTGTCTTTCTCGGCTCTAAGCCGAGCAACACGTTCCTACCATAGGTGTGGGAGGCGAAATACTGTGTCAAGCTGCGGCAACCCTCAGTCATTTACAAGAAGTAAACTCCTCAGTGTTTTCCTTGCTTTTTTGTCTTGCTTCCAAAGCAGGCGGATTTTTTTATTTTTCAATTGATATCCCTGCGCCAAGCTCCGATTGCCTGCGGGTCACGTACAAGAAGTACGCTCCCCTTGTCAATCCTTGCTTTCCTTGCTTTTCTCTGCTCTAAGCCGAACAACACGTTCCTATCATAGGTGATGTAATACTGTGTCAAATCCTTTTATTTTGATAGGGGAAGAGGTGTATGCTTGCTTGAAAAATTGCGGGGTTGAACACAAATTCAAGTTTGGCAAAGCGGCAGGGGATAATTGCAAAATCAGGGGTTTATCCGTATGAAAACGACAAATAAAAGCGCGATATTGTGATATCGCGCTTTTTGTTTGTCTGTCATGATGAAATGCATATTCGCTCATTCATTTTGTCCGAAGGACGCGTCGGGTCATTCGGTTTTGAAAGGCATGTAGGGTCATTCGGCTTTGGCCGAAAGGCATATTCGGTCATTCGGTTTTGTCGTCCGAGTCGCGCAGTTTTCGCGGGCGCAAGCGGGCGGCGTCCGCAAGGAAGTATATCCCTATTGCAAGCGCGATCCCGCCTATTATCACGGCAAGCACGATGAGGAGGGACATGTCCACGCCGTCTCCCGACTTTGCCCTTTGCCACATGTTGACAAGCGCTTCGTTTTTGGCGCCGAAGTCGCGCATGACGCCGAGATATTCGTTGATCTCGGGGAATCTGCCCTCGTCGGCGTAGTATTCGTCAACGTCGTAATCGTTTTCCGCCAAATACTCCGCAACCTCGTCGTTTTCCATGAGCAGTTGTTTTGCGACTGCGCAGGTATAGCCGATCTCGACCGAGTTGCGTATCGCCTTTTCGGGGCGGCAGATATAGTCCAAAAACATGAGCGCGGCAAGCGGATTTTTCACGGTCGTGGGGATAACCCATCCGTCGTAAAATATGTTGCTGTAACGCACGCGCCCTTCATCCGAGACTCCGAAGGGGCAGTAGTAGCCCAGTCTGTAATCCTCTCTTTCGTCGTCCCAGCTTTCCTCAACTGCCCAAAGCGCGTCCCCGCTCCACGCGAAGTCGGCATAAACAAGGTTGTTGAGCATATCGTCCTTGCCGAAGTCCACCTCATAGCCCGCGATATGTTCGCGCTGTTCGGTGAGGATCTTTTCGGCGGCTTCGAGCATCTCGTCGTCGGTGACGTTGATCAGCTCCTGCGCGGTCTTGTACTTGCCCTTGTACTTTTCGGGCACGAGGTCGTATTCGTACATATAGAACAGGGCGCATACGTACGTGTCGCGCACGCTGTCCTTCATGAGGATCTTGTTTTCGAGTTTTTCGTTGTTTTCCACGTTCCAGAGCACGCCCCAGCCGTATTTGTCGAGCTCCTCTTCCGAAATGACGTCTTTGTTGTAGAGTATCCCGAGCGTGCCGTACATGTAGGGCACCATATATTGCGTCATATCCACCGCGCCCTCTTTGCCCGCGACGCCCTCTATACTGCTGAAATTCAGGCGGATGGCGTCCATGACCTTGCCCTCTATCTTGCCGTCGCCGTTGCTTGTCAGACTGCTCATCCCCGCGAAGGTCGGGTCGAAGTCCTTGATCGGGTCGCCTTCTGCCGCGTTCGCTTTGCGTTCGGCGATCTTATCAAGTTCGGGTCGGACCCTTTTGAGCAAGTCGTTGTGGTTTTCCAGTTTGCCCGCGACAAGCAATTTTTCGATAGCGTATTCCGAGGGGCAAATGAGGTCCACGTTGGCGTCGTTTTCAAGCACCTTTGTCATCATGGTCTCGTTGGTGTCGAAGGTGGTGTAGGTGATGCTCAGGCTCCTGCCCGTGACGTCCCTGTAATAGGTTTCAAATTCGGATAGCAGGGTTTTGTCGATATAGTCCTCCCAGTTGTAGATCGTGAGGGTGTCGCGTCCGCTCGAGCTTGTCCCGCCTGCGCCGTTGCAAGCGCACAGCGCGGGCAACAGCAAGACGACAACGGCGATCGCCGCGCAAAATGTTTTCAGAGACTTTTTCATGCGTTCGCCTCCTTTTGTTTGCGTTTTTGTTTTCTTGCCTTGGCAAAATTCACCGAGAAAACGGTCGCAACCATGATGATGAAGATGATGCTGAACAGCGCGTACCAAAACGGCTCGAGGCCCTGCACGCGCGCGTCCGAGTAGATGTAAGTGGACAGCGTGTTTATGCCCGTGTCCGCGCCCTTGTTGATCTGCGTGATGATGAAGTCGTCCATGGACATGATGAACGCCATCACAAACCCGCTCATGATGCCGGGGGAGATGATGGGTATCATGACCTTTGTCATCGCCGTGAAGGGATTTGCGCCGAGGTCTAGCGCGGCTTCGTAGATGTTGGGGTCCATGGATTCGAGTTTCGGAAGCACGCTGAGCACGACGTACGGAGTGCAGAACGCTATGTGCGCGATGATGAGCCTGAGATATCCTTGCGGGAAGGCGAAGGTGACGAAAAACACCATCAGGGACACCGCCATGACGATCTCGCTGTTGATGATGGGAAATTGATTGACGTTTTCAACCAATCTGCGCGCGCGCTTGCCGAGGTGGAAGATGCCGATCGAGGCGAAAGTGCCCATCACCGCCGCGATCACGGAGGAGACTGTGGCGATGAGGAAGGTGTTGCCTATCGCCGCCCACAGTTCGGGGGACTTGTCCGAGGTGAATATCGCCTCGTACGCCTTGAAGTTGAAGCCCTGACTGAAATTGAAATTCGCGCTGTTTGAAAACGAGTATATTATCAGCAAAATGATGGGCGCGTAGAGGATCGCCAATATGATCAGCAGATAAAACTTTTCGAAGAAGTTTTTGATTTTCGTCACCATAAAGACCTCCTCACCGCGTCGCTGTTGCGGTTGAACTTGTTCATGATGAGGTTGGACACAAGCACGAAAGCCAGCATGACGAGGCTCATGATAGAGCCGACGCCGTACAGCCCTTGTTCGAAGGACAGCTGAATGGAATCGCCGAAGAGGAATATCTTTCCGTTGGAAAGCAGTTGCGAGATGGCGTAGGTCGAGATCGTGGGGATGAAAACCATGGTTATGCCGCTGATTATGCCGCTTACGCTGAGGGGGAGAGTGGTTTTCAAAAACACCGTGGCTTTGTTTGCGCCTAGGTCCTGCGCCGCCTCGATATAGCTTTTGTCAATGCCTGATATTGTCGTGTGCAGGGGCATGATCATAAACGGCAAATAGTTGTAGACCATTCCGAACAGCACGGTCCCCATGCCGAGTTCGACGTCGAGCGCCATGAAGATCGCCTTTGTCGCGAGAGTGCGGATGAGAAAGTTGATGAACATGGGCAACACGTACAACAGCACGAGCATGCGCCCGCTGCTCATATTTGAAAGGATATAGGCGACGGGATAGCCGATAAGCAGGCACAGCAGGGTGGTGATCACGCCGACCAGCAGAGAGTTGCCCAGCACGATCATGCTTGACGCCGAGCCGAAAAACACCTTGAAGTTGTCGAAGGTCAGGTGCTTGTCCGCGTCCAAAAACGCGTTGACGAGGATAAGCACGAGGGGCACGACGACAAACAGCAGGAGGAAGAGGATATACGGAAAGCTGAACACCTTTTTTGTCAGCCTGAATTTTTTGCTTATGGCTTTCATTGGGCGTCCTCCGTGTGCGTATCGGCATCGGAGCGCTCGGCGATCTCCTGCGCCTCGATCTCCTTTTTGAATGCGGCGAACTCCTCGGGGGAGAGGGTCTCGTCCACGACAGTGGTCTGTTGTTGGACCTCGCTTTCGTCGCGTGGCTCGACTATGATCTTTTCGGGGGCGATCTTGATGCCTATTCTGTCGCCTTTGAGCCACTCATAGTCGGTGTCGGCGAAGAAGTTGTAATGGTCGTCGGCGGTCAGAATCGCCTGATAATAGCTGCCCTTGTAGATCATAGACGTGACCGTGGCGGAAATCACGCCGTCCTCGGGATCGTCTGTGATCTCCACGTCGTCGAAGTCGACTTTGACCTTGACGGGGGTGCCTTCGGGGAGGTTTGTGCGACATTCGAAGTCGGCGCCGCAGATCTCCACGAGGTTTTCGCCCGTGACGTAGGTGTCGATCTCGTTGATGAGGCGGGTCTTGTGCATGATGTGCAAGTCGAATGGGCGGATATAAAGCCCGACGATCTCGCCCTCGCGGTAGTTTTCGGTGTCGTGCGCGACAAGCTCGTTGCCGTCCGCGAGGAGAGTGATCTGATAGTGGTCGCCCTTAAAGACCGAGGACAGCACGGACGCGGTGATGAGCGCGGACGGGTCGTCCTTGTCGCGTATTTTGAGGTCCTCGGGGCGGATGATGACGTCGATCGGCTCGTTTGGTTTGAAGCCCTTGTCCACGCACTCGAACACCGTGCCGCAAAACTCCACTTTGAAGTCCTCGAGCATGACGCCCGAAAGGATGGTGCTTTCGCCGATGAAGTCCGCGACGAAGGCGTTTGCGGGCTCGTCGTATATCTTTTCGGGAGTGGCGATCTGCTGAATTTCGCCGCGCGACATGACGACGATCTTGTCCGACATGGTGAGGGCCTCCTCCTGATCGTGCGTGACGTAGATGAAGGTGATGCCGAGGCGTTTGTGCATATCCATAAGTTCGAGTTGCATATCCTTGCGCATTTTGAGGTCGAGGGCGCCGAGCGGCTCGTCCAGCAGCAAGACTTCGGGCTCGTTGACGAGGGCGCGGGCGATCGCGACGCGCTGTTGTTGTCCGCCCGACAGCGAGGAGACGTTGCGATGGTCGTAGTCCTCGAGGTCCACCATTTTGAGGGCGCGATCCACTTTTTGTTTGATCTCGTCCTTTGAATATTTTCTGAACAGTTGAACGGTCTCGCCCTTTCTGTTGACCTTTGTCCCGTTTGGCACTTTTTTGAGTTTCAAGCCGAAAGCGATGTTGTTGAACACGTTGAGGTGCGGGAACAGCGCGTAGCGTTGAAACACGGTGTTGACGGGGCGGAGGTGCGGCGGGGTGTTTGTGATGTCCTTTCCGTCCATGATGACCGAGCCGCTTGTGGGCATTTCGAAGCCCGCGATCATGCGCAGGGTCGTGGTTTTTCCGCAACCCGAGGGGCCGAGCAGAGTGACGAACTCGCCGCGTTTTATGACGAGACTTGCGTTTTTGACGGCGTGTTTGCCGTCGTAGGTCTTGTAAAGGTTTCTGAGTTCGATGATGTTGTTGACAGGAGTTTGTTCAACCATATGGCGTACACCTCTTGCATGTATTATCAACTGCGCAGCAGTGGATTTTGATTGGTTAGAATGTCTGTTTTGACGATTTCCGAGGATTTGACATTCTGTCGATTTGATATTCTGTCGGATTGATATTCTGTCGGGTCGTAGGTTTGATATTCTGTCGGATTGACATTCTGTCGGATTGTTCGATTTTGACATTATGTCGAATTGACGGATTGACTGTTCGTCGGTCCGACGGGTTTGGCGCGGGCTCCGTTGGGCGGCGAGGCTCAGAAGCTCGGGGGAGAGGATATCCAGATCAAGACGGCTTCCGTTGCCGCGCGGTTTTCGACGCGGTGGACGAGTTCGGCGGAATAGTAAAACGCTTCGCCGTGGCGCACTGTGTACGCCTGCATCCCCACGTGCAGGACCACGCTTCCGCGCAGGACGTATCCAAACTCCTCTCCCTCGTGCGGGACGTCCTCTTCGAGGGCGGAGTGGGGTTGAATTGTCACGCGGATGGGTTCCATCTCGTTTTTTTGCGCGTTTGGGACAAGCCATTCTATCTTTGCATTGGGGGTGAGTTTTTCAATGAAATCGGCTTCGGAAAAGACCATCTTCGGCGGGCGATCGTCGCTGAAAAATTCCGCGGGAGTGGTGCCCAACGCGTTGAGTATGTCCTCGAGCGTGGCGATGGACGGAGAGGTCAGCTCGTTTTCAAGTTGAGATATGTACCCTTTGGTCAATTCGCACCTGTCCGCAAGCTCCTCCTGCGTGAGGTTGTTTTTCAGCCTAAGCCGCTTTATCTTCGCGCCGATTTCGATCATCTAAACACCTCTTTTTGCATTTTCCGCTTCCGCCGACAGCACAGGCCGCCTGCAAGCGAGTTTGGCAATTGTAATCCGAAAGTTTAGCAAAACTAAACGAACGGCGTATAGCATTATACAAGCTGTCACAATGCATGTCAAACAAATCGCGGCATATTTTGTCAAAACAGGCGATTTTAAGGCCAATTTTTCGGCGCGGGGAAGCGCGCGGGAAGAGGGCTTTGAAAAAATTTTCGAAAAATTTGGCGAAAAGTCCAATAAACGGTCTTGTCAAATTTGTATATAAGATGTATAATAAATTACGGCGCAATATGCGTGCGCGCATAAGGGGGCGCCGTGGGAGAAGATTATGAGACAGCGTTTTGAATATCGTGATGCAAACAGGAAGGCGGCGTATGCCGCGACCCGCAGGTCGAGAGTGGGGCAGAGGACATTCAACGTCCTTGCGCTTGCTCTTTTGTTTGTTCTTGTGTTCAGCCTCGCCCTTGTCGCTGTCGTGGGCGGAGCGAACGGCAAATTCAACGTCGCGGAAGCGGCGTCCACTTGGTCACCTTCCGACACCTCGGGCACATTGACGTTCGACACAAGCGCGCAGTGCAATTACATTGAAATGACGCAAAACGATCAAGGGGCCATACCGGATGGAGGAAAGTTTAAGTTTCGTTCGTCCACGGAAAACTCGCATTACACAAAGCACACCAACTCTTACGGAATGTTTCAGGAAAGCGACGGCGGCGACATAAACGTGACCGTGCGCGTCAAAGTCACGTTGGGAGGGACTTCGTCCACTTGGTACAGGGTCACTTCTTCCGCAGTCGTGACGTTGTGGTCGGGAGGTAGCGGAAGTTCAAACGTTTCCACGATGGCGACAATCATGACGGCGTACACTTCCTACAACAACAGCAGCGCGCCCATCTTCAACAACGATCTTACGGGCAAAAAAGTAGACGGTGGTAGCGGGTCGTACAAAAGCGCAGTCAGCTCGACTGTAAATTCAAACAACTACATATACATAAAAGGCGGGACAGACTTCTACATTTACGCGCATTTCCGCTCGACTGACGACCGTAAGATCGCCAGCACCGTCAGAGCGATGTTTTTGGACTCGATTTCATTTACGGCTTCAAGCGTGACTTCTTTGTCAAAGTCAAGCGTTTCGAAAACCGGTACTGAATTGGTTCCTTCTCTTTCCAAAACCGATTTCAACGTTGACACAGAACTTGCGGGAGGAGCTTCCAATTTTCAAAAAAACACCGCTGAGAGCAACGGCTGGGGTTTTGTTGATCTGGGCGGAAGCGACCAAGCGCATATCGCGTTCCTTCAATTCGATTTTTCTGACACATTGCTTGATTTGGTGAAACTCGGCATTGTCAGTTGGCAAGTGAGCGCAAAGAGCGACTTCGACGACGGACTCAATGATGAAAACAGCGTCGCGATAAGTTATGTGGGTGTGCATGATGCTCCGACGGTCAATTTCGTAAGCGGGTCGCGTTCGGGCGATTCGGCGAGTTGGTCGGGGAGCGCGTACGCTTGGAAGGGCAGTTGGTCAAACGGCAACGGAACTTTTTCCAACGGGTCGTCATCCTTCAACTCCTCAACGGAAATCCCGCAGAACGCAACGGGCATAAGAATTATTTTCGGTTATATTGCGGACGGCTCGTTGGACGGCGGATTTTACGACATAAGTTTGAAATTGTACAGCGCATGGAATGGCGCGGGTACTTCGTCGGATCCGTTTAAGTTGACCAACAAAGCGGATTTTGACACCTTAAGGCACAAAGTGAACGGAACGGACGGCACCAACGCTTGTCCGTCGGGCGCGCAAAAATTTTCGGGCAAATACTTCAAGATGACCAATGATGTGGCTTTGAGTACGTTTACGGCAATCGGCACCGATAATAATTCGTTCAACGGAACGCTTGACGGCGGAAACTTTGCCATAACTTCGATGACGATCAGCAACAGCGGATATGTAGGACTGTTTGCTTACATAAGCGGAGCTACGATAAAAAATATATCTTTCACCTCTCCTTCCGTCTCTTCCACGTCCTCAAGCGGCGGTATTGTGGCGGGCAGAGCGTACGGAACCGTCACGCTTGAAAATATCACCGTCAACAACGGGTCGCTGAAAAACTCTCACCAAGCGGGAGCGTTGATAGGCTACAAAGAAGCGGGGACGTTGAATATCACAAATTGCCACAACAAGGGGTGCACGATCACGACAAGCGGCGTTCACGGCGACTCGGCTCAGCAAAATCGCTCCAGCACGGCGGGTTTGGTCGGACTTGTAAACGGCGATTGCAATTTTACGATAAAGGACAGTTCAAATTCGGGCACGGTGACCGCTTCCGCCGCAAACAACACGGGCGTAGGCGGGATCGTGGGTTATTGCCATACCGCCAATTACTCGCATTTTACGATCACCAATTGCACAAACTCGGGCGCGATCACGGGAGGCGCCGCGGTCGGAGGCATAGTCGGATATTCCGAAGTATCTTCGAAGTATGCCTCGTTTGGTATAAATCAATGCGCCAACACGGGCACTATCCATTCGACGGGGCACTATGCGCTCAATTCGGGCGACAACGCGGCTTATCTCGGCGGCATAATCGGATACGGCTCGAAAGTTTATATAAAAAATTGTTACAACAGCGGCTCGGTCAGCACGTACAACGGGTCGGCTGAAGGAAGTTATGATTACGCAAACACAGTCGGCGGCATCGCGGGCTATTCGGGCGCGTATATCGACGACGTTTACAACAAGGGAAGGGTCGGCGGCGCAAACAATTTGGGCGGCATTGTAGGTCAAGCGGACGGCGCCACGTTGCGAAGAGATTATATTGATTGCACGATCCATGGATATTGGGACAACGACGGGGCTGCGATCGGATATACGGTCGGCAAGACGACGGGCACTGTTGCTCAAACATACATTTGGCGTTTGCCCAATGCAAAAGTAGAGGGCGCAACTTCCGCCGCGCTCGGCAAGGTCGCGGAAGTCGGCAGATTGCTCAACATCCCAAGCGGAAGTTCGAGCTATGTCAAATATTATCCCGCGACTTCGACGTCGGACGCGACGAGGAGCGATTGGACGGATATTGCGGCAATATCGTTCAGCATAACCACGCTTAGACTGAATGCAACGATCGCGGATACGTACTATTTCCGTTTGACAAAGGACGAGGGCGACGAGGTTTACGCTCCAAGCAAGATCACCAGCAGTTTGAGCGGAACGACCTACACTATCAACGCCTATTACGACGGCAACGAAAACGCTACGGACACTTTGTATGCGGCAAGACAATCTATTGGTTGGAAAAGCGCCGAGATCGTCTACGACGAAGATCAAACGATAGATCCTTTGTCTCTGTTCAGTTCTCCTCCCAAATGTTTTGCCTATGACGCAAACCAATTGGGACAATACGGCGCCCAATTCGATATACAATTTACGCGCGTCAGAGAGACTGCCAAATCTTCCGTAGACAATTTGCAAGAGGCGGGAAGTTATGCGATAGACGCCACGCTATACATTGGCTCCGCCGCAGTGGGACACGTCAAAAAGACAAACATTGTGCGCCCAAAGACGATCGTTGTCACTTGGCAATGGATGAAAAACAAGAGCGGCGTTACGTCCAACAATCCCACCACAACAAACAATTTCACTTATTCGGGCGCATATCAAGGGCTAAACAGCTTGTCGTTTACAACCAACTGGTTGGAAGGGACTTTCGCCATCACGCCGTCTGAGGATACGGCAAGTTCAACGCAACTCGGCGTGTTGCCTGACGACTTGAAGGAGTTTTTGCAGGTCTCGGGCTCTTTCCAAGCGAAATATTGGAAGCAAGGCGAATACGCAAGCAACGCGTACGCGTACATGTTCAATCTCAAAAAATCCGATACGTACGCGGAAAACAGCAATTATCAATTGCGATATCAGGGCACGGTGACTTCGCCGACTTACACGGACGACATTTCGCTGTACTACAACATAGAAAAACTCGTCCTTACTTTGACGAGCGAGTGGCTACTTACGCAAAATTCGGTCGATACAAATCACAAAAACACGTTTGACCGTACGACAAACAATCCTTTCACTTACTCTCGCACAGATCAAGGCATAAGGGTCATTTTCCCCATTGCGGGGCTTTCGGACGACTTCTTTACGGATATCTTCGAAAATTTCACGCTCACATTCGAAACGGCGGTCGGAAGCTATCAATTGCCGCTCAGAGAAAGGAGCAACAATTCGGGCGGCAACGGATATATTGGCGCGGCGCTTGGCACGGACGGCAACTTGCAACTTGAATCGACGGGCATTGACGCCAATTCAAGCGGCAATTATGTGTTGTCGTTCACAATGCAAGACTCCCGCGCGGCGCAAAGCTACGACATCAAAAAGAGCGGGGAGTCCGCTTCGCTCGCTCAGACGGGCACACTTGCGCAGTGGACGATCGCGCCGAAAACGATAGAGGGCGCGGGAACGAGCAATAACAACGACGTCCTTTTCGGACACGGCGGGGCGACGTATGAAAAATCCTTTGCAACAAACACAAGCGAGGTCACCGCGGCTTCTCTCGGCAAAAGCGGCGGGACGTATTTCAGTTTGATCGGCAATCCCGAGGGCGCAACGCCTATATTGTATTACAACGAGACCATCACAAAGCTGTACAACAACCTCACGAATTACATAATTTATTTCGCGGGCGCGGCGCTCAAAAATGGCACCGACTTCACGGCGACGGGCTCGGAAAACGTCAAAATCGACGGCGTGGACATTACGTTCACCTTTGACAGCGACGGGATCGCGCTTGTGTCGCTTACGTTCGCGGGCGTGGGGAACTTTACGGGCGAATTCAGCAGGACGTTCTACCTCATGCAACACGATTTCGCCTCGGAGACGGAAACCTACGACGCCACTTGGGGCACCGCGGAAAATCCGTACTTCATCAAAACCGAGCAGCAATTCCTCCGCCTCAGCACAATTGTCAACGCCGCAAAGCATGGAAGCGTCAAGGCGTGGGACAGCCTTACGGGCGACAACAGCGTGCTTGGAGGCACGGGCTTCGTCAAGGCGACCAAGAGGAGCTATGAGGGCGCGTACTTCAAGCTTGCCGCCGACAAGGAATTTACGCTCAGCCTCGACATGGGCTTTGAGCCGATCGGGTACGCTGCTTTAGACGGCAAAGGCAACATAGATCAAGCTGAATCTTATCCATTTTCCGCTTCCTTTGACGGAAATTCCTCGCATATCAAACTCACATTGAGCTACAGCTCCGGGCAGAGCTATATGGGCCTGTTCGGATATCTGAGCGCGGGGGAGACGGAGGAAAAACCGTACGTCATCAACATGAACATAACCGCAAACCTGTCCGCAACGCTCGGCACGGGCGTGGGCGCGATCGCAGGCTATGCGGTGGGTTACAACATCTACGGCGACAACAGCCTGTCCACCACCATCAGAGTGCCAAACGGCAAGGAGCTCGGCGGCGCGATCGGCAACGCGCAAAATTGCGACTTCGGCTATGCTCCCGAGGGCTTCGCGGGCACCAACAGGATATTCGTCGGCGGCAACGGCGGCATAAGCAGCTACAGCAACTATATAGGCGGCGTGTTCGGCAGAGTCAACAATTGCCGCGTGTTCCATGTCGCGGACGGCAATCCCGCGGGCACTACTCCCGAAGACGAAGCGTTTGTGATAAGCTCCGTTGCTCCCGTCAACGCGAATTTGAGCGGCGGACAGTCAATGTACGTGGGCGGCATCGCGGGCGAGTGGATCCTCGGCGCGGGCGACGCGGCGGAGCAGTTCAACGACTCCATTCGCCTCGACGCGGGCAATTTGGTGGTCATAGGCTCGGCGTACGTGGGCGGCATTGTGGGATATTTCGACGCCTCCGCGGCTGTCCCGACAGAAGGGCGGACAAGTCATCTTGTATACACTCCGCATATCGCCTACGGCAGCGGTTTTTCAATCAACATATACGCAAACTATATGGTCGGCGGGCTGTTCGGCGTGTTTGTCGGCAACGGCTATAGGGACACTTCCGACAGCCTCGACGTCCTTTCAAAATACACCAAGATCGTCCTTTCGCCCTCAAACGTCAAGCTCAAGGTCAACTTGGGCGTGATCCCCGAGTCGGATTCAAGCGGCAAAGGCAGCGCGATAGGCGTGGGCGGCTTGTTCGGCTACGTAGGCGGGGCGGGCGTGCTGTTTACGGACGATTGGGACGCCGCTTCGCAAACTCCGATCGCCGCTGCGTCTAATTACACCGTTGAAAGCGTCAAGGTGATGGGCTCGATCGCGGGCGTGATAGGCAACAACGCTACGCTCGAGTCCTCAACGCAGGACGGCGCGGGCGAGACGGGCAAACCCGTGCAGATCACGGTCGGCTCGTCCGCATTCGGCAGTTTGAAGGCTTCCGTTTGGGGTGCGATCGCGGGCGCGGTGGCAAACACCGCGGGCACCTTCAACGGCACGGCGATCACCGTGTTCGGCAACCGTATAGCGCTTGTCAACAGATTTGATTTTTCAAGCAATTCGAGCAACGACTATGTGGGTGGTTTGTTCGGCGTGCTGGGCAAGCTCCCGCAAGAAGCGGCGAACGGACTGGGCATAGGCTCCATGTTCTCCGACCTTGTCAACGTGCTTTGGAGCGGCGTTTTCGACGCGGAAAGTTCGGTCGTCGCAAGCGGCAACTACGTCGCTTTTGCGCCGCAGATCGAAAGCAACGGCATCGTGCCCGCGGGCTATGGCAGAGCGATCAACACCGCAAGCGTGTCGGGGCATGACTATGTGGGCGGCTTGGTCGGCTATGTCGGGGACGGCGGACGTCTTGACCTTGCAAACCGCGCGTACACGTCAAGGCCGTCGGGCACGGGGCTTGACGAGATATTGGACGTGTTTGTGGGCAATCCCGCGCTCAACAACGGCACTTCAAAGTCGGTCCAAGGCAGGCAACACGTGGGCGGCATAGCGGGCTATCTTGCCGCAGGTACGCACATGATCGATCGCATGGTGACAAGGCTCAGTTTCGTCTGCTCCACGATAAGCGGGGGCAACTATATCGGCGGTTATTTCGGAGATATGGGCGGCGGCACGGTGCAAAACAGCCTTGTGCTTTACAACAGTTCCTCTCAAAACTTGTCTGTAGGCAACAATGTCGTTGCGTACGCTTCAGCAAATTCAAGCGCGTACGTGGGTGGCATTGCGGGCATGGCGCAAGGCGTCACCGCGTCCAACACGTATGTGATGAATTTCCAATACTCCACCCTCAGCGACACCAAGGGCGGCATTTTCGGAAGCTCGGACGCTTCCTCTTCCGCGACGTCGGCGTGGGCGCTTATGATGACGTCAAGCGGCGCCACGACCACGACCACGACAAGCGCAAACTCCAACGGCAAATACGTCATCTTCGACGCCGACGCGTTGAACAACGGCGCCATACCCAATTTCGACCAACTTGCGGTGATGACGGGGATATATGCGTTTGACGTGGGCAATCAAGCAAACGAAGTTGAAAGCGACTACAACAAGGCGGAATACGGCAAACTCAGCTTTGCGGCGATCACTCCCGCAACAAACTCGCAACTTGCGCTTGTGGACGGCAACGGCAACACCACAAAGATAGCTTTCGATAGCTTCAGAAACGGAAAGGCGATCGGCTACGGCTCTTCAAACGAGAATCGCCAAACGGTCATGTTCAAGATGTCCAACGCAAGCGACAGCCTTGTGGTGGCGGTCGTGGATATCGTCATCAAGGATATCCCCAAGGACATGGCAAGCGCGAAAGACACTATGACCGACCCCTCTTATGCCAACTCCTATCGTCCTCCGCTTGCGGACAGAAACTTCTATCGCATAAGCTATGGCTCGGGGTCAATGTACGTTGAGTTTGACGCAAACGGCAACGCCAAAAAGGTCAAGACCAATGTCATCAGCCCAAAGGGCGTGGGCGTGGGCGCAACAAACGTCACACTCGGAAATTACGAAAAAGAGTTGAAGGTGGGAAGCTCGGACACGCCTATCACAATAAGCAATATAAACGAATGGAAGTCCTTCATCACGGGCTTTTCGTCCAACAACAAATACAGCGGCATGTACGTCAAACTGCTGGCAGACATCGGATACGGCTCGGGCACGTCAGGCACGGACAGTGGCTCCCCGTTGAACTTGGCCAGTTCGACTTTTGTCGCAAGCAACTTTGCGGGCACGTTTGACGGCAACGGTCACAAAATAAAAGTGAGTTATTCGGGCAGCGGCAATGGAATAAGTCTCTTCCCGTATGCAAACGGGGCGACTTTCAAAAACTTGACGATAGAGGGCACGATAAACGCGGCTTCCTCGTTGGGAGATTATAATACAGCTTCCTATGGAACGGGTGGCGATTACGGAACCGATTGGGACAAAGGTTGCGGAACGGCTGCGTTTGTCGGCTCGCCCGACGGAACGGTGACCTTTGAAAATTGCACAAATGCGGCGACTGTCACGGGCACAAAGGACGTCGGCGGATTTGTCGGGCGTATCAACAAAGGCACTAAATATACATTTGTCACTTGCGTAAACAAAGGGGCAATAAAATCGATCACAGGACAGCATACCGAACAATACGCGAGCTATCCGTTTGGCGTCGGAGGCATCATCGGCAGATCGACAATAAGTTTGACGATCGAAAGTTGTCGAAATGTCGGAAACGTTACGGGCGGTCACAATGTCGGCGGCATCATTGGACTGTGCATGGGCGATTTGACTGTTTACAACAGCGCCAACACCGGCACAATATTTGCTCACATTGGCGATGAAACGCTTTGGGACAACGCAGCCAACGGAAACGACGTAAACGGAATTTTCGGTTACGCAGGCGGCATTGTCGGCAGAACTGGAGGAAGGGTGGATCCTTCATCCAAAGATTCTGCGGGAATAGGCAGTTTGAGCGCATATGCTTGTTATAACACAGGCGAGATAAAATGCACAGGGAACGTAGCCGGTGGAATTGCAGGAGCTACTTGTGAAATTATTCCGAATGCAACTGCGTTTGTTACTCAAAAAGACTTAGTTTATGTAGGGTCAAAAGGCACAAAAATTGCCTATTGCTACAACACGGGAAACGTCACCGTCGGCGCGAAAAATGCATTGTATGCAGACAACTATACATTGGGCGGCAGGTGCGAATTCGGCGGGACCATAGCCGGAGGTATTGTCGGAGTATGGAGCAAGGGCTTTGTCAAATATTGCTACAACACAGGCACAATAACTGGGCACGGCGTCGTCGGAGGCAACTTAACTTGGCAAAGCAGAATAGGAGGTATTGCAGGACAAACCGAGCCGACCGCCACAAATCAGGTGACGTTTACATATTGCTATAATATCGGCGAAATAGTCCTTAACATAACAGGGTTTACCAGTATCGTAGGAATAAGCGTCGGCAGTGATGTGCGCTATGGCGCGGGCATTTCGGGCTATACCGACCGAACGGATGAAATTTCAAAATCCGTGACTTCCAACACAACGTATTGTTACACTTTGAAAAATTGCGTTGCGTCATATCTGGGCACTGTATCGGCTGCAAATTGCAAATATCGCGGAGAAGAAAACAAATGGGACCCCGACGGCGATGCAGATTATCCCGACGCGGCTCAACCCGGAACAAAAGTTGATTCGCTTGCAGACCTGACCGCATATATCGGCAGCGACGGATATGTACGCGCGACAAAGATGATAGGCGGCGGGGAAAGAAGCTCCTCTCAATCCATGGTCGGATCTGGTGAGTCGGGAGCGTACATAAACACTTTCAACGATGAAACCAACGAGGTGACTTACAACTCTTTCTTCCTCAACGGCACTTTGAACGGGTATATCTACATTTACGGATGTATCCCCACGCTCGCGATGTTCGCTCTCGGCACAAAAGAGGGCTTGAGCATGATGTCGGTGTCCTATGGCCAAGACGAAAACGGCGACTTCGTGGGCGCGCAAGCGGGCAGCAAGCAAAGCCCCTACATCATCAAGGACGGCGTGGATCTGCTTGGCATGCAGACCCTCGTGAACGCGTCGGAAGGGGACAGCTATTTCTATACGTTCAGAAACAAATATATCGAATTTGCCAATGCATCCGAAGGCAACAACATCGACAACCTTACGGTGACGTCGATCGACATGAGCACGCTCAAAAACAACTATTCGTCGGAGGCAAATCAGGGCAAAAACAGATTTTTGTACACAAGGAGCGCGGCGGGCGGAGGAAAGGATTTCCCCGCAACCGCAAGCAATTCGGCCGGTTCAAACAACCTGTCGGGTTGGACAGCCAAAAACTATTATTTCAGCGGCACAAGCGCAAGCGCCTCTTCGGGCGCAACTTTCAGCGACGTCAACTATCTCCCCGCGGGCTATATGGGCGGCGACACGAAATCCGAACATCTGTATCGCTTCGAGGGCAGTTTCAACGCGCTGGGCGGGACGATATCAAACCTCAAGATCGTGCAAAAGCATGATTACAGAGCGTACGCGGGGCTGTTTGGCAAAACCAAAAACGCGACCATATCAAACGTCAAGTTGACGGGCGCATCCATCAAGGCGTACTTCACAAACACGTTGGACAACGAAAAGGACGGCTCGGTGGCGGGCGGCATCGTCGCTTGGATGGGCGGCGGCACGACAATTGACAATTGCTTGGTGGAAAACAGCTCCATATATGCTTACGCCAACAGAAGCTCAAGCGCAACCAACACCAACACCACCGCCTCAAACAGCTATGCGGGCGGCATTGCGGGGCTCATCGTCTCAGGCAGACCGAGTTATAATTCCGTCACATATACGCGCGGGACGACCACTTCGATCACAAACTGCGTTGTGGGCGGATCCGCAGGCGCCGTCACCATATCGGGCTACGGCAGCAACATAGGCGGCATAGTCGGCGCCGTCGCAAACAAGCCGCTTGCCTATGCATATTCTCCGACCCCATCAGGCGTAAACGGCACATTCGTCACGCTGTCGGGCAACAAGGTGCAATACAGCGTGAGTTTGAGCGGCTTAACTTCTTCGCATGCGCAAAGATACACGGGCATAGGTGGCATCGTGGGCGTGGTCATCGGCAACGACGGCCCGCAGACCGCCATACTCGGCTGTTTGGTGGGCAGGGACACCGCGGCGGACGGAAGCGCCACAACGGGCAACGTGACCGTGACGGGCGCGTATGACATAGGCGGCATTGTGGGCGTTGTGGGCGGCAACACAACCATAGGCACTCCCGAAGGCGCCACGGACTATATGTCCAACTGCATTGTGGGCAAACTTGCTCAGATCAAAGCGGACACGTACAAGTCTTGGTCGAGCGAAAGCGGCAGAAGCAATGATTATGGCATAGCCGTGGGCGGCGTCGTCGGACGCGCGGACAGCGTGACCTTCAATGGCGTGTCCTATTGGGGCAGTATCACAGTCGGCAACACAGCTGCGGGCGCGAAGAACGTAGGCGGCATAATCGGCTTTATGGGCACAGGCACCACCTTTGCGGAGGGCGCGCGTTGCGACGTCACGGGAAGCATAACCATAAGCAACGGCAAATCCGCGGGGACGGACCCCGCAAACAACCAAAACATAGGCGGCGTTGCGGGAAGCGCGTCAGACGCGGCGTTCAGCGGCACGTTCATCATTCAACCCACCATCTCGCTGACGGGCTCCGCCGGCATGCAAAACGTGGGTGGCTTCATAGGCTCGAACAACGGCGTGATATATGTGCGCGCAAGGAACACCGCGATCGTCATAGGCGGCACTATCTCGGGCACGCAAAACGTGGGCGGCTTCGTCGGCAACAACTCCTCCGTCGCGACCCTCAACATAGGCTTGAGCGGCTATATGGGCCAAAGCGACACGGGCGATCTGTACATCGCGATCGGCGCGACCTATGAGACGACGGGCGGCGCGGTGACTTACAAGCCCGACGCAAACGCCACGATCACCGCGCATCAAAACGTCGGCGGCCTTTTGGGCTTAAACGCCGTGGATTCGCACGGCACCGCCGGCAGCGTCGTCATTGAAAAGGGCAACATTTACAACTTCGCAAAAGTCACCGCAGGCAAATTGCCGAACGAACCGACCCTCGCCGCGAGCGTCGTGCTTCAAAACGTGGGCGGCATCATCGGCAACAACTCGGGCTCGCTGACCACGGGCGCGACGGCGGCTTCGGACGCGTACTCCGCATTGCGCAACTACGGCGCCATCACGGGTCACAAAAACGTGGGCGGCATCATCGGCTTGCTTGACAACGGCTCGGTCGGCGGCTATTTCACCAACTTCGGCAACGTCATGGGCGACGACAAAGGCTCCTCGTTTGTGGGCGGCGCGATCGGGCGCGTGAGTTCATCCGCAAGGATCATAACTCCCGTGGACGACAACAAACTGCCCAGCGGAGATACGCTGTTCCGCAACGGGGGCATGGTCAAAGGCACCTACTTTGTGGGCGGCTCCATCGGCGGCATGCTCGGCACGATAGAGGGCAACGAGACCTATCAGGTCACCTTCCGCAACACCAAGTTGACGGGCAATCTCACAGGCTTCGACGATGGCAAGACTTACGACGGCACTGTCGGCTCGCTTGACGTGGGCGACACCAAGTTCGGCGGCGCGTTTATCGGCGGCAATATCGGCATCATCATGGGCGAGGTCAAATACGGCGAGTTCATCAACGACGTGGAAATGACCATTGACGTCGCCTCGTCAAGCGGACATACCTCGATCGGCATAGGCGGTTCTATCGGGCTTATCGGCAACCCCGACGAGATGTTGTCAAACTTTGGCTTCAACGACGAGCATGATGAACTCATGACGGAGCTTGCAACTCACACCGCCATAAACATTTCAAACAGTCAGTTCGAATACAGCGGCTCGATAGAGGTCATCACCACGGACAAGGGCGAGCAAAAGTCCCATACGCACGCCGTGGGCGGCGCCGTGGGCGGCATAGTGCAGACGACAGGTGTGACTACGACATTTGACGCGTCCAACACCTTCTTTGCAAACGGCAACGTCATCGCGGAAACGGGCATAAGCGTGGGCGGCATCGTGGGCTTGATCTCGGCAAACAACGTCAACATTTACGACGTCCTCGCCTACGAGACCCGCGTTGTCGGCTTGAAAAACGTGGGCGGCATAGTCGGTGAAGTCACGGGCGCGAACGTCGCGGTCAACAACACCTTCAACCTGCTCGGCACTGTGGAACATACGGATTATGACGAAAATTCCGGGCTCAACTTCAGCGAAACGGACAAAGCCGAGGGCTTTGCAAATCGCTATGTCGGCGGCATAATCGGCAAGACCGCGGATTCTACGGACGCTGACACGTCCTATTGGCTGCTTAAAGGCATGAGCAGCGAGATCATCGGCAATATCGTCAAGGACGAAAAGTGGAGGATCAAAGCGGACGAAGAAGGCTACGCCGCGGCTTCGGACGACGAGGACGCCTACTCCACGGGCACGTCCCATTCGGGCTGGTACTTCCTGTTTGCCAACGACGGCGCGATAGACGGCGGCGGCATAGACATATATCACCTCGGCGACGGCTCGGACGACGTCTCGGTCAGGCTGGGCTATTGGAAGCGTATCGCAAACGCCTACACCATTGACGAGAGGGCGAACGAATTGGACAAATCCTTTGTCGAAGGGATACCGCAAAAGGTTGGAGACAAATTCCAAGTGAACGGCGAAGAAATCGTCAGCGGTCAGCTTTACGGCTCGCAGATCGTCGGCAGAATGGAAAGCGGCAGTGTGACAAACGGCGGTCAGGTCACTCCGGGATATCTGTATGTCGCCGCAAAAGCGGGCGCAATGGGCAGCTTCCTCAGAGTTGACGCCAGCTTGCGCGCAAGCTATACGGGCGACAGCTATTACGGCAAGGACGGCGAGGCAGACTATCTGCACGACGCAAACGGATTGAGCGCCGAAAGCATCCAAATGTCTCCCGTGGGCGCGAACGGCGTGACCTACTTCAGATTTAAGATCAACGACGCTTTGGCAAGCAGTGCGAGCGGCTCGGGCAGTTCGGGCGGCGTGGGCACCAATCAGCTCGGCAATATCGGCGTCTACTATCAGAAGATAGACCAAAATATCGACCTCGGCAGTGCGTCATACACGGGCGAGGAGATCGAAATCAAATATGAGCAAATGCCCGACGGTTTGAGGGCGCTCCTCGAAGGCTCAAACCGCAAAGACGTCACCGAAGTGAGCGTCGTCGGCGGCGTAGCGCAGACCGACAAAGACAGAGCCAATTCCTACGGCTATGCCTTCCGTCTTGCAAACATCTCGAAATCGACGGGCGTAAACGTGGACAGCAACGGCGACTCTGTGGACAAGATCCTCAACGCAGGCAAATACGAGGGTTGCATTGACATCTACCTCTACGACTCGGAAGGCGTGCCCAAGCCCGTCGGCTACACCAACTTCGGCTTTGTCGTCACTCCCGCGCAAATTTGGGTGGAAAACAACAGCGACGGGTCAACAAAATACTACACAGGTCAGCACTATTCAACGGGCGTAGGCTTCTTTGTCACGAAGGACGGAGCAAAGACGGCGTTTGAAAAAGCCGTCGGAGACGTGAACCTGTTTGACGAGTATATCGCAGATCTGCGCATTTTCTTTGCAAAGGACGGAGTGCTCGACGAAAATGGCGAACAGCTTTTGCTCGGCGCGCAGGGCACGGGAAAATTCGAAGCGGGCACAAGCAACACGGGCTACAAGACTTCATTCGGTTACACCGTGTTGTTCAGCAGCAGACAAGATTATTGCTTGTCCGTCACGGATATGATCAACGTCGGGAGCTATCAGATGATCTTCGACACCGCGTACGCGGGCGCCTACAAGTACAACATGCCCAAGTACGAGGACGGCAAGTGGACGGAGGATACCTCTGTGGATTTCCCGTCCGTGCACGACGGAAACTACTACTTCGTGGGCACTCAAGACAACACGTCTTCGCCGTCGCCGTTCACATTCTTCACGATCACTCAAAACGGCTTTGACGTGCAGTGGAAGTCGGGAAGCGGTGTATACGACAACAAAGACTTCGAGTATGAAGCGGCGACAATAACCGCGAATGAATCCTTCGCGTCCGTGCAACTGTTGAGGCAAGAACTTACGGGCATCGTCGTAAGAGTCTCTAACATGAGCGGAACCATCACTTTGGACGGCGAAAAAGACGGCACATACTACAAGTGGAAGGACGGCGCGACGACAAAGACCATCACGCTCATATTGATCGTCGGCAAGGACGCGGGCGAGTATACGCCAAGCTCTTCGACCGCAAGGACGACGGTGGGCGGATGCGCGATCACCTACAAGGGGACAACCAATCAATTCAGCATTTATCAACAAAAAGTGACCGCCGCCTTCTACGACGGCACGTCGGGGACAACTGCGCCCAAGTCCTCTTACACCTACAACGCGGAGCCTCAGGGCGCGCTCAGAGCGACCATAACAAGAGGTAGCGGCTTCAATGCGTCCTTGCCTTCGAATTTGGCGAGCATTGCAAAGACGACTTCAAGCGCGAATCTCACCTACGGCACGGGCAGTGTGACGGGCGGAACAACGTTCAACTTTGCGCGCAACGGCGGCTCTGTCAACGCGGGAAGCTACGGAGCGACGATAACGCTCACAAACGACAACTATACGTTTGCAGACGGCAATTTCACTTCGTGGGGCAGCACGGCTTCAAACAAAGAGATGACTGTAACATGGACGATCGACCCATACGAAGTCGAAGTCGGCTTGAACGCGCCCTCCGAGCACTACGTCTACGACGGCAACGAGCATATGCCCGAAGTCTCGTTCGGCGGGCTTGACAGAAGCGTGACAAAGACGGCGGACGGATATCAAGTGCAGGGTCTCGGAGAGGATATGTTGACGTTTGTCCTCACCATCACGGGGGACGGCGAAGTCGCGGTCAACGCGGGCACTTATCAGATAGAAATATCTCAAGACCCCGCCAAAGCCAACTCCAACTACGATATACACATCGCCGACAACTCTCAAGCGAGCGTCATCATAGATCCCGCGCAACTGACTTTGACTTGGGACTCCGACGGCAATGTGTTTGAATACGACGCGCAGGAGCACGGACGGAATGTGCTTGCGGAGGTGACAAGTTCGTACAAGTTCGGCATAAGCGGCGCCCAGCAACTTGAGATCGACGGCGAAAGCGCGGTCTTGACCCTCACAAACGCGTTCGGGCGGACAGAGACTATCACCTTCGCCTTGTCGGGAGATGTGCGCATGAAGAACGTCGGCGAATACAGAATGAGAATATCCGATTCGCAGACCACGCTTGTCGGCACAAATGCGGGCGGAAGCTCGACCCTCGGCAACTTCGTGATCGCTTATCCCGAGGCCGACGCGGATTACGAGATCGTTGCAAAGCAGATCAAAAAAGCGGAAGTGGTCGGAAGTGTTGAAGGCAAAGATAAACTGTCCAAGGTATACGACGCTACGGTCGAGGTGCCCGGGGAATTTAAGTTTGCAGTCAATTTTGCGGGAGATCTTGACGCGGCCCTCAAAGCCGAGCTTGAAAATTCGTATGAGCTGGAGATCGGCAAGTTTGACAATAAGAATGTAGGAGATAGGACGATCGGCTACACACTCACGCTGAAGTCAGCCGAGTCAACAGGCTCAACCAACTTTGTGTTTGTCGATGATGAGGGCAACGAACTTGGGACTGTGATCACCGGCGACGTGGCAGGCGAGATCACTCCCGCGACCTTGACAGTGAAGCTCAGAAGCAATTCGCCCTCCAAGGTGTACGACGGCAACGTGTACTTCGGCGGAGACGGCTGGACGGGCGGAAGCGGCTCCAACAGCAAGGTGTATCAAGCAAACAACGGCTTCAGCGTGGACGGCTTCATCTCGGGAGACAGCGACAGGCCGCAAATCAAAGCGACATTCAGCGACAACCGCTCGACAAGCTCGGCGTCTTACGACTCCTACGTCAACGGCGCGGACAGCAAGAAGACCATCAAGTTTGCGCTGTCGGGAAGCGACAACTACGTGCTCGCGCTTGAAAGCGGGACGGTTGACTCCGCAAAGAAGAGCGGCACGTTCAATGGCGGCGCGATCACGCCGAAGCCCATCAGAGCGACCTACCGCAACACAAGACAGAGCTATGTCACGCGCGACAACAAATTCAACACCGAGTGGATAGACATAGAAGGCTCGCTCACGGGGCTTGTCGGGGACGACGCAAGATATGTCGTGTTGAAGGTCACAAACGCTTGGACGTCGGGCGAGTACAAGACGTACACAGTCATAAGAGGCTCGGCTTCAAGCAGCTTGCTCAAAGCGGAGATCGTCGCAAACGCGTCTACAACTTTGGGCAAGCCCTATGACGAATGTTATCTCAACTACACTCTGACCAATCAGCCCGTGTTGACGATAGGCTATTTCATGTCGGGCGACGACTTCGAGATAGGCTCGCTGTCCGCGTTGCTCATCGCAACCTACTATTATTGGGCTTCCACTCATGTGGACGACGCGGGCTTCAACGGCTTCATCACGCAGTCCAAGTGGGTCACTGTGGTGTCCGTTGCGGATTACGACAGCAACACGGGCATTGACAGCAAGTGTCAACATGACGAGAAGTGCTCCACGTGGGAAGAGCATATCGAAAAGTTGATGGCTGAGGGCAAAGCCATTGAGCAAGTGGGCGACAATTGGGGCTATTATGAGGCCTCGGACGAGACGGATCGCACAGTGTACACGTCCTTCAAGCAGATCGCAAACATAAGCGGCGTGTTCACCGCGGACGATATCGCGATCTTGAACGGTATGTTCACAAAGACCACCTTCAACGAGGACGGCTCTACAAACACCGACAACAGCTACAGCTGGGGCGTTGGAAGCAAATATCTTGAAAACGTCATCAAGGTCGCGGCGGGCAACAATATCACTGTGCTTGACGCTGTGTTCCTCGACGCGTTCGGCGGCACTTACGACGGGCAGGGCTACACCTTGGACGGCTTCACCATCATAGGCACGGGCAACAACGTCGGCTTCTTCACCGAAGTGAAGGACCCCGCCACCGTCAAAAACGTCAACCTCAGAAACTTCAATATCATCACCACGGTCAGCGAAAACGTGGGTGGCCTCGCGGGCAGTGCGGCGACGACAAACTCCATTGAAAACGTCACAGTCCACGCCACCATCAACGCGCAAGGCGCAACGAACGTCGGCGGCGTTGTGGGAAGCCTCGCAAGCGGCTCCATAAGCAAGGCGATCGCTCTTGGCAGCATCTACGCCACAGCGACAAACGTGGGCGGCATTGTAGGCACTGCAAGCGGAAGCATTGAAGACGCCGTGTCCATGATGTACATTTACGCCACGGCGACAAACGTGGGCGGCATTGCGGGCACAGCAGGTGAAAGCGTTGACGGCACGTACATGACAAACGCGGTCTGGAACAACGGTTCCGCGATCTCCGGCGGCACAAGCAAGAGCTACACAGATTTGTACAACGGCTCGGTGAGCGGCTATAAGTTGGGCAAAAACTATAAGTCGGGCAGTGATTATTATCTGTCGACCGCCACTTCCGAAAGCGACTTGAAGGGCGCCTACGACGTGATAGACGAAGTCACACTCGACGATTATGCGCTCGGCAACAGCTTGGCGCCCAACCCGCGCGAAAGTATGCGCCTTGCGGACCTCATTGACGTGTATCTGCTGTTGTATACGCTTGAAGAGACGGCATACAACGAGTTCAGAGTGTTCGACATATCCGAAACGTCTTGGCTTGTGGACAACAAGCACGGCACAGATCAAGACGGCGACCGCATCGTCATTGCAAATCAGCAAAACGTCAGCTTGTTGAGAGAATTGCGCTTCGCCGCATTCGAGCTTACGGCGGACGTGTATATGTACGACACGTACTCTCTGACTCCTGCAAAGGGCGCCTTCTTCGGAAGCGTGGAAGCAAACGATCATCATATCTATATCAAGGGCCGGACGGATGAGGAGATGTTTGAAGCATTGGCGGCCGGTGTGACCTTGCCAATAGAATCATATTGATAGCGCATAGAGGCTACAATGCCTTATGCGTTCCCGGAGGGAGGCTTCTATGCGCTCACAGCGAGCGCGCCTCTCGCCGCCGCGACGTCTAGGCGTACGAGGGAAATTCCGATCGTTTAGAATGCCGAATATTCGGGGGTTGTGTAAACACTCGGATTGTAGTAAAATATTATATTAAGGGGGATATATTGCGCTGTATGGAGAAGAGGACAGTCTCTAAGCAATCAAGGGTCAAACTGATCGTCGGGCTTGTCATTCCCGTGCTTGTGTTGGCAATCGCCATCATTGCGGTCAGCTTTTCCTATGCTTGGTTCTCCACCAGCGTAAACGGGTCCGTGGACTCCATCAACCTCGCAACCGCAACCGCTTTCGTCTTGACCTTCGACAGCGCGGGCGAAAGAGGGGACAACCTCAACTACAAGGGTCAGCAAGCAATGGTCAGCGGCGAAAGCTCGAGCCACACCAACAAAGGCAGGCTCATCAAGTTTTCGGGAGAAAGCGAACTGCTCGCCGCGGACGCGCCCTTCTATTTCGTCTCTCCTTTGAACATCAGCACCGAGGGGAAGGAACTTCAAGTGCGATTCGATCTCGAGTACGCCAAGATCGCAAAAGGCGAACTCATCAGCGATCTGTTCGGCACAAGCACCGAGGTCGCGGACGCGACGCATCTTTCAAGCGATATTCCGTACGCCTTTACGTGGTTTGTCAAAAAAGCGACGATTGAGGCGGGTGTCGCGGAAACTGCAACCAATTACACAGGCTCTGTCATAGAGGGGGGAGTTGACGAAAGAGATATGAAACCTCTTGCTCCCGCCGAGGACGAGACATGGTACACTCCCTACGGCACCGCGGTGTTCGGAGCGGACGGCAAGATCGCAACGCTGAACGGAACTTCCGTCACTCAAATTCCCGAGGGCAACGGCTCCGCGACAAACACGCTTTCGGCAGACAAAAACGGCGAAGCCTTCCATTT
>CANQNC010000022.1 GCA_947625145.1 uncultured Clostridia bacterium
ATACTTTGCACACTGTCGGGAATTGTGATTTCCGTCAAACTTCTGCAATATTCAAATGCCCCATCGCCTATGCTTCGAACACTGTCGGGAATAGTAACCGATACTATGCCGGTGCTAATGAATGAATAACTGCTTATTTTTGTTGTGCCTGCCGGGATATCAAGATTTGTAAAATCCACTATCTCTTCATTGCAATACAATTGAGCTTTGGCATAAGCAGCATACAAAGGATTTGCATTTCTATTACCAAACTCAATCGCGTACCAACTCTTGAGAGACGTTACGTTTACCCTAGTTATGCCTGCACAATCGGCGAATGCATCTTCGCCTATACTTTCCACGCTGTCGGGAATGGTTACGGAATTTATACCTCTACAATCCGAAAACACACCGGGACCTATCCCTTTTACTCCATCGGGGATTTCCAACTCGGTCGGCACCAAAGATTTGTTACATTTCAGACCGATCAAGTTGTAATTGTCGTCCATTTCAAATATGTCTTTACCCTCCCAATAGGCATAATAGGTCGCATTTTCCCAGCTTCGCACTTCGTCCAAATCAAAAGGCTCGCCTTGCCCAAGCGGTTCGGAATACCAACCGCCGAATGGATATTTCCCGTTTTTTTCATATTCAGGTATATCCCTACCAAAGAAGCTGCCGATTTTTATTTTGTAAACGATAGGTTTTTCTCCGTTTTGCGGGTCGAAAGTGATTTTGACATTTTTGTCGACAAGCGATACGCGTTTATACTCTACGCCGTCTATGCTTATGCGCTTATATCCGTCGAGTTTCTTAAATTCAAAATCCGCGTCAACGTTTCCAAAGAAATCGTCTTTTACGCTCAACACCAATTTATTGCCTTTTATCTTCCACTTGCCCTTTTCAACTGCTTCTTCTCCCGTAAACCGATCTGACGTTCCCGCCTGATAAGACGTTGACGTAAATCTCATATAATCATTGCTGTTGTTGACGTTGACGTAAATCCCGCGCAATCCCACAAACATGACCATAAGCGTGATAAACACAACAAGCAGAAGCACGCCCACAAGCAGCATGGGCCAATAGCGCTTGGCAAACGTCACCGCCTTGCTGTTTCCGATTGCTTTAATTTTGTCATGGCGATGCTCTCTCTTGTATTTTTCGGCTTCAAGGACGGCAAGGCGCTGTTCCATTTCCTGTTTTTCATGTTGTTCACGCTCTGATTTTTCCGCTTCGAAAACGGCGAGCCTCTGTTCAAGCATTTTTATCTTCTCGGCGTCGGATTCGGGTTCCGCAGGCGCAGACGAAGCCTCGGGCGCCGGTTCAGGAGTTGGATCAGGCGCCGACTCAGCCACAGGCACAGGCTCAGCCTTAGGCGCGGGTCCAGATGAAAACGTAGGCGTTGGTGCAGGTGCAGGCTCAGCTGTTGGCGTAGGTGAAGCCGCGGGCGTAGGTGAAGCCGCGGGCGCGGCGCTCTCCTCCGCTTGCGGTTGAACGCGCTTCACCGATTTGAATTTGCTTCCGCACGAGGGGCACTTCATCAAGCCGTCAACCGTTTGCAATTCTACCCCGCATTTTGGACACTTTGGCATAATTTTTTTCTCCTTTTCTCTTATTTTCACAAGCATGGGCTTGCTGTATGTTTGCATGCTGTCTCGCGCTCTACGAAAAATGCGCCCGACAAGGGCGCAAACAAAGGACAGACAAATATAACAAGTGCACTCTTGTCGTTTTGCCACAAACTTGTATGCGTTTCTCCACTGCATATCAAGAAATGCACTTGTTATCAATGATAAGTGCAGTGGATATAATATCAAGTTTGTGGCAATGTCATTATAGCCAAAAGGCTTGGCAATGTCAACGCAAATATAATAAAACCGCACTATAAACCGCACTATTTGGCGCTATGCGTTGTCAACAAAAACATAATAGAGAAATGTAAAACCGCGATATTTGGATTTTAATAAAGAAAATAGTTATTTGCTCAATAGTGCGAGTGGAGAGGATATGATGTCAACGTAAAATATAATAGTGAAAGGTAAAATCGCCTGTACGGGATGAAGAGCAAGGAAAGGGGGCTTGTCCGAGGCGCCTAATGTACTGAAGTACATGACGGCGAGGACAAGCCCCCTTGACACAGCTATTCGCCCAATAGTGCGCAAAAGGACAAGGTGTTACCCTATCATAAGATAGAGAAATGTAAAACCGCGATATTTGGATGCTAGGCTAGGAAACAGCCCTCTCCCGAGGCGCCTAGTGTACATGGCGTACACGACGGCGAGGGAGAGGGCTGTTGACAACGCATAGCGCCAAATAGCGCGGTTTTACGCGGTTTTATAATTTTACGCCCAGCATATCACTCAACAAATCCCTATTCTCAAAAAACTTCGCCGCGCCGATCGCCTGTGCGTTTTCGGTGTCCTTGAGGGGGATGACGGGAAGCTCAAGGGCTTGCTCGAGATAGTCGATAAGCCCGGGGATACGAATGGAGCCGCCTGTGACAAAGACTCCTTTGCGGAGGATCTCGGCGGACAGCTCGGGCGGAGTTTGATCGAGCACGGACATGATGACCTCGATGAGGTCGTCAACAAGAGGAAGCACGGCGTTGCGCATATCCTCCGCGGTGATGTAGAGGCTGCGGGGGTTGCCGTCCACGCCACTGCCCGAGACGGCGTAGCTGCCGACATCCTTCACATAGAAGGAAAGCGCGGATTGTTTGATGGTCTCCACGGTGAACTCGCCGAGTTTGACGTGCGCGTTTTCGGTGATATAGTCAATGATGGCGTTGTTGAACGCGTCGCCCGCGATGTTGACGGAACAGCCCGTCGCGATGCCGTGGTTTGTGACGGCGGCGATTTCGGTGCGGCCGCCCCCGATGTCCACAAACAGCCCGCCGATGCTCCCCGTGTAGGCGAGCAGGCAAAGCGGCGCTTCAACGAGAGTGACCTCGCGTATGCCCGCCTTCAAGCAGCACTTTTCCACCGCCTGTCTGTCCGAGCCTGTGGAAGAGGATAAAATGGAGACGATCGCGTGCACTTTGGGCTTGATGACGCCTTGCGGAAGCACCTTTTTGAGGAAATATTCAAGCAATTTTGCCGCCATACCCTCGTCCACGACGACGCCCTCTTTGATGGGAGCGATGACCCGCGCGCCGCCGAGAGCGCCCGTCATGATGCTCTGCGCGCGGAAACCCGCGTCGCGGATCTCCAGCTTGTTTTTGACCTTTGTCGCAATGGCGATCGCAGGCTCGCGCAAAACTATGCCCGCCCCGCGTTGGTAGATTGTGATGAACTTGCTGCCCAAGTCAATAGAAAGTTCGATAACTGCCATTTAGCACTCCTTGCTTCGGCTCAGCGCTCCCGCGCGATTTAATACGACGGCGAGCCTTTCGGTCGGCAAGCCGACAATGTTGTTGTAGCTTCCGCGATATTTTTCCACGACCTCGTTGTCCTGTATGCCGTAGGCGCCCGCCTTGTCGAAGGGCTTTACCCTGTCAACGTAGCTTGCGATATCCTCCGCGGACAGAGCTTTGAATTTGACCCTCGAACGCGCCGAAAACGTGTGTCGCTTGCCATCGTAAAGCACCGTGACGCCCGTGTAGACAGTGTGCCATTTGCCGCTCATCGCCGAGAGCATTCGGACGGCGTTGGTTTCGTTGTGCGGCTTGCCGAATATCCTGCCCCGAAAGACGACCACGGTGTCCGCGGCGATCACCGCCGCCCCGTCCTTTGCCGCCTTTTCCGCTTTGAGGCGGGAGAGCGTCTTGACCAAACTGCGAGGGGAGCGCTGTCGCACCCCCTCCTCGTCAATATCCGCGGGACAGACGTCAAAACGCAGCCCCATATCCGTAAGAAGTTCCCGCCGCCTCGGGGAAGCCGAAGCGAGGATAATATCGCAATTTTGCCTCACAATATCTCCAGATTTTTGCCGAACGCCATTTTGAAGTCCGCCGCCGCGCCCATTGCGTCCTTGATCTCGAGGGAGCAATCGCCGCCGTTTTCCGCCTCGGTCTTGACGATAACGCTGTCGCCGAGCACGTCGCAGTTGATGCCCGTGATCACCCCGCTTTGCGAGCGGTCGAAACTTTCGGCAATGCGCAAAATGACGCTCAGTTTGACGATTGCCTCGGCGTCGTCCGCCGAGATCATATCCTTGTATTTCATGATCTCTTCCTTCGTAAACTCCGCCTTACGATGCCCCTCCGCGACGAAAGACGCAAGCACTATGTCCTTGTGGGACACGCCGTAAAGGTTGCTGTTGAGAATGATGTATTGCGAGTGCAGTTGATGATTGTAAAATTTGATGCGCATGCCGCTGTCGTGCAAAAGCGCCGCGATCTTGAGCACTCTGACGTATATCCTCGGCATCTTGTGCAGGACCTTGAGCTGTTTGAACAGCTGTATGGATATGTTGTACACATGCTCGGCGTGCGGAATGTTGATGTCGAAATACTTCATCTGCGTGTAAAGAGAATGTCCCAGCACGTCGCTGAGCGGCCTCTCCGCGACCGACGGCACCGCATAGCGGAACATTGCGCCCTCTCTCAGCCCGCATCCGCTGATGGTGATCTTTGAAAAACGGAATTTGTTCAAAACCGCTTTCATCACCGCAAGCGCGCTCGGGAAGATGTCCGCCCTGCCGCTGGACAGCCCCTTGATCTTCATGGTGCTGTCGAGGTCCAAACGCTTGATGGTGTTGTATATCCCCTCAAACTCGGTGGCGCTGAGCTCGTAGTTGTGGGTCATGCTGAAAGGATATTTTTTGATGAGCCTGCTGATCCTGCCCAAATTTCTGAAACTTCCGCCCACGCCGACAAAATAGGCGTCCGGCTCAACGTTGTCAAGCCAACTGACCTTTGCAAGCTGCTCGCCGATGAATTCCTCTATCTTTGCCGCCCTTTCCTGCGGAGTGGAGCCGTCGCTTTTGAACAGATCCGTAAGCGTGACCGCCCCGAACGGAAGGGTCTCGTAGTGGATGAGGTTGCGGCGATTGTAATAGATGAGGTTTGTGGAGCCTCCCCCCATCTCCATTATGAAGCCCTTCGGAATGTCCATGGAGTTGATGACGCCTTGATAGACCAGCATCGCCTGCTCCTCCACCGAGAGCACCTTGATCTTGATGCCGCAAGTCATTGCGACCTCGTCCAAAAAGCTCTTTTGGTTTTTCGCGCGACGGACAGCCGCGGTCGCGTACGCAAAAATTTTGTCCACCTGATTTGCGTCGCAAAGCCTTCTGAACATTGTGAGGGTCTTGATAGTCTGCGCAATACGTTGAGGCTTGATAAACCCGTCCCAATCCATATCCTGCCCAAGTCTGACTGTCTCCTTGAGCTCGTCAAACACGACAAAATAGCCTCCGTCCATGACATTGACAAGCACAAGTCTCGCGGAGTTGGAGCCAAGATCGATGATCGCAATTTTTTCCATAGCGTTCTCCTTTACTGCCGAAAGGAAAGCAAGCTGAAGAGCAAAATACTTAAAAAAGGCAAAATGCCCCACTTTCAATCCTTTGTAATAAGATTATACATTACAAAAACCGCGTTGTAAATACCCAATATTTATCTTTTTTTGACAGTCTTTACGGTCAAAGAGCACACCGCGACGGCGATCAAAAAGCCCCCGAACAGCTTTTTCAAAAGCTCCGCTTCAAGTCCCACCGCAAAATACGAGGACGCGCCGCAGGCAAGCGCGGAGGGGATGAGCAAATACGGCAACGGCTCGCCGTCCACAAGCCCGTTTTTGACGTGGAGCGCAAGCGCGGACGCGCCCGAGGGCAAAAACGCAAGCAAGTTTGCGTACTGCGCCGTAAGTTGTCCCACCCCGAGCAACAAGACCAATATGGGCATGGTCAAAGTTCCGCCGCCCATGCCCATGCCCGCAAGCACTCCGCCCAACACGCCCGCCAAGATGTAAAACAAGATCTTCATATGGATATTCTGGATATCTAATGGATTATTATGCCTAAGTTGAGAGCTTCAAAGCAGCATCTTCAATCCCGAGACGAGCATGAGCACGTAAAATATGAAGGACAGCGCGGACGGGGAGATACGCTTGAGCGCAAGCGCGCCCAAAAGCCCTCCCGCAAACACTCCCGCGGCGGTCGGGAGCGCGACGGAAAGGTCAAAAGAGCGGCGTAGGCTGTACACGACGGAAGCGATAAGGCACAGAGGCAATATCACGGCGATCGCGGTCGCATGGGCGCGTCTGTCCTCCAACTTCGCCACAAAGGACAGCGCGGGGACCGCCAACATTCCCCCTCCCGCGCCGAACACGCCGTTGACGACGCCGATAAACAGCCCCGAAAGGGCGAGAAGCAGGTTTCTAAACGTGTTTTTTTGAATTTGCTTATATTTGTTTGCAAATTCGGGAATGATCCTGCCGTGAAAAACCGATGCGTTCATAGTGTGTAGTTTCTTAAAAATTAGTAAAAATATGTTTTTCCGCCGTTATTTACTTGCAGAAAAATTGATTTTGTATTAGAATAACAAATCATATGCCGTACGCGCAGTGTGCGCAAGCGCATGCGCGTATGCACAAATAGCAACAAAAATCAACGAACAGTGAAAAGGATTGGTATGAAGAAAAAAACATCTGTAGTTTTAGCTCTGTTGCTGGTCGTGACGCTTACGCTCACAGCCTGTCTGCTTGTCGCGTGCAACCATGACCCCTCCGCTCCAAGCGAAGAGGAGAAGGTCGAGGCAACCGAGGGCTTGCTGATCTCAAACAGCGATTTCAAAGTTTTCGGCACGTCGAGCGCCTCGTATCCCCGCTCCATCGAAAGTTGGTCGGGCTCAAAGATGTACTCGTCGGGCTCCTTCCGCGACGACGTGATCGCGGGCGGCATCAGCCTTGACTCCTCCGTCTACGCCGAAAACAAGGCCGAGTGGGACGACAAGGACGAAAGAGTGCGCAATGCTCTCGTCAAGGGAGGTCACTTCGACGACAAGGACGAGATCAAGCACGCGCTTATGATCTATCAGCCAAAGCTGGGCAAGGACGATGACGACGACGATATCCACGGCCCCACGGCATACGGATACACCTCCACAAGTTTTTCGCTTGCAAAGGGTTCCTACTACAAGTTGACCGTGGACGTGCTCACACTGGACATCGCGGGCGACGACAAGGAAGGCAGCGAGCCGGGCGCGCGTATCTACGTCAGCTCAAACACTTATGCGGAATTTTCGGGCATTGACACCAAAGGCGAGTGGAAAACTTACGAGATCTTCATCGAAACTTCTCCCGCTTCCACCACTTCCCTCACTCTTCAACTTGGGCTTGGCAAATATTCCTCGTCCTACACGAAGGGCCTTACGACGGGCTATGTGTTTTTCGACAACGTGTCCTTGAAGAAACTTGTCGCCGATCCCGACGTCAAGGCGGACGACGTTGCGCAGTTGAAAGTGGAAAATCCCTATCAAACCTACAAGGACGCCGTAGCGCAGGAGCTTGAACAGCAGGAAGAGACAGCGGAACAGGCTGCGGCAAGAGTTGATTTTGCTCAAACCGCCACTCTCAAGGTCCCCAACGGACGTTTTGATTTCGGTTCCACCAATCTGTCCTCTTCGGGCGCGCCCAACTCGTGGTCGGTGGTCACGGGCAACAGCGGTCTGGACGATCCCGCGCCCACGGGGCTTGGCTACAACGCGATCATAGACACGGACAATTTTGCGGAGAAATATTCTGACTACGCCCCCAACTACAGAGTCAAGGCGGACGAAAACGCAGTGGAGGACCGCTACTACCCCGCAACCGCACTGAACGACATAACTTCCATTGTTCAAGATTATGACGGCAGAGTGGGAAGCAACGTCTTTATGCTTTCGCAACAGCTTATGACCGCGCAGGGCATTCGCTCTTCTAGGTCCATCACAATCGAAAAGGGCAAGACATACGCCCTGTCCTTGAACATTTACACCTACAGGATACACGGCGCGGGCGTCACGCTGATGCTGACAGGCTCGGACGGAAAGGACATCGTGATCAAGGGCATCTCGCAAAATCTCAACGAAAACGTGTATATCGGAAGCACGATCATTGACCCGTCCAACAGCGGCTACGGCGTCGCCGTTGACCCCACTTTTGCAAGCACGGGCAAGTGGACGACTTACACATTCTACATCAAGGGCAATCCCTACAAGGATTACAGCTACAACATGGCGATCTGGCTCGGCACGGACGGCACAAGCAGCAACGACGCCGTGTCCTACCTCAGCTATACGCAAAGCACCAACGCGGTCACCTACCGCGCAAACGGCACCTTCTCAAACGGCTGGGTGTTCATCGACGAGCTTATGCTGAACGAAGAGCTTGCCGATCTCCCCGCCGCGGACGCGCATATCTCAAACGGCAACGACGGCGACTTCACGCTTGACGTTTCAAGCAACAACGACTTGACGGGCATTATTGTGGACCTCAATTCGGAAAACATGCTCGCTTCCTTCCTTGACGGCTCGGACGGCAAGACTTCCCTTGAGCACGCAAACGCGGAAAGCAAGGACGTCATAGGCATCGTCGGTTCGGCGGGAAGCGCGCCTGCAAATTGGAAGTCCCACTTCGACCTCACGGACAACAAAAACCCCATCATCAAAGACAAGATCCAAGAGGGCGTCGTCAACCTCAACGAGGCGGACTTCAACGGCGCGGAGGGCGCGGAGCCCGGTCTCCCCTACGAGGATATGCTGGACAAGCGCGCGTATTCCGTTTACGCCTCCGAGGACAGCTATTACGAAGTGGAAACTTCCGCAATTTCCATCGAGCCCAACCAATTCTATCGCGTCTCCTTCTGGGTCAAGACAGTCAACGTCAAATCCACAAGCGGCATGTACGTCTATCTGCTTGACAAGACCGAGCAGGGCGACAAGGACGAGGAAACCGTTCTGACCTCCTTCACGCGCGTCAACACGGACGATTTCGACGAATACCTCAACGATTGGTGCGAGATCACCGTCGTCATCAGAGGCGACGCCTACAAAAAGACGGACGTCGCGCTCAAATTTACGCTTGGCACGGGAGATCGTTGGGACTACTCCACCCTCACAAGCGGCGCCATGTACGTTGCAAACTTCAATATGGCAAGCATCACCTATGCCAACTTCAACTCGACCACGACTTCGACCTACACCAAGAGCGTGGACCTGTCCGACTCGGTGACCTACAAGTTTACAAACGGCGACTTTGACTCCTACGATCCCGACGACGACAACCTCGACCTCTCTCAAGGAAAGCCCCTGCTGTCCGATCAAACGGTCGCGGCAAAACCGCAAAGTTGGACGATCAACGACAGCACGCTGGGCGCAAACGAAAAGGACTCCTCTTTGTTTGCAGGCATAATCGCGCTCAACAAAAAGGAGACTCCCGAAGGCAAGGACGAGGAAAGATACGACGGATTGTACTATTCGTCAAGCGATCAAGCGACGTCTGTCACGGGGCTTGACGAGGCGTACTTCAACCAATTCTACGGGGATCCCGAAGGCGCAGGCTATCTCTCCGCCGCAAACAGAGAGAGCATTTCCGGCCCCAACCTGCTTGCGATAGGAAGCAAGGACAGCACAAAGTACGCCTTGGGCTTCGCCTCGACAAGCTTCACGCTCAGCGCAAACACCTATTACTGCCTCAGCCTGTTTGTCAAGACAAACAACAACGCAAAGGCAAGCGTGTTCCTGACGGGCGAGACCGCCTCGGGCAGCGGCGACACTTACGCAAACAACAGCTTTGTGATCGAAAACGCGGACGGATGGACGAAGTATATGTTCTTCATCGAAGTCGGCGATTCCGGCGTCTCTCTCAAACTCAATCTGTGGCTTGGCGAGGACGTGCAATATATCGCGGACAAGGACGCTGAGGACTATGGCGAAAAGGCGGAAGCCGCAAAATCCGCGGGCGTGGTGTTCTTCGATCACGTCGTGCAGACCACAATAGAGGACGAGGACGCGTTCAACGAGAAGTACGACGCCGCGCACGACGTCAATGCGGACACTGTGCGCAAGATCTCCTTCCTTGTGGACTCCTTCGACCCCGTGTCCAACACTGTCGAATCGAGGGCGGAACTCGCCTCCCCCAACGGCTGGACGGGCGCCGCGGACACAAACCAAACCTCTTCGAATTCACGCATGGGCGTCATCTACACGGGCAGCGCGGACTTCTTCGAGACCGAGCACGTACGCTTCAACGCCAATGACGAATCCGACCCCGCGGGCGACACTTTCGTACGCCTGCTCGGCGAGGATTATGACGACGATGACGTCACGGTGACAGAGGAAGAGATCCTCGAAGCGAAGAGGGACTTCCCCGACGTGTACGGCAATATGGACGATCTCGCGATCAGGGAGAAGCTCGCCGAACAGAAGGTCATTGACCTCAAACGTCACAATTGGCTGCCCGTCAGCGCAGTCGTGAACGGCGCACATTCGGGCGAACACATGCTTGTCATCAACAACACAGTCGCAAGCGCATACGCCTACACCTCCTCTTCCAAGACTTTGAAAGCGGAAAAATACTACAAGGTGAGCGTGTTTGTGCGCACCTACGGCCTCAACGACCCCGACAACGACGAAGATCAATTCGGCGACATCGAGGTCACTGATGAGGAATTCCAAGCCGCAAAGCAGTTGCCCGAAAACGCCACCAAGGACGACGACGTGATCAGAGCGGAACTCCTCGAGCAGAAGATAGAGCAAAAGAGAGCGGAACTTGAGATCGGCGCGTATATCGAACTGTATCTCGGCTCGGCGAATGAGCCCGAATCCCCCTTTATCTTCAAGGCGGTGCGCACCGAGGTTTGGACGCAATACAACTTCTACGTGCAGACGCAAGCCGACGACGTGACGTCCGTTACGATAAAGCTGGGGCTTGGCAAGTATTCCACTCAGGACATCAACGGCAAGACCGTCATCAAGGGCCTCACGACGGGCTACGCAATGTTCGACGACATCTCGGTGGACGAGATAGAGGAATCCGTCTACTCCGACGCAGTCGAAGCGATAGACGACGAGGAGAACGTGCATCACGCGGATTATCTGACAAGTATCTACCGCAAAGTCGTGTCCGAAACCACGGGCAACCAGACGGAAGAGCCCGGCGAGACCGAAACCCCGTCCAACAAGTTCAACACAGAGGCGCTGTGGTGGATGATCCCGACGATCATTCTCGGACTTGTGCTGATCGTGGTCGTGGTAGTGTTCTTTGTCCGCAAGTTCCACAAGCCCTCCAAGGCGGAAAAGGCGGCGAAGGCCGACAACGCCGCGGCGGAAGCGCAGGTCATCACCTCGGCGGCGATCAACGAAAAGCACGATCGCTACGACAGCGACAAGGAGTAAACTCCCCCGCTATATCAAAAGCCGCTTGCAACAGCAAGCGGCTTTTTGTTTGGCAAAACGAATTGCATTTACGCGCAACGCCTTGAGAAAAATAAAATCATATGACCGGATTTATGCTTCATCGCGCAACACATGGGCAAAATAGAGGCTAATGTATGAATTATGCCTTCTTTCACGCGCAACGCTTGCGGGAAAAAGTCCATATCCAAAGCACGACTGTCCGAAAAATTCGGACAAAAAGAGGGACAGCAATTCGCAAAAGCGTCACGCTTCATTTGACAATTTTGGGGAAGCGCAAAACTTCAAACGGAATATCGACATGCGACCACGCGGAAGTTTGAAAAAGCCGTAAAAAAACTCCCAACGCCTTGGGAGTTTTTGTTCGTCGTTTTCAAGTAGGCGTCTTCGCCTTGCGGTTCAGCCTCTTCGCTTTGCGACTTGGCAACGGGACGCGCTATTTTGCGATCAATTCGCGCATGCGCTCGATAAACACCTTCCTCTGCGCAATCGCCTTTTCCGACTTTTTGATGAACCTGTCCACCTTGTCGATCGAGCGCTTCTTGTTGACGGGATCCGTATCAAATGGTATGTATTCGGACAGCGCGAGATAATATTCCATCTCGATATTGTTCAAAAAGGTCGCGCTGACGTTTGCTACGCTGTACTCGTTGAACAGCAACCTGCGGTCCTCAAGAGTGAGCCTCAGACATTCGGTGATGTCCTTCTGGCGCTCCTGCTCGTCGTATTCTATGCCGAATTTGGTTTGAAGCTCGCTCTTCAACACGAGTGCATGGTACATGTTGGAGCGCACGTACGAGCGTATCAGGCGGCTGATCTGCGCGTTCAGGGACGGAGACTCCTTTTCAAGCTCGTCGCTGACCGCGATCGCGGCGTTTGCGTAGTCGATGAGGTCGTCGCAATACGCCAACCTGTCCTCGTCCTCGACGTTGTAGTTGTTGATGATCAGCAAATACATGTATGCGATAAACTCGTCCACGCATTGCAGCAACAGTTTTTTCGCGTCCGTGTCGTCGTTGTCCTCGAGGCTGCATATCTCGTCGTAGAGATCGTCGAATTTGTCGCGAATGTTTTCAAAATCGCGGCGCTTCAAAAATTGATCGTCGTCCACATAGTTGATTGTCTGCAAAAACTCGGTGACTATGCGCGCGCACTTGACGGACAAGGACAACTCGCGACACTGCCTCGCGGTGTCGTCCATGCGGCGTTCGAACTCCTCGATGTCCTTGAACGCCTCCCTGCGGTTGTCAATGAAGATGGACGCCGTGTAGCAATACAGCGTGATGTACTGCGCCATCTTCAAGTTTGAGCAGACGGGATTTGACTGATGCTTGTTGATGAAGGTGCGGGTCTCGTCTTTGTCGATGATGACGCGCATCTTGTTTTTGCCCAAGCGGTTGCGCTGAGCCTCGAAAAACTTCGTATAGCAAAATTGCGCGACTTCCTCGTCGGACTTGCCCGTGGAGTCTATCGTGTTTGCCCAAACCCCTTGAAGATCCGAGGGTATTTCGGGATTGTTGATGAAAAAGTGATGCACCTTGCCCGCGTTGAGCTTTGCGTGCAGATATCCCCACTCAAACATGACGTTTGCGCTGAGTCCGCCCTTGAGGTCGTTGCGCTGGACCAACAAAATGCCCTGATCGCAGGACTTCATCTGGTCTATGATCGTGCCGCCGACAAACGCGCTGTTGAGCTCGTGCAGATTGCCTCCGACGATAGCCTCGTAGCCCGGGTGCGCGTCGATCAGCTCTCTAAGCCTTTTTGCGACAGTAAAATTTCCGCTCCAAGCGATAAAAACTTTGCTCATCCTACCCTCCTCTTCAAGATTTGAAAATTTGCTCGCAGTCGTCTATCAACTTCTGCGTGTTTGCAAAGACGTCGCAAAGCGGCCGTCCGTCCACAAGCGCGTGGCTGACCTGCACGCTGTAGGACATTGTGTAACGCCCGTCCTTTTCCACGTATTTGCCCCAACATATGCGCGGAATGCTCAAGGAATTTACGCTGTCCGGAATTGGGTTTGTCATGGTGTCGAAGTCAAGCCACGGCAGACAGCTGAAATAATATTTGTCCGACCTCTCGTCCCCGAAATCCTTGTTGCCGCCCCTGAGTTTTGCCGCCTCGATCTCCTCCCTGACGGCGGACATAAACGCGTGCGGATCCTCCGTCCAAGGTACGTTGCAGATGTCGAACAGCCCGTCCTCGAGCGCGACAGTGAAGGAAGGAATGGGAGATTCGTATTCCACAACGCCCTCTTCCTCCACTCTCAGCCTGAGCGCGGGCACGCTGTTGAGCCCTTTGACGGCAAGATACAGCATTGCCTCGTAAAATTTCAAGCCCTTTTCGCGCTTGAGCTTGATCAGCGGAGTGACGTCCAACCTTGCGGTGAGCACGTACGTCGGATCCGAAAATGTGGAAAACCACAAATAGGATTTCTTTCTTTCCCAAGAGTCAATATCAATGATTTTCATATGACCTTCCTTTTTGCAAAGACAATTTTAGACCATCCGCCCCGATATGTCAAGGCAATCCCGCCGCCGCATAATGTAAAAACCGAAATCATAGCCTTAATAGATGAACAAAACGGCAAGATCATTCTCCATAGTGACGGGCTTTGCCATTACGACAAGGCTGATCTCATTCATATTCAAGATCTGGATGTCGAGGGCGCTTGGCGCAGAGGTCATAGGGCTGTATCAGATCGCCTCGAGCGTGATGTCCCTGCTGTTTACGCTGACCTCGGGCGCTCCCACGGTGCTCTCGCGCAAGATCGCAGAGGCGGCGTCCACGGGGGATACGAAGAGGCAAAACTCCTATCTTACGGCTTCCGCGCTCCTCGGGCTTGCGGCGTCGGGCGTAGCGGTAGGCGCGCTCTACGCGTGCGGGAGCAAGCTGGGCTTCCTGTTTTCGGACAAGCGATGCCTGCCCATATTTTTGATCCTGCTCCCCACCCTCGTCTCGTCCACGCTTTACGCCTCGTTCAGGAGCTGGTTTTGGGGCAGAAAAAACTTCCTCGCCTTTTCCTCCACCGAGCTGTTGGATGAGGTTGTAAAGATATTGCTGTCCGTGATCTTTGCGGGCGGGATCGTGCAGACCATTCGTCCCGAACACGGCATTGCGCTTGCGATGACCGTTTCGGACGTCGTGTGCGTCCTCGTGCTCGCCGTCCTGTTTTTGCTTTCGGGCGGAAGATTTGCAAAGCCGAGCGGCTTCAAGGAGCTTGCTCTTCGCGCAATTCCCCTCTCGGCGACTAGGATCGTGACGTCCGTCACCGCCTCCGTATCCGCGCTGATCATTCCGCAACAGCTGATCATGGGAGGCCTGAGCGTAAGCCAAGCCACCGCGCAATACGGCAGGCTGACGGGCATGGCGCTCCCCCTCATCATGGCGCCCGTTATGCTCGTGTCCTCGCTGTCCGTGGTGCTCATCCCCGACGTCGCTCAGCTGAAAGCGCAAGGGGACATAAAGGCGGTCAAGAGCAAACTTTCCGCGGCGATGACGTTTGCCATACTCATAGCTTCCGTGTTTTTTGTGCTGTATCTGCCCCTTGGCGAATACGTCGGCAAGCTCATCTTCGGGGACGCGGAGGCGGGGAGGCTGGCTTCAAACTGCTCCGTTTTGCTGTTTCCCATTGTGACGGCGCAGGTGACAACGCCTATGCTCAACTCCTTGGGGAGGGAAAAATGCACGCTTATAAGCACGCTTATCGGCTCGGCGTTTCTGTTGCCGTGCGTCTTTTTCCTGCCCAAATACGTTGGCGTATACGCCATGGCGATAGGCTCGGGAGGCTGTTTTGTCGCCGTCTCCGCAATAAATATCGCCGCGCTCAAAAAAGAGGTGGGCGGATTTGCGGACATAGGCAAATTGGCAAAATGCATAGGCTTTTCCGTCCCGTTGGCGGCGCTCGGACTGTTGTCTCAGAGGCTGATGTCCGCGATCGCGGGCGAGCTTGTCACCACTCTGACGCTTGGGGTCCTGCTGTTGTTTTTGATGTTTGTGCTGATAGGCGCGTTTGACGTCGCGGACGTCACGGGATATCTCAAAATGTTGCGCCCGACAAACTCGCTGTCAAAGAGGGGGAAGATCAAAAAAAGAGTTCGGCATAAAAAATGACGGCATACGCACAATATGCGTATGCTGAATCTGTTTTTGAGATGCATAATCCTATACTTCTTTCTGCTTCTTGCAATGCGCTTGATGGGCAAGAGACAGCTTGGCGAGCTTCAACCCTTCGAGCTTGCCATCACCCTTGTCGCAAGCGAGCTTGTCTGCATCCCCATGGCGGACGCGTCCATACCCATCATTTACGGCATAATCCCCGTTTTTTCTCTGTTTTTGGTGCATATCATCATCACAAAGCTCGCGACCAAGAGCGTGCGCTTCCGCAAGTTCCTCAACGGCAAGCCCGTGATAATCATCGAAAAGGGGAATATCCTCCCCGACGTGATGAAGGAACTCAACATGAACATTGACGACATAATGGAGGCGCTGAGGGGAAGCGGCTATTTCAACCCCTGCGACGTGGAGTACGCCATACTCGAAACAAACGGAAGCCTCACAGTGATGCCCAAATCCGCAAACAAGCCCGTCTCTCCCGAGGATATCGGGCTGTCCCTGCCCCCTGCGGCGTTGCCCGTCACGGTCATCATGGAGGGGGAGTTTTTGGGAGAGAACATCTCAAAACTCGACGGCGTGACAAAAGAGCGCATGCTCACCATGCTGGACAGGCTCAACATAAAGCAGGAACAGGTGCTTGTGCTCCTCGTGGCGGGCGAGGACGTGTTTTTGCAGCCCTACAAGGGGGATTTCATCACCGCGACGCTCGAGTGCGACGAGGACGCCGAGCAAAGCGTGACAGTCAAGGACGCGGCAATGCCCGACGCGGAAGCCGAACAGCACGAAAGCGTGCGCTCGGCCGATCCTAAGGATACAAAGGAGAGCGAAGAATGAAAAAGGTCGTGGTCGCGGGAGTGATCCTGCTTGTCATTCTCACCGCGGGTATCCTCGAATCCGTGTTTGTGGACAAGTTGTTCGACGCCCTAGACGACAGGCTGTATGCCCTAGAGGACGCCATCCACAAGGAAGACGACGGAGCTAACGAGCAGATAAAACAACTTACAAGTTGGTGGGAAAAGCGCAGGAATGTCCTCGAACTCTTCACCTATTCGCCAGACGTCCGCGCCTTTTCGGTGGCGCTTGCCGAGGCGGAAGGCTCGCTTGAATGCGATGACTATCAAAACGCGCTGTCAAAGGTGCAGTCTCTCATCGTCATGTCCTCAAACATTCACCGCATTTTGGATTTCAACATAGAGGATATCGTCTGACAGCCAAGGACATATGCGCGGCTTTGCATACGAGAATTCCCGTATGCGCGCCCGCTCATATCACCGCTCTCTCATTCAAGCCCCGCCATATGGACATATGCGCACGCGTTCGCGCCCGCTTTATCCTCGCCGCACTTTTCATTCCGTTTTACTTGCAAAGGAAGCAAGCCCGCCCATTGAGGCGAGCCGCAAGTCCGAAAACAGGTCTGCCTGACCGCAAACCTGTTGCAAAGCGTCATTGCAGAGCATAAACTTCAAATCTGTTTCGGAATATCGCCCCGCAGCATGTCCTTTATGGCATAGATGTCTCCCGCGCCCAAAAACAGTAATATGTCCGCGCCCGCCGCAAACTCCGCCGCCTTGACAAGCGCTTCCGCGTGCGAGCAAACGACCGTAGGGGTCTTATGGCAAAGCGTACTTATCCTGTCCGCAAGCGCGAGGTGGGAAACTCCGTCCCCCTCGTTTTCCCGCGCGCCGTACGTGGGCATGAGGATGAGTTCGCCGTCCACGTCGCCAAGCGCGCGCGCAAATCCGTCGAGATACGCCTTTGTGCGGGAAAAGGTGTGCGGCTGAAAGACCGCGACAGTGCGCCCGACGCGCTTCGCCCTCTCTATCGCGCAGGAAAGCTCGGTCGGATGATGGGCAAAGTCGAAATAGACGGGCGCGCCGCGCAGTCGTCCCGCGTATTCGAACCGCCTTTTCACTCCCTCGAAAGACCTAAGCGCTTGCGCGGCAAAAACGAAGTCCACTCCCATCAGATCCGCCGTTGCCGCGGCGAAAAGCGCGTTGTGCAAGTTGTACTCGCCGTCCTCGGGGATATCCAACGGGCAAAGCGCGTCTAAGTCCTTGACCGCAAAAAATCGTCCTTTCTCCTCGCGCAGGCAATAAAGCGTTTCCCCCTGCGCGCCGCACGCCGCGACGCAAAATCCCTCGCGCTCGCTGTTTGAATATCCAAACGCTTTTGCGAAAGGAAGGGGGAGAAGTTTGATTTGACAGCCCCTCAAAAATTGCCCGAACGCGGCGTACACCTCGCCTGACGTCTTATAGCAATCGGGATGGTCGCACTCTATACTCGTGACGGCGCCTATCTTCGGCGAAAGGGACAGGAAACTGCGGCGGTATTCGCACGCTTCCGCAACAAATGCGGCGTCTATTGGGACAAAATCTTCCTCTCCCGTCAAAAAATCCACGTTTTTTGCCGAGCGCAGATCTCCCGCGCAGTTGACAAAATTTCCAAACTCCACGCTCTCGCCCCCGATCATGCCGACAAATTTTGCGCGCGCTTCGGACAGGATATGGCAAAGCATCGCCGTGGTCGTGGTCTTGCCGTGCGTGCCCGCGATCGCGACCGTCTTTTCAAACAATTTTGCCGCTCTTCCCAAAAATACCGAACGCTCGAAACAGGGTATGCCCAGCTCTCTTGCGCGGAGAAGCTCCTCGTTGCTCTCCCGAACCGCCGCCGAATACACGACCGCCGCGGCGCCGTCCACCATTTCGGGGCGCCTGCCGACATACGCGGTTTTGGGGAGCATATCGTTTTGTTTGTCGTCGCTGCCGCTTACGTCGGCTCCAAGCTCAGCCGAAAACTTGGCGAGCGCGTTTATCCCCACGCCGCCTATGCCTATGAAGTGTATTCTTTTCACACAATCACTATATGAATTTTTAAGGCGTGACGTCAAAAATTTGCGCAAATTATAAGCTATTTTTGTATTTTAACGTTCATTTTTGATTTTAATTTTAATTTTTCGCCATTTTTGAAAATTTGTATTGTAAAGTTGAAAATATTATGTTAGGATTTTAGAAAGATAACATTGGAGGTAAGCCATGTTAAACATCACGGACATCCGTATCCGTCAGGTCGCTCCGGACGGAGGAAAGCTGAAAGCCGTCGCTTCTGTCATAATTGACGACTGCTTCGCTGTCCACGACATCAAGATCATTGAAGGAGACGCGGGCGAATTTATCGCGATGCCTTCAAGGAAGACCCCCTCGGGCGAGTACAAGGATATTGTGCACCCCATCAACACCGAAACCAGAGAAGCGCTGAAGGACATGATCCTCGAAGCCTATCGCAAGAGTCTCGGCTGATAACTTAAAAAGGATACGAGCTGACTTTTTACACTTTGCTTTCTGACGACAGCCGCTTGCAAGAACTGCAGTAGCCCGGATACAAACACTTCCCCCCTTGCATGAAAAGATCCAACTTACGACATATGCTCAGCATACGGCCTGTTTTTGATTACAGTATTTTTCAAATAAAACTTTGCGGGACGGATTATCCCCTCATATGCGCGAAATTTTGTCCGTAAAACAAGTTCAATTGTTTTTCATATGCGCATATTGCAAAAAATAAAAGCGTTTTGACGCTTTTATTTTCACGCATTTATGCATATATACATATCCCCATACAAGCCCAGGCGCGTATAAATCTATGCCTGTACACAACCATGCGCGTATATTACTATGTCTGTAAAAATCTATGCGCGGCAGGAAGGTCAAACGCGTTTTGCTCAGCCGTACATCTCCTCCAACTTTTTTATGTCCGTCTTGCCTATGCTTGTCCTTGGGAAGAGGGGCACGCACACGACCTCGCGCGGAGTGTTCCAGTGCGACAGCCTGCGCGAGATATGCGCGATCACCTGCTTCTTTTGCGCCTCGTCAAGCTCCCCCTCCACAAGCAGACGTATGAAGGGCTTGCCGTCCACCTTGAATTCGAGAGCAATTGCCTCTTTGACAAAATCCAACTCCTGCGCCGCGCCCTCTATGTCGGAGGGGAACACGTTCATGCCCGAAATTTTGATGAGCCGCTTTTTTCTGCCCACAAAATACATTCTGCCCTCTTCGTCTAGGCTGAAGATATCCCCCGTGCGCACCCAGCGTTTTCCGTCGATCTCGCAAAAAGCCGCCGCGGTCGCCTCCTCGTCGTCGAAATAGCCGCTCATAAGCTGATTGCCGCTTATCAGCAACTCCCCTCTCTCGCCCGTCTTGACTGGGTTCAGGTCGTCGTCCACGACCATGACTGTCGTGTCGCCTATGGGGAAGCCCAAAGAGCCCTCTTTGAAGTCCCCTCTTTTTGTCAAAGCGCACACGGTGACAGTCTCGGTGAGCCCGTAGCCCGGGGAAAGGCAGGCGTCCACGTCGTACTGCCGCATGCGCGCGTCAAACGCGTCCACAAGCTCGTCCGTCACAGTGTCGCCGCCTACGTAGATGTCCTGCAAATGCGCGATCCCCTCCCCCTTGAACTCGGCGTAGTTCAGAAGTTTGCCTATCATGCGGGGAACGCCGAGCATGGTGGTGATATGCTCTTTGCGTATCAGCTTTGCACAGGGTTTGACCTTGAAGCGCGGCATCAGCACGACGCCCATGTTTGTGGAAAGGGACGCGTGCACGCCTATGCACAGCCCGAAGCCGTGGAACATGGGCATGACGGTAAGCATGCGGTTGGACTCGCCGAAGCGGTCGCCGAGGAAGTCGCACAGATTTTCCACCATGGCGTTTACACTGCGAGAGGATAGTACGATTGTTTTCGGCACGCCCGAAGTCCCGCCCGACTGCATATAAAACATGGGTTCCTCGCCGTCCCCCTCGAACGCGGGGAAGGTCCTTCCTCGTTTAAGCCCTATGTAGCCGTAAACAAGATAGGGGCATATCACCTTTTTCGCGCCCCCGCACGCGCGGGAGAAGCGGCGCAGATTTATGTCGGAAAGGAATATCGCCTTCGGCTTGATCTTCTTGACCGCCGCCTCGAATTCGGAAGGGGAATACAACGGATGTATCATTGCCGCCACCGCGCCCAGCCTCGAGCACGCATACACGGCGACGACGTTTTGCAAGATGTTCGGCAGCGCGAGCATCACGGCGTCGCCCTGACGTATCCCCATAGCGTAAAGCCCCGCGGCAACGCGATCTATCTCTTTGAAGAGTTTTTCAAAGCGGAAGGTCTTGCCCCTGAGCTTGACCGCAAACTGATCCTGCTTGGGGTGAAAATTTTTCATATACTCATACAATGTGTTGTGTATCGACGCTCTCATAGATTTATTATAATTCATATATTCCAAATTCACAAGCAAATCCCCTCTTTAAGTCCTCGCCGCGCGCGGAAAATTCTTGAAAATTTTTTGTATAACCCGCGGTTTTGCTGTCAATAATCATAGCAAATCGGAGGTACAAAGATGAGTAAATTTTCAGTTGCCATGAAACGCTTCGGCGGATTTATGAAACGCAATGCTTTTTATTTCCTTATAGTCCTGTGCATAGCTTCGGTGGCGACGGTGATAGCGCTTGCCGTCACGCACAATCAGGGCGCCGCGGATCAGCCCACGCTGTCCGTCGGAGACGACGAGCCCACGCTCAAGCCCGACGATCCGCTTCCTCCCGCCGACAAAGACGACGACGTGCCGCAAAAACAGCCGCTCAGCTTCAAACTTCCCGCAAACGGCAGTATGCAGTACGAATACTCCGTGGACGAGGTGGTTTGGAACGAGACCTACGAGGAATACGCACATCACTTCGGCGTTGACTTCGTGTCCGAGGACCTCAACGTGTACGCCGCCGCAGACGGCACTGTCGCGGAAACGGGCTACAACGAGCTTGACGGATATTATATCGTCATCAATCACGAGGAAGGCTATCAGACAAAATATATGTCTCTCGAGCAGAAGAGCACTCTGACCGTTGGCTCCGCGATCAAGCAAGGCACGCTGATCGGAAAGATGTCAAACAGCCAAGGCGATGAGGAACTTGTCGGCGCGCACCTGCACTTCGAGCTTTGGAAAAACGGGGAATGCGTCAATCCCCTGACCGTGCTCGCGACCGAGGACAAATGACGAAAAAAACGGCTTGACCGCTCAAATATCTTCCCCCCCCTTAAAAAAGGGACGACTGCTTGCAGTCGTCTCTTTTTGTGCGCGATTTCCGAAAACGGACTTTCAACTCCGAAAAACGCCATATCAAACGCCGTTTCGCGATTTTTGGCGCTCCATGCTTTTTTAATCGAACAGAAGCGCGAGCATCTTACGATACATTTTTTCGTTCCTGTCAAAGTCCATTGCGGACACAAAATGCACCTCCGCCGCAAGATGCATGGAGCGCGCAAGCCCAAGCTGTTCCACGGCGAATGCGGTTTCGACAAGCATGCCCTTCCTTTCCTCGTCAATGTCCTCGGCGTTTGTGCCGTTGTCGTACACTCCGAGGTTGACGGTTTCGGACACCATGCCCGCCATATGTCCGACCTCCGTCACAAGCGCGGCGCCGTCAAGCAAAACGCCTTCGGGAAGCGCGGGTTCAAGAGGATTTGCAAGGATGGTTCCGAAGCCCAACAGCTTGACGAGTTCGTCCAAAAACGCGCTTGTCGCCGCCTCCGAGCCAACGATATGGTATATCGTTCTGTCCCGCAAATGGTCGTAGTAGACGTTCTCGCCCGTGGGACTTATCGCGCGCGTGAACAGCTTCCGCCCCGCGCTCTTACGTCTCCCGCCGTCCTTTTTGAAGTTGGACGCCATGACCGCGGCGTACGCCCTGATATCCGCCTCCTGAAGCCCCGCGCGCTCTAGCTCGAGCATGTTGTCCATATGGCATTTTGCGGTGCGCAAACGCTCATACGCCCTTACGAAGTGCTGTTTTTTTGCGGCGAACAGCCTTTGAATTTCCTCTTTGCGCGCACTCAGCTTCTCGACGGACAGCGAGGATGCAAGATCGAACAGGAAGTCCTTCATCATGGGCAGGTCCGCGCCCGAAGCGTGCGGAGCGGTCGCGTCCACGACGGCGGCGTTGAGCTGTTTGACATAAATTCCGTCCAAGCTCGCGGGGTCGCCCGAGCAATACCACAGTTCATAGTCAAAACCTCTTGCTCTCGCCTCGTTCGCGAGCTTTTTGAGGATGGAGGATTTGCCTGTTCCGGGGCCGCCCTTAAGCAAGATCACCTTGTCTTTCCGTTTAAGTTCGTCCTCGTAATATCCTACAAATCCGTATGCCGTATTGTTGCCAAGAAAATATCTTTCCATATTTCACCTCGAAATATGCTATGTGATTTTTCGGGTCGAGTGTGCATAGCGGCGAGTCCGTCAATGCGTATCGGTTAGCAATCGTGTGCATAGCGAATGGTCCTTCGATGCGCGCCCGTTCGCGACTTTTGAAAAGATATCGCGCAAAACGCAATTTTCATGCGGTGCAGACGGCGCGGGGCAATCACCAAACGCGGCGATTTTTGCATAGCATACGGTATGAAAAACAATCTCACCGTGCATCGCACCGACGAACGTATGTATTTTTTGCAAAGACTGCTGGCAAATCGGCAGTTTGAAGCGGATACTCATGTATTCGCCCCCAACGTCGCCGTGGATCTCACGTCGATACGCGCGGTCGCGGACGGCGGGATCGTGGTTTGCGGCAGGCTTGCCGAGGGCGTCGCCGAGGAGGCGGAAAGCCGCGGCATAAAGATATTCAATATGATGAAGGACGAGGGCTTTCAAGCCGTCAACTCCCGTCTTACGGCGGAGGGCGCGCTGCTTGTCATGCTCGAACGCTCGCTCAGATCCATCGAGGACAGCTACGTGCTGGTGATGGGCTTCGGCAGAATGGGCGCGGCGGTGGCGAAACTGCTTTGCAAGCTGAACGTACGGCTTGCGATCGCCACAGGCTCGTCGCAACGGCCCGCCTACGCGTTTGCAAAGCGCGTGGTGCCCCTGTCCGCGTTCGACTTCGCCCCGTATGACATAATCGTCAACAGCGTGCCCTATCCCATCGTAAGCGACGCGGAGCTGATGACGATGCGCCAAGACGCCTTGTATATCGACCTCGCCTCAAAACCCGCGATAAACCTCGAATACGCAAGATATCTGGGCATAGACGCCGACATATATCCCGCCCTGCCTGCGCGCACATGCCCCATATCCGCCGCGGTCGCGATGCAGGAGTACATTTTGGAGGTGATCAAATGACCAAATTGGGTTTCTGCTTCACAGGCTCGTTTTGCACCTTGCGCAACTCTCTCGAAGCGCTTGACAGCTTGCTTGCCTACGGCTTTGACGTCACGCCTATCTTCAGCTTCAACGTCGCCACGCTCGACACGCGATTTTTCAAGCAGGCGGATTTTGAAAACGCGGTCGTGCAAAAAACGGGCAAACAGCCCATAAAAACCATAGTGGACGCCGAACCGATCGGCACGTCAAAAGGCTTCGACATCATGCTTGTCGCTCCTTGCACGGGCAACACTATGGCAAAACTCGCGCACGGCGTCACGGACACTCCCGTGACAATGGCGGTCAAAGCGCATCTTCGCAACAGCAAGCCCGTCGTGCTGTGCGTGGCTTCAAACGACGCGCTCGCCGCAAACGCGCGCAATCTTGGGCAATTGCTCAACACAAAGCATATCTATCTCGTGCCGTTCGCGCAGGACGCTCCCACAAAAAAGGAGCACTCCTTGGTCGCGGACTTCTCCCTTGTCCTGCCGACTTGCCTTGCCGCGCTCGAGGGCAAACAATATCAGCCATTGTTGGCAAAATGATTTGCCTATCCACAAAAAAACAGACCCGATCGGGTCTGTTTTTGATTGCGATTTTTCAAACGTCACTTCGCGTCTTTCACGCCCTGCGCCGAGTTGGAAGAAATGACAATTTTGCCTGTTCTGTAAACGCAATCTTTGCCAACAATATCTTTCAAGGTTTTCTCGGCTTCTTTTGCGTCATCCGTGTTTTTGTACTTCATGACGTTTACGTAAATTATAGGAGTGGTGAGTGAATCGCCTGCCTTGGTGCCGCCTACTGCCCACTCGACCGCATGGCCTTCATCATCTTTGCTTGCTTCGGTCTTTTCAACCTTATAGCCCGCTTTTTCGAGCTTCTTGGCATAGCTGTCCGCGTTGCACGCGACGAGGAAAATGCCGAGAATTGCAATAAGAGCGACGACCGCCACGATTGCCAAAATCTTTTTGTTTGCCTTCATTTTGTTTTCCTCCATTCAAGATACTGTATCAATTATATGCTTGCAAAAGCGCAATGTCAATATCAAACGCGACTTTTATTAAAATTTGCCATGGATTTTTTAATGAAATCCGCATGGACCTCCGCCCTTGCGGAAAACTCGCGCTCTCTTTTCTCGGCGAACGCTCTTGGCTTTTGATCGGCGCATACGACGACAACAAGAGGCAAACTCTTATGTCAAACCTCCTCGCCAAAAATCAATTGCCAAAACTCCCACGCCAACTCCCCCGACTACGCTCCGACAACAAAAATTCATCGACAGATGCCTCACATAAACTACGGCTGCGAAACACCTTGAAAATCCCTCACCAAAATCATATCGAAAAACTACAACGACAAACTTCCACGGGAAACCACCTTAAAGACCGCATTGCCAAAGCCATGGAAAAACTCTTGCAGCCACCTCAACAAAATCTCTCGGCGTACACGCACTTTCACTTAACACATCTTCCACGGCGTATTTCCACACTCATTTGATTTCATTTACACATACGCCGAAACTCGGATAAAAAAATCTCCGCAGCGGACTCTCTTGAAAAAACAGAAAAAGCGGCAAAGGAAAAGGCTCATTCAAACGAATGAGCCTTCAGGTAACCGGCATCGACATATCCTCCCGGGCCGTGTCCAGCCAAGTACTTTCTGCGCGGCTGAGCTTAACTTCTGTGTTCG
>CANQNC010000023.1 GCA_947625145.1 uncultured Clostridia bacterium
GTGGTGACCCTACCGAGGTTCGAACTCGGGTTACCGCCGTGAAAGGGCGATGTCTTAACCACTTGACCATAGGGCCGTATGCGCGCGATCGCAGGGCGTCCGTGCCGCGCGGACTTTGAAGTTTGCAAGAGCTTTGTCGCCTTGCAGGGCGCCGTTGATGCAGTCCTGCAAGGCTGTGTGGTAGCGGCGATCGGATTCGAACCAATGACCTGCCGGGTATGAACCGGCCGCTATAACCAACTAAGCTACGCCGCCGTCTGCCTTTCGGCTCGGGATCAAAGCTCCGTACGCTGAAGACGTCTTTTGTTTATTAAGGCTTTGCCCAAGGCAAAGCCTTAATTTGGTTGCGGGGGAAGCGCTTTCGCTTCGTACCTAAATGCTTCGCATTAGGTCCGTTTGCGCTTCACCTCGTTTGGTTGCGGGGGAAGCGCTTTCACTTCGTACCTGAATGCTTCGCATTAGGTCCGTTTGCGCTTCACCTCGTTTGGTTGCGGGGGAAGGATTTGAACCAACGACCTTCGGGTTATGAGCCCGACGAGCTACCACTGCTCCACCCCGCGATATTGACACTTGCATATGATATGCCATATCCGCGCAAAAGTCAAGCGAAATTGCAAAGAAAATTCGGGACAACGCAGGAAGCGGAAAACGGGCTGTTTCCTTTCGGCATTTTGCGGGCGAGGATATGCGAGAGATGGCAAAAAAAGCAATTTGCGACGAGAGATGACGCTGTTTTCGAGATCGGCTCCAACCTGTCGGCAGAAGCTGTCGGCATTGTCTTTGCGGCGAGAGGACGCGGGCGGGGACGCCGTTTCGAGCGTCATTTTCGCCTTGCGATCAAAGGCTTCGGGAGCCGCCGTCGCGGCGAAAAAGCGCGGACGATCAAACATGCGAAATTTTCAACCAAATTGCAAAAACCGAAGTTTACAAGCGTAAAACGTAAGAAAAAACCCTCGTTTTGCGAAAAGCGTTCGTCACGCGTTTGCGACTACGGAGAAGAAATAGTCCAGCGTGTAGACAAACAGACCCTTTGAAAACAGCTCCTCTATTTGCGCGGGAGTGCGCCACTTCGCCTCGGTCGCCTCGTGCGTGGGAGCGAGCGCAAGATCGGGTTGCGCGTCCGTTTCGAACAGCCAAACGTCGAGGATGTCGTTGAAGCGGGCGCCGCCTATCCTTTCCCTGAGCACTGTCCTCACCACTCTGCCCTCTTCGGGCCTAAGCCGAATTCCCGCCTCTTCGAAGCTCTCCCGCAACGCCCCTTGCAGGCTGTCCTCGCCCGCGAGCACAGAACCGCCGATACATTCGTATTGATTGGGGAAGGTAGGGCGATCGGGCGCGCGCCGCGTGACGAGAAACTCCCCTTTCGGATTTTTTATCCACACGTGCACGACCAAATGGAAGCGGTCCTCGGGAAGGTCCTCTCCTCGCCGTATAGTCTGCCCCGTGACGACTCTGTTTCGGGTGTACAGATCCCAAAGTTCGGGCATAGCGGTCTCCTTAGGCGTATTTTTGCGCGTACGTTGTCGCGTACGCGCGCGGCGCGAGGCGGTAAAACTCGCCGCCTCGAAAGCGCAAGTATGTTGCAAAGACGCGCCCTAGGGCGCGTCTTTCAACCTGTTTTTGTCAAAGGCGCTCGAAATCCGACGCGCCGTGTTTGCACAGCGGGCACACGAAGTCCTCGGGGAGATTTTCCCCTTCGTACACATAGCCGCAGACCTTGCATACCCAGCCTTTTTTGCCCTCGGTTTGCGGACGAGGCTTGACGTGCTGTTGATAATAGGTGTAGGTCATGGTCTCGACGGGCGCGATCACTCTGGATTCCGTGACCGTGCAGACGAACATGCCGTGCGTGTCGAGGTCGATATATCTTTCCACTTTGAGCGACATGAAGGAGTTGATATATCTGGGAAGGAATATCAAGCCGTTGTCCGAGCGCAGAGGCTGTTCGCAATCCGCAAACTTGTCCACGTTTCTGCCGCTTTGGAAGCCGAAGTGCTCGAACACCGAGAAGGGCGCCTCCACGGACAGGCAGTTGACGTTGAGGACTCCCGTCTTTTTGATGATGTCATGCGAAAGATTTGCCTTGTTGATCGCGACGCCGATGCGGTTGGGCGAGTTGGTGAGCTGAGTGACCGTGTTGACGATCAAGCCGTTGTCCTTTGCGCCGTCCCTTGACGTCACGACATAAAGCCCGTAGCCTATGTTGAAAAGCGCGGTGAGGTCGTTTTTGTCCGCCTGTTCGGAGCGGGCGATATAGTCGCAACACAGCTCCTCCGCAAGCGCCTCGATCTGAGCCGTGGATTCTGCGTTGAGCGCGGACAATATGCGCACCGAATTCAAAGCGTAGGTGAGGTTTTTGCAGCCTTCGAGCATGCCCTTCATCACTCTTGTCGCCATCGGCGCCCAGCTTCCGTTTTCCACAAACGCGATATGCTTGTTTTGGAAGTTGCGCTCAACAAGATGGTTGATGAACTCGCGCATAAAGGGGAATATTTCCGCGTTGTAGGTCGTGGTCGCAAGCACGATCTTGCCGTATCTGAACGCGTCCTCCACACATTCCGCCATATCCTCTCTCGCGAGGTCTGCGACGACCACCTTGGGGCATCCCTTTTCCTCCAATTTGCGCGCGAGCAGCTCCACCGCCGCCTTGGTATGACCGTAAACCGAGGTGTACGCGATCATCACGCCGTCGCTCTCCACGCCGTAGGATGACCAAATGTTGTAAAGATTGAGATAATAGCCGAGGTTGTCCGTCAGCACGGGACCGTGGAGGGGGCAAATGATGGAAATGTCAAGCCCCGCCGCCTTTTTCAACAGCGCCTGCACCTGCGCGCCGTACTTGCCCACGATGCCGATATAGTATCTGCGCGCCTCGCAAGCCCAATCCTCGTCCACGTCCAACGCGCCGAACTTGCCGAAGCCGTCCGCGGAGAACAGAACTTTGTCCGTCTTGTCATATGTCACGAGGACTTCGGGCCAATGCACCATGGGCGCGCCCACAAACGTCAGCGTATGCTTCCCGAGAGACAGCTCGCTGCCCTCGGCGACGACAAGCCTGCGATCCGCAAAGTCCGTGCCGAAAAACTGCTCCATCATCTTGAACGCCTTTGCGGAAGAGACGATGGTCGCCTTTGGATACGCCGTCATGAAGTTGACAATGTTTGCGGAATGGTCCGGCTCCATGTGCTGAATGATGAGATAGGTCGGCGTTTTGCCGTTGAGTTCGCGTTTCAAATTGTCCAGCCACTCCTTGCCAAAACGCGCGTCCACGGTGTCGAAAACGGCGATCTTGCCGTCCATAATCACGTAGGAATTGTACGCCATGCCGTTTTCCACGACATACTGCCCTTCAAACAAGTCGATCTCGTGGTCGTTGACCCCGACATACCTTATGTCATCCGTTATAAACATATATTCCTCCAAAAATTTATTCCGCACACAGTATATCACAACCGCCCGCACATATCAACAATCTGCCGCCAAAATAAATCAAATCTCCCGCCCCTAAACCGTTACGATCTCCAAGTGCGCAAACAAGCCTGTTCTCAAAAAAAAGCCCCGCCGCCGAATTTGAGTTTCGGAGCGGGGCGAACGTTTGCCTGAAGTTATGATTCGGGATTGGAAACAAGGGTGGGAAGCTCGAACGCGCCCTCTCCCGCTTCCTTCATCTCCCAGACGTTTGCGGCGGAGTCGCTGCCGCCCAGCCAACCGAGGTCGCCGTTTGTGGTGTTTGTGCCGAAGATGACGTCGGGATTTGTGAAGTCAGCCTCGTCGCGCGCCGTGCCAAGACGGAGCACCGTCTCGTCCTTTGGCTCCTCCTCTTCGCCTCCCTGTTGCTCGCCCTCGTCCTTTTCGACTTCCGCGGCGTACTCCACGCCGTTGATCGTGATTTTGTTGTCCTTGGAATAATACCCCGAAGTGAGGGTTGCGGAGTTCTCCATGCTTGCAAAGAGGAAGCCCGCGTGTATGTTGCCCTCCGCGGCGTTTGCGTACGCGACCGTTATGTCCACAAGGGAGAAGTTACGCGCGTTTTTGCTGTGCCTGTTCCTGCCCGCGATGCCCGCGACATACAGTTTTGCGTCCGTTATCTCATCCGCGACCGAGACGTTCAGCGTGCCCGTGGAATAGCTGCGATTGATCGCGCCCACGCCCTTTTCCTGATCGCTGTCGCTGTCCGACCTCGCAGAGAAGTTGCTTCCGACCAAGCCGCCCACCGCGATCGTGAGCCCCGTGCCCGCTTTCAGCTGTACGGAGAGATCGACAGTGGCGTAGCTGTTGATGATGAAGCCCTCGTTTCTGCCCACCATGCCGCCGACCGCGACCGCCTCGGTGGGACGATCCCCGCTTGCCTGCGCGTTTACGAGCTTGACGTTTGTACGGCTTTGACCGATCGAGCCGTAGTTGCTTGCGACAATGCCGCCGAAGAAGAAGAGGGAGCCGCTGACCACATCCGTCGCCTCGAAGTCTGCCGAGGAGAGGGATATCGCGCCGCTGTTGTTGCCGACCAAGCCGCCGAGTTGCAGTTGCGCGGAAGCATACCCCGCGTTTACGGTGACGCCCATCAGTTTGACGACGGCGTGGCACTCGGTGATGACGGTGGAACTTCTGCTGACGCCCACCGCGCCGCCGAACACGATCGCGCCGCATGTCGGATTTGACAGCTCCATATTGACTTTGCAATTGATGAGCCTGCCCTTTGACTGCTCGTTTGCCGTGCCGACCAAAACTCCGACGACTCCGCCGATCGTTGCGCCCTTTGCGCCGCTGAGATCGAATGTGGAATTTTGAACGTCGCAATCCGCGATCTCGCCGCCCAGTTCGGACGCTATCGTGCCGAAATACGCTGTGTCGGGAGCATTTTCCCCGTCAAGGGCAAGTTTTACGCCGCTGAAGTTGATGTTTTTGATCGTGCCCTGCACATAGCCGAACACGGACGCGTGCGTCGCGTTGCCGAACACGCCGCCGCTGATCGTCGCGCGGGACTCCACCGCGCCCGACTCGCCGTTGTAAACGCCGCCGTCTATCGTGCCGAGGAAGGGATTTGCGCTGTCGAACAGAGGCTCGAGCTTTTCCGAGCCGAAGTCGAGGTTTTTCACAAAGATCTTGGCGCCGAGCAAAAGCGCAAGCTCCTGTTTGTCCGCCGCGTCGTCGGACGCCGCGTACTCTTTGAGCTGTTGTCTCAGCTGTTTGAACGCGTCCACGCTGTCAAGGTCTATCCTCTTCACCCATTTTGCATAAAGTTTGAGCGTGACGGGAGTGAAATAGTCGTTCTCCACGCCCGCGGCGTCCATGGGAGAGGTGGCGCCTTTTTCGGGCTTGCCGTCCGCGTCGTAGGTTTCAAACTTGAAGTCGCTGCGATTTTGAACGGTCTCGCCGTCCTTGTCCTCTGTTTCGTAGATATAATACCAGCCGTCAAACTCGTATCCCGCGGGATTTACGGGGACGAATTTGGCTTCGTCGCTTATGTTTTTGCCAAAATGATATTGCTGTGTGGAAGCTGCGACCTCATCCGTTTCATTGTTGAAATATTCCACGGTCACGTAGGGCAGATCGTTTTCAAACATCGCATAAAGCGTTTGCCTTTCGGTGCGAGCGTAGGCGTTGCGCACCGCGACTGTGGTGCTTTCGTCGTCCTTGTCCGCCCAGTTGGTGAACAACACGGGGACCATCATGGGATCGCCTTTGGAGTCGACCTCTACCTTGCCCTCGTCGTCCTTCTTTTCGATCAGATAGAACCAGAAGCAGAACGCGTTGTCCTCGTCTCCGTTTTGCCAAACGGGTTTGGGGACCGTGTCGGGGTTTGCCTTTGTGCCGTACGTGGAGTAGAGGCGGGTGTTGTCGCCGTAATCGGACGCCGCAAGCGTCGCCTTGCTTGACGGAAGAGGAATGGGCTCGTTGTGCTCGTCAAGCACTCTTTGGTTCAACGAATCCACCAAGTACGCGGGATCGCCGTTTGAGTCCTTTGCGTAAACGGGTTTGTCCTCCGCGTCGCGCTCGGTGTGACCGAAGGGGTCTATTGAAAAGTTCCCCGTCTCCGCGTCGTAGACCAGCGTGCCGTTGAGGTCGGGCACGTGATAATATTTGTTTGCGACAAACTCCGCTTTCAGCACTGTGTCCGCCACGATGGGAGTGCCGCCTTCGCCGAAACGAAATTGCACGCCGTTTGCCGACCAATATTGGAAGGTGTACCCCGTCTTAAGCGGGCGAACAGGCTCCCCGCTCACCTGATTGACGGGTTCCTCCACGGTTTCGCCGTATTTGACGTTGAGCACTTGGTTTGCAAGATCGAAGCCGGTTTCCGAGCCGTTGAGGTCAAACGTGACCTTGTAGGTGCCCGAGGTCGGATCTTCGGGTCCGTCGGGATTTGGCTTTGTCGGGTCGCACGCCGCTAGCGTCGCCACCACTATGGCGACAAGCGCCGCCATCAGCAGCACACTGAACATTCTTTTCAAGCCGTGGTTTTTCATAAATTCTCCCACACGCGCATTCGCGCACTGTTATTGTACATAATTTCGTAACTTATATTATACATCAAAAACGTTTAATATCAACCAAATTTTACAACTTCCCCCAATTTAAGCGTGCAAGGCGTCGATTTTTGTTTGTTTTTTGAGGTTTTTACGCCCTCTCTCCCCCTCGTTTGTCACAATGAGGCGCACCGTCGCTATATATAAAATTAGAGGTTGTGAGAAGCCGATATCTATGATAGAATAAAACTATGAACAGGCAAGAGCTTGACAGAAAAATGTTGCTTCTGCAACGAGGGGACGAGCAAGCGTTCGAGGACATTTACAATGCCACTCACCGCGGGCTGTTTGCCTTTATTCTGTCCATTTGCCGAAACTACCACACCGCGGAAGACATGATGCAGGTCGCCTACATCAGGCTCAGGACGACGATCGCGTCCTACAAGGCGGGATCAAACGCGTATGCGTGGCTATACACCATCGCCAAAAACGCTACCCTCAACGAGCTGAACCGCCAAAAACACGAGGCGCTCGTGGACCCCGAGGCAAATGCGGAACGCTTCGGCACCTACGACATAGAGGACCCCGACACGCCCGTCGCCTCCGCCATGAACCGCGTCCTCAACACCACCGAAAGACAGATCGTCACCCTGCACGTGATCGTGGGCTTCAAGCACAGGGAGATCGCCGAGCTTTTGGGCAAGCCCCTAGGCACGGTGCTTTGGACATACAACAACGCTCTCGGCAAACTGAAGAAGGAGCTGAACAAGGAGAACGACAATGAAGATTAAGGACATAAAGGACAAACTCAAACAGGAGGAAGGGCAAACCAAAGTGCCCGACGTCCTCGAAAGGGCAAAGCGCGCCCCCATCAACAAACTGCTTACAGGGGAGACGCCCTTGCAGGCGTTCAGTCGGACCTTGGCGATGCGACTGCTTGTTTTTGCCACCCTTCTTCTTGTCGTCGCGATCTTCTCGCTGATGGCAATGTGGCTTGCCCCCACGCACCCCGCCGAACAGCCCTATTGCTACGTCTCCGTCACGGTTCTCCAAGGCGAAGAGGAGCTTCATTTCGGCATGATCGCAAAGAGCGATGGCAATGTTTATCTTTGCTGCAAGGAGAAAAGATGGTCCTTCGCGGAAAAACCCGCGCCCATGGCTTTTTCGTCAATATCCGAACTTTATCAGCTAAAAATAGACGATAAAGTTTATGTTAGGACAATTTCGGACGACCGCGCGCTTGCAAAAGAATTGGAAGAAACAACGACGTCCGAACTCAGATCAAGCTATTACGCGCTCCCCGATTTCAGCCCGAGCGGGTTTGTCCTAAACTCCGCTTTCGCGTCCTCCGTCTGTCGGGACGAGCTGAAAGAATATCTCGCCGCGCTCGGCAAAAAGGTCTCGGCGGACCCCTCGTCGCAGGAGCTTATAGAAGCGTATCTCAGCCTGCTTGGGGCTTGATCTTGCCGCCCGTTTGTTGACATAAAAATTTGCGGTGATATAATATATAAAACGGAAATATTTGCGGAGGCTTATCATGTTTTGCAAAAATTGCGGATCCCAAATCGACGACAACGCATCCGTCTGCGTGCATTGCGGAGTGCCGACAAACCCCGCCGCCAAACACGCGGAAAAAAGGACCAACGTGCTTGCGATCGTAGGCTTTTTGCTCTCTTTCTTCATCCCGCTTGCGGGGGTCATCTGCTCCGCCATCAGCTACAAAAACGCTGACAGGGAATTCGGCGGCGACGGCAAAAACTTCGCCCTTGCGGGGATAATCATCAGCGCGGTCTATCTTGCGCTTTACGTCGTCGCGATCGTGTTGTGCGCGGTCCTGTGGCTCCCCACTTTTATCAACGTTTGGACATCCATCCTCGCGGCTTGATAATCACCGCCATACCCTTAAACCGCCAATCCCGCGCGGCCCCTCGCGCAACAAAAGCGTATATCAAAAAAACCCGAGGCTGAGCTACGGGCTTTTTGATTTGATTTTGCGACTGTGTGAACAAGATTTTGTTTCCGCGCCCGCTTTCAAAGCGTTGTTGGGCGCCGAGTTTATTTGACTCTCGCAATGAGGTCCAGCGCGCGTTTCAGCGCAAGACGGCTGTTCACCTTGAATTGGAAGGGCACCGCCTCGTACACCTTCTTATGCCCCGTCGCCACGTGCGGCGTCCTGCCGTCGTTGAACTCCTCCGCATAGGGGTCGAGGGGAAGATTTATCCTCAGCGAGGTGCCGATGATCGTGATCTTTGCCACGATCTCCCCCTCCCTGCGATAGGTATCGCACTGCTTGCTTATGCGGCTCTTCACGCGCGGCTCGCCCTTTTTGACCGCCAGCAACGCCTCTTGCAACTTGTGATATCTCTCCTTCAGGATGTCGCTTGACAGCGCATACTTCTCGGCAAACGTCAGGCTCTTGCGAGACGCCTTTTTGCGGAGCACTTTGTCATAGTCGAACTTTTTGCCAAGAGACGTGTTTTGCTCGCGTATCCCCTGCACCGTCGCGACCTTCCTGTCGCCCTTTTGCCGCTTGGGCATCACGCGAGGCTTGCTTTCGGCTTGCTTGCTTGCCTGCATCCTCTCGTATGCCGTCGCGCAGGGATGCGCAATATGCTTGTCGCAAAACGCGCAATAGTCATAAGAACCGCACATATCGCAACGGTTTGCTTCGCTGTCATACCATTTTTGCAGATCCAACTTAGCTTGAAGAGCTATTTTATCCATACTTGCCCTCGTTTTCTTGTTTTTTGAGATCGTACCGCCGAGCCAAAATATCAAACGCTTTTTATATTATATCTTAGTTGCCGAAATTTGTCCATTAAATATCGCGCATAACCCTCAAAATGATTTTTCCGTCCTATTATCCCAACAAATCGCGCGCACGAGTTTTATCAATTTTTCAAACCTTTCCGCGCCCCGTCTCGAGGCTCGGCTCGCCGTTCCCGCAAAAACGCTCCCTCACACGCCCCCTCACAGCTCATCTCGACATATCCTCATAATCATTCCCTCGCTCGCCTACCTCTGCCCAATTCGCCCCTTTCGCCGCCGATTTGCGCGCATTTCTCTTTTTCGCTTGCCAAACCTCGCAATAAACGCTATAATCATTTGGTAAATGCTTCAATGTTTCCGTAGCTCAGTAGGATAGAGCGTCCGCCTCCTAAGCGGAAGGTCGTGGGTTCGAATCCCGCCGGGAACGCCACCTCGTCAAGCCCGCGTATTTTTCATTCGCGGGCTTTCCTTTTCTGCGCCCCGGCGGGATAGCACAACTCGCTGACGCTCCACTTCGTTCCGCTATTACGGCGGCGGTCAAGCCTTCCGCCTACGAATCCCTCTCGGGAACGCCAAAAAAGCCTTATGTGAATAAGGCTTTTTGCGTTACCGGCGTGGTTCGACCCTGCACATTTAGTTTTATTGTATATCAATCCAACACGCGCCTAAAGGCGCGCCCCAAGCACAGAAAATAGCAAACCATGAGTATTTCTTCCTCTTGTGCAAACCCCTTGTCAAATACGAATTGTGCAGCGTCATTTTCTGTGCGCGGAGAGGCTCAAAAATTGCGCCGTGCTTTGAAGCTCCGCGATAGAGGAGCGCTCGGCACATGCGGATTATCACGGGACACAAGGCATTGTTATAATCAAAAGCAAAAATCAACTTACATTCTCAAACCCCGACGATTTCCGTCTGGACATAGAAACCGCCAAAAGCGGCGGCGTATCCGACCCGAGAAACACGACGCTTATAAAGATGTTCAATTTGATAAGCATAGGCGAACGGGCCGGCAGCGGAATCCCAAGCATTTTTTACGCATGGCACGAACAAGGTTTGCCCTCGCCCGTTATTTCGGAACAATTCGGACCGGAAAGGACTGTTTTGATACTTCCGTTGGCAAAAGTGGCGATAAAAAGTGGCGATAAAAAAGTGGCGATAAAAAGTGGCGATAAATCCGATAGCGCAAAAACCGCCATGCAAAAAGAGCAAATTATCAAATACATGACAGACCACGCCACAGTAAGAAGTTCGGAAATAGCGACGCTTCTTGGAATAACCGTTTCCCGTGTTAAGGTGTTGCTTGCCGAATTGCAAAGCGACGGCATCATAGTGGCTGAAGGAGCAAACCGCAACAGAGTGTATAGACTGAAATATTGATAAGCTAAAAGTGGTATTAAATTGGTATTATTTTGGTATTAAAGTTATTTTCGCCTGCAAAAGCTGTTTCAAATTATGCATAAAACCCCCGAAATAGCCGTTTAGATATGCAAAAACAACCGTAACATACATAATATGAAACAAATCCAAGTAGATTGAACAATTGCATGCGACTCCTAAACGGAAGGTCGTAGTTTTGGGTCTGCACTTTAATAAAAAGTGCGAGGAAATGGAAAAATGAAATGAAAAATGAAATAGTCTATTCTAAATCAATCAAATATTTCATGGTTAATGTGCTCTATGGTTGTCGGCATCAAAATGACCGCACCCGTTTCTAATTCTGTGCGGTTGAGGGCGAAGATCGGCGCGGTATTATCGGTGTGTTCATTGTACATGACATAGCGCGGAACATTATATTCGGCCGCTTTTTGCATGGCGTGTCTGCTTCCGCTGTCGCCCTCGCCCTTGACATGGCTCGCGATAAGCGCGACCGCGCGCGAAAACATAGCCTGCAATCTGTCCCGCTCGATAAATCGCGCTATCTTTTCCTTGTAACTTTTCGGTTCAGTCGCATATTCGGTGACGACAAGCCCGCCGCTTTTCACGATCTCGTCCAATAGCGCCGCGTTTTCGGGCGGATAGACGCTTTCAAATGTCGTGGGCAAAATTGCTATGGTTTTGCCGCCCGCGTCGAGGCAAGCTCTGTGAGCAATGGTATCGCAACCTCGCGCCAAGCCGCTGACGATATTGAATTTTTCCTTCACAAGCGACTCGACAACATTCCTTTCGCGCGCCGAAATACGCTCGTCGGGAGTGAGCGAGCCTACGACGGCAACATTATGTCCGACGTCATTCAGCAGATCTATATTCCCCTTGTACGCCAGCAAAAACGGACGCTCCGCGCGTTTGATATTGTCGCTTATATTTGGAAAATCATTGTCAAAACAGCATACGTGTTTTATGCCATGCGCTTCGAGCGTGGCAATTTTTTCGGCTTCGGCTTGCGCCATATTTTCGATTTTTTCAACGTCAAAACAATTCCGCCAAAAGTCGGAACGTGATTTTATTTTGCCTCTCAATACAGCAACATAAAGTTTTGTGCCCAAACACTGCTCATTGCCGCTCCTTTGCCGTCGCGCCAATTATACTGCTCTTTGCCCCCAAATTCAATGCTCGGCACAACATTTATCCTTTTGAAAAATGCGATAACCGTTTGACAATAAAAAATCGTTATTATAATATGAATATATCATAGTGACTTTCGGCTTCGCGCAAAATTCTGCGGGTCAAGGCGCCGCGCGGTGGGGAGAGAGATGAAAAAAGGGTTTGGAAAAATTCCGCTTGTTTTGATGATCTTGTTGCTTATCGCGATATGTTTTGTCGGATGCGACAAAACGCCCGACCCTGCCCCCGAACCAAAGGAAAAGCCCATGGGCGAAGCGGGCACATGGGGAATTTATATTTATTTGTGCGGCTCCAATCTCGAAACCAAGATGGGCGCGGCGGGCAAAAACATAGACGAACTGCTCGGCGCGGATATCCCCGACAACGTGAGCGTCGTTTTGCAGACGGGCGGCGCAGCGAAGTGGCGCAAACACGACATCCCAAACGACGGCATTTGCCGCTTCGAAGTTGCGGACGGAAAGTTGAATTTGATTGAAAAACTGCCCCAAGCCAACATGGGCGCCGAGCAAACCTTCGCGGACTTTTTGGAATATTGCGTGAAAAACCGCCCCGCCGAAAAAATGTGCGCGATCGTTTGGGACCATGGCGGAGGCAGTCTGAACGGCGTCGCGAACGACGAAAATTTCAATTTCGACGCGTTGAGCCTCTCGGAAATGGACGGCGCGCTAAAACAAACGAAGGCGCAGATGACGGACCGTTTCGAGCTGTTCGGATTTGACGCATGTTTGATGGCGACCTACGAGACCGCGGATATGCTCGAGCCGTACGCACGCTATATGCTGGCCTCCGAGGAGATCGAGCCGTCGGGAGGTTGGGACTACGCCGCGCTGATAGGCGCCATTGCCGAGGACAAAAGCATTTCGGGCGGCGAGCTTTGCAAAATCGTCGCGAACTCTTATTTCAACAAGTGCAAAGACAACGACAAGGACGCCACGGCAACGCTGAGCGCGCTAGACTTCTCCGCGTTCGGAAAACTCAGGCAGGCGTTCGAAGCCGTGACCTTGAAAATGAAAGAGGACGCAGTGTCCACAAAAGGCGTCCAACAGGTCGCCCAGAGCGCCAAACTTTCGCAAAAATACGGCGGAACTACGGACATGGAGGGTTACAGCAACCTTATAGACCTTGGCCATTTCGCGGAAAACTTCACGGCCTGCGAGGAGGCGAAAGACTTGGCGGCGGCGCTGAATGACGCCGTGATTTGCAACGTTTTCGGCAAGGAAAAGAGCCAATCCCGAGGGCTGTCCTTCTTCTATCCCCTGCACTACGACTCAAAGCAGTTGCAACAATATTTCGACGGCATTTGCCCCTCTGAGACTTATGAAGAATATCTCAACTTTGTATATTCAAACATTCCCGCGGATCCCATCAAGTTCGCGGACAGCGGCAGCGAGCGAGAGGACGGATCGTTCGGGATAAAGTTGGATGAGTCATCCATTGACTACGTCCTGTCGTATGACTTCGACCTTGTGGAATTCGCCATGCTTGACAAAGGCGAAAATCTGGAATATATCGACCTTGCCTACTCGCGCTTCGGGCGGGACAACGACATATTAGGCTCGTGGAAAGACCTCGACTGCCACAGCAATTTCCGCGGCATATGGATCACGCTGAACGGTTGCAAACTGTATGTCACCCCTATAGAAACCACAGCCGAATATGTCATTTACACCGCTCCCATAATCCTGAACGGCCGGCGGACGAACCTGCGCTTCGCCTACATTTGGGACGAAACCTTCGAGATGGGCGGCTATTACAAGATCTTGGGCGCGTGGAACGGCATAGACCCCGTCACAGGCATGTCCGACAAGGAGCTTACCATGCTCAAGCCCACGGACTTCATTCAGGTGGAATATCCATATCTCAAGGTGCACTACTACGCGGTGGGAGAAAGTTTTGCGGTCGGCGACGTTGCCCCCTCTCAAAGGACGGTTGACGTGCCCGTTGGCGAAAACGGCTATGAGGTCTACGAGGATCCGCTCGGAAGCGACGCATTTGACTCTCAATTTTACGTCTATCAATTTGTGGTGACGGACATATTCGGCGTTGAGCACTACTCGGACGCCGCGATATTGAGGATGAACAAAACCTATGACGAGCTGAAAAACCACCCCTTGGAAGACGGAGAATATGCCGCGGATATCGTCGGCTTAATGCCAATGGACGGCGAGTCGATCATGAACGCATAGTCCCCTATAAAAGCCTAAGCGCCGCAAACAAAAAACTCCCTCTTTGCCCCCAAATCGCGGGCAAAGGGCGCGGAACAAAAGAGAATAAGCAAAGATGACGGTGAGGACAAAATGACTCTGAACGAAGGCATGTTGTACGGCAAGCGACAAAGTTTCGTGTTTTTGCGATACGTCGCAATGTTTTTCTTTTTCATGTCGCTGATCGCGTCCTATTTTGTCATTGCCAACGCGCTGACGCAAGCCGCCAAGTTGCTTGATTCGTTTGAATCCAAAGACACGCTGAGCATGCTCGAAGCGCTCACTTCCTTCAAATTGTCGGGACAATTCGGCGCGTTTATAGGGACGCTTCGCAACCTCAGCGCCGTGGTAATCCCGCTTTATTTTGTGGCGACCGTTACGCTTGTGCTCAACCTCGACCGCGGCAGAATGGGCAAGACCATCGCGCGCGTGGCATTCATCTCCGTGCTGATGTTTTTGGCGGAAATGTTTATATATATGGTGATAGTCGGGGGCGTATCCTCTTTGACGCAAGCTCTTTTCAAAGAGGTAGGCAAAAAATATGAGGACGTTGCGGAAGCGATCAATCAAATTTTGACGGCGCTGGACGTGCACCCCGGATCCATGCCCACAGGCTCCACCGCTCAAATGCTCGCTTGGGCGCAGGCGCTGGTCACAAACAAATTGACGATCTTGCTTTTGAAAAACATCCCCTCGTTCAACATATTTTTGGATCAACTGCTCTGCTTGCTTATGTGCTACTTCTTCTGCACGCGCCCGATGTGGGTCAAAACCAAGCCGAGATTGGTGTTTTTCCGCTCTTTCGGCTTCCTGCCGATCGCATACGTCATCGCCACTTTCGTGCTCAACGGGCTCATTCGCTCAGAAGTGATGCCCATGAATATCCTCATTTTGTGCATGTTCCCCTCAAAAGCGCTGCCGCACTATGTGTTCATATTCTTCATCATCGTAGCCTTCCGCCGCCACGCGAGGAGACCTCTGCCTTACGATGGACATTGCAATTTTTCGCCCGACGGCAAAAAGTGGTTCCGCCCCACAACGCTCATCTACGAGACCGCCGAAGAAGCCAACGCGCGTGCGCTCGACACCGCGACCTACCTCAGCATTTGGCTGTTGTTCCTTGCGGGGATAGATTTCTTCCTCGGCTCCCTGTCCTTTGCCTCGAATTGGGGCTTCGGCAAGTCGTATTACTCCATATTCGCGATCCCCTTCCTGTTCTTCTTCGACGCAAACAAGCCCGTGCTCAGGAAGGAGTACAACGGCTTCTCCCTCATGTACATATTCGTGATCTTCCTCATCGTGCTGATATACATGTTTGTGTAAGCGTATCCCGTTTGCGTAGGCGCCCTCGCCTTCCCGCCTCGCGCCTCATATATCACAAAAAATCCCACTGTTCAGTGGGATTTTCATATGGTGGTGGAAGTGCGGGGAATCGCTCCGCTTGGCTTAAACTTTTATACCCGCACAACACAGGATAACCCAACTTCCGCACTGCTTTACATTGCCTGCGCTCAAATACCCCACAAAACCATTTCATGTTTTTTTAGGGAGCCCATCGCATGCGCAATTCCCGGTAAACTAAAAATTTGCAGAGTGTTGCAAATCACAATGGAAATCTGCGAAGCGGGGGTTTCCGCCGCTTCGCAGCCCTTACGGGAGCGGTGGCGGCATAGCCGACAGCGGACGCAGCTCCCGCACGCAAAGCGAACCTTGTATTTGCTGATTTATAAATGTACATTGAACGTGGTCAAACATTTGATTGCTTCCTAAAAAATTTCGTGAGCGGAGCAACGATTGCGCAAAATGGAGCGAAGCGTAATTTTCATTCGGCGCAAAAAAAGGTCTAATTCGAACACGAATTAGACCTTTTTGGTGGAAGTGCGGGGAATCGCCCAACAGCGGAGCGAGCAAACTTGTTTGCGGAAGCGACGCGTGCAGCCGGTCCAAGGACCGGAGCATTGTAGAGCAATGCGTGTGTTTTGAAAAAACACACAGGTTCAATTTCCCGCGACTTACGCAACATTGAAAAATCCCACTGTTCAGTGGGATTTTCATATGGTGGTGGAAGTGCGGGGAATCGAACCCCGGTCCAACCGCCCCTAGACGGCACCTTCTACATGTTTAGTGGGTGATCAAATGTTTCGCGCGTCGGTTCACCTACAAACCTCGGGTTGATGAGCTCTGAATTACAGCGGTTTTAGCGAGCGATCAAACCGCGTTGTCTGTTTTTCTGACGCCGCTTGCCGAGGGGAACAGAAAACCTCGGGGCGACGCGCTGACTGATGTTTACGCAGCGAGAGCGAGCGCAGGAGCGCTCTTAGAATTTTTGTTTGCGTTTAATTTTAGCAATTCCGTTTTTACGTAGACGAGCCTACGACATGCTTATACCGCCGCAAAACGGCTGTCGAATCCTGTACACCCCCATTGGAGCTGTTTGATTATACAATATAATATGCGCAAAATCAAGCGGTTCAAACGTTGATTCTGAACAAAACGACGTCGCCTTCCTGCATGACGTAGTCCTTGCCCTCACTGCGCACCCTGCCTCTTTCCTTGGCGGCGTTGAAGGAGCCGCACTCGATGAGCGTGTCATAGTCCACGATCTCGGCGCGGATGAAGCCTCTTTCAAAATCGCTGTGTATCTTGCCCGCCGCCTGCGGAGCTTTGGTGCCTTTGACGATCGTCCACGCTCTTGTTTCCTTCTCGCCCGCGGTGAGATAGCTGATCAGCCCCAGCAGAGCGTACGACGCCTTGACCAGCCTGTCCAAGCCGCTTTCGGCAAGCCCGTATTCGCCCATAAACAGCTCTCGCTCCTCGTCCGAGAGGGCGCTGAGATCCTCTTCGAGCTTGGCACAAAGCACAATGACGCCACTGCCCTCTTCCGCGGCGATCCTTTCCACCTCGGATGTGTAGGCGTTGCCGTTTATGCCCGCCTCGTCCACGTTTGCGACGTAGACGACGGGTTTTGAGGTCAGCAGAAATTGCTCGTCCACAAACTGTTTGAACTCCTCGTCCATCTTCATGCTTCTGAGCGGTTTGCCGCTTTCAAGCCACTGCCGCATGGAGGTGAGTCTGTCCACGTCCTCCTGAAATTTTTTGTCCGCTTTGACCATGCTAAGCGCCTTTGTCATGCGGCGCTCCAGCGTTTCGAGGTCGGCGAAGATGAGCTCGAAATTGATGGTTTCGATGTCCCTTGTGGGGTCCACCGAACCGTCTACGTGCGTGATGTTTTCGTCGTCGAAACAGCGCACGACGTGCACGATCGCGTCCACTTCCCGAATGTGCGAGAGGAACTTGTTGCCCAGCCCCTCCCCTCGGCTTGCGCCCTTCACGAGCCCCGCGATATCCACAAACTCCAAAAATGTGGGAGTGATCTTTTTGCTGTCGTAAAGCGCGGCGAGCTTTTCCAACCTCTCGTCGGGCACGGCGACCACGCCCACGTTTGGCTCGATCGTGCAAAACGGATAGTTTGCCGCCTGTGCGCCCGCCTTTGTGATCGCGTTGAACAGAGTGCTTTTGCCTACGTTGGGAAGCCCCACGACTCCTAGCTTCATAAACGTCCTCCCTTAGACAACTTCTAATTGTCTGTGGTTTGCCATATTTATAGATATTATAAACAAACATTTTGCAATAGTAAAGCGGAAATCCGCAAAAAAGGAGGGCGTATGACTTGGTGGCAGGCGTTGATCTTGGGGCTTGTGCAGGGCGCGAGCGAATTTTTGCCCGTCTCATCCTCGGGGCATCTGATATTGCTCGAAAAGCTGGGCGTGGGCACGGAGAGCTTGCCGTTCAACATAACAGTGCACGTGGGGACCCTCGTCGCCGTGCTGATCGTCATGCGGAAAAGTTGGACGGGGCTTTTGCGCCATCCCCTGCAAAAAAAGACGGGATATCTCCTCCTCGCCTGCCTGCCGACAGTGGCGCTTGCGCTGATGTTCAAACTGCTTTTCCCCTCCATGCTTGAGGGGGAATTGCTGGGCTTCGGCTTTGTGCTGACCGCGTGTCTGCTGTTTGCCGCGGAAAAGTTCAAACCTGCAAAACCCGCACTTCTTACCCCCAAAACGAGCATATTAACAGGCGTTTTGCAAGGTATCGCGGTTTTGCCGGGAGTGTCCCGCAGTGGCGCGACCATCTCCGCTCTGTCCCTCGGCGGAGTGGGAAGAGAGGAAGCGGCGGACTTCTCGTTTGTGCTGTCCATACCCATCATCTTGGGCTCCGCCGCGCTTGAAGGCGTCGAGCTTGCAACGTCCCCCGTTGCCCTCGACGTGCCCGTCTTTGCGCTTGCCATAGGCGCGGCCGCCGCCTTCCTGTCCGGGCTTTTGTCGGCGTCGCTGTTTTTGAAATTGATAAAAAATCACAGCATGCTTCCGTTTGCGCTGTACACGCTGATTTTGGGGATAGTCGTCACTCTGCTCCCCCTTTTCGGCGTAAAAATATAGCTCTATGCCCCTCTTTACCCTCTATATGGCTAAAAAAGCGTTGACATATCGCCTATCCTCACATATAATTGACATATAAAACTTAAAGGAGAAAAAACATGTTTTGTAGAAATTGCGGTGCACAAATAGATGACGCGGCCGCGGTCTGCCCCAATTGCGGAGTTGCAACGAACGCAAATCCCGCCCCCTATTACGGAGGAGCGGCTCCTGCGCCTGCACAGTCAAACGGACTTGCGATCGCCGGATTTGTACTCTCTTTGTTGGGGTTCAACGTCATCGCTCTGATCCTCTCTGCGGTAGGGCTTGCTCAATCGAAAAAGCTCAACGGCAACGGCAAGGGTCTTGCGATCGCGGGGATCGTGATAAGCAGTATTTCCGTCGTTGGGTTCATCATCCTCTTGATCGTATTGGTCGGCGGTGCGGCGGCTGCGGCTTCCACTTTCGCGGCGGTCGGCTTGCTTGCGTAGAGACAAGCGACAACTCAAAGCAAAAAATCGCACGGAAGTGCGATTTTTTCTATTCGGTTTTTTATTCTGCTTGGTTCCCGTTTTTCTGCCTATCCGTTTTTGTTTTCTTTCTCTATATTTATTTTTTTCTTTTTCGCTGTTCGTTTTGCCGTCTGCTTTCCGTTGTTCGCTTGGCTGTCGGTTTCCGTTTTTCTTTCTGGCTGATTTTGCGTTTTCTTCGTGCGGTCGGCTTCCCTGTTCGTCGTTCGGGCGGGGTTTGCGGTCTGTCGTTTTTGTTGTTCGTTTTTCAACAAAGCGGGGAGCGCGAAACGAGTTTTGCGTCGAGCGAGATCGTGAACAACGAATTTGAAAGGTGATCCCGCACAAGCGCGACCCCGTTTGTGGAGGCGGCGAAGGTCGCCACGGTGCAGATGCCCGAGGGGTATTTCGCCCTGCTCTCGAACACGGACTCGTCATAGCTGTTCCCCTCGTAGGCGAGCGTGCGGATCAAATCGTCCAAAGAGGGGTCGTCCCCTAGCGCGTCCAGCAGTTCGGCGGTCTTTTGGCTTCTGAACAGCGAGGACGCGGGCACTTTGTCGCGCCGACATGGGCGGGAGAGGAAGTGGTTGCTGCGCGCGTACTTCCCCGCGACGTCCGTACGCGAAACGGCGTGCAGGTCCTTTTCGAGATTGCAAAGTCTGCCCGTGCGAAGCTCGAGCATGTTGAGGCTGAAGGGAGACGCGACGTCCGCGGACGAAACCAAATCCTGCGCCTCTTCCACGCTTCCGCAGTTGATGACCGAGCGCAACAGGACAAACCTTGACAGCGCGTTCATATCCCGCCCCGCGGCGAAGATATGATTGCTTGAAAACGCCATGCCCTTTCCGTTGAGGCAGAACGCACTGCCCGCGAGCCTTGTTGCGCCCGTGTAGGCGATCATGCTGAAGTCGGGATAGACATAGCGCACGAGGGCGACGTTTTGCAGATTTGCGGTCGCGCTGTCCTCGTTGTGCGCAAAGAGCGAAGCGCGAGGAGTGCGGCACATGACGGTTGTGCAGTCGTCCGTCCCGCCGTAAAGCTCGGGAGCGAGGACAAACAGCATAAGCAGTCTATCCACGCCCGCGCCGTCCGCGCGCCCGTAGATCTCGTCGAGGCAATCGGGGAGGGCTTGCGCTATCCTGTCCCGCTGTCTTAGCGCGGCGTCCTTCATATGCCAAAATTGAGGCGCAAGGGCTTCCGTTTCGGCTTGTATGACTCTTGCGAAGCGTTTGCCTATGGCAAAGCCCATGTCATACGCGCCGCCGCCGACCTCAAAAAAATCCAACTCCGAGTTTCGCATGTCTACATTTTAGCATATTCGCAAGCAGATACAATCGTTTTGCCAAAATCTTTTGGGATTTTTGCAAAATGTCGGTTGCAAGGAGAGGCAGATATAGGTTATTATAGAGACACAACGCTTAAGGAAGTGAGAATATGTTTGAAAAAGAGTTGTCTTTGGCGCTTGCCGCAAGCGGCTTGTCGGCGGAGGATATCCAAAACGCGCTCGAGACCCCGAAGGACGCAAAGATGGGCGACATATGTCTGCCATGCTTCAAGTTTTCCCGCGCGCTCAGGCAGGCGCCGCAAGCGATCGCGCAAAGCCTACTGCCCCGCGTAGAGGGCCTGCCGTTTGTGGAGAAGGCGGAGTGCGTGTCGGGATATTTGAACGTATATTTTTCACGGCTCGCGGTGGCGGCGCGGCTGGCGGAGATCGCAAACAGCGAGGTCGTGGGCGCAAGCGACGAGGGCAAGGGCAAGACGATCTGCATAGACTACAGTTCCGTCAACATAGCAAAGCCCTTCCACATCGGGCATCTCAGCACGACAGTGATCGGCGGCGCGCTGTATCGCATCTTCAAGCATCTGGGCTACAACGCGGTGGGGATAAACCATCTCGGAGACTGGGGGACGCAGTTTGGCAAGCTGATCGTGGCGACGGAAAAGTGGTCGTCGCTCGAAGAGGTGGCAAGTGGGGACGAATACTTCCTCAACTCGCTTTACGTCAGATATCACAGCGAGGCGAAGCTCCACCCCGAGCTTGACGACGAGGCGCGGGCGTGGTTCAAGCGCATAGAGGACGGGGACAAAGCCGCGCTCGCCTACTTCGACGTGTTCAAAGACGTGACGATGCGCGCGGTGGAAAAGGTGTATTCCCGCCTCAAGATATCCTTTGACAGCTACGCGGGCGAGAGCTTCTACAACGACAAGATGCAACCCTGCCTTGACATTTTGAAGCAAAAGGGATTGTTGAAGCAAAGCGAGGGCGCATGGGTCGTGGATCTGGACGAATACGGCATGCCGCCCTGCCTGCTTGTGAAAGCGGACGGAGCCACCCTCTACGCCACGCGAGACCTTGCCGCGGCGTACTACCGCAAGCAGACCTATGACTTTTTCAAGTGCCTGTACGTTGTCGCGTATCAGCAAAACCTGCACTTTAAGCAGCTGTTTCAGGTGCTTAAACTTATGGATTTTGCAGGAGCTGACGACATGGAACACGTCGCGTTCGGCATGGTGTCCATGGAGGACGGCGCCATGTCCACAAGGAACGGCCGTGTGATTTGGTTGCAGGAAGTGCTGGACAAGGCGGTCGCGAAAGCGGCGGCGATCATAGAGGAGAAAAACCCCTCCTTGCAAAACAAGGCGCAGGTCGCGGAAAGCGTGGGCGTGGGAGCCGTGGTGTTTTCCGCGCTGTGGAACAACCGCATCAAGGACATTGTGTTTTCCTACGACAAGGTGCTGTCGTTTGAGGGCGAGACCGCGCCGTACGTGCAATACACCTACGCGCGCGCGGCGAGCGCGCTCCGCAAGGGCGGGGACGCGAACTTCTCTTCCGCGGACCTCTCCGCGCTTACGGACGACGAAAGCTACGACGTGATCAAAAGCGTCTTGGGCTTTGCGGACAGCGTGCGGCAAGCGGCAAAACTTCGCGAGCCTTGCGTGATCACCCGCCATATCGTGGACCTCGCAAGCAAATTCAACCGCTTCTATATAGGCCACAGAATTGTGGTGGACGAGGCGCCCGTGCGCAACGCGCGTATGCTTCTGACCCTCGCCGTCAAAAACACAATTCGCACGGGGCTTGCCCTGCTTGGCATAGACGCCCCCGAGGAAATGTAGCCTCCGCGCCTCATCGTCCAAACAGACACAGAATGATTTGAAAGTTTTAAGCAAAGGGAGGGCGTGAAGCCCTCCCTTTTGGTTTTGGGTCGGATTTTGCGGTCAGCGGATGACGTCAATGCCGCCGAGATACTTCCTGAGGACCTCGGGCACGGTGACGCTGCCGTCCGCGTTTTGGAACTGCTCCACGATCGCGGGGATGAGGCGCGAGGTGGCAAGACCGCTGCCGTTGAGCGTGTGCACGTATTGCGGCTTGCCCGTCTTGCTGTCGCGATAGCGCGTGTTGTTGCGCCGCGCTTGATAGTCGTTGGCATTGGACACCGAGGAACACTCCTTGTAGATCCCCATGGACGGGATCCACAGCTCGACATCATACGTCCTTGCCATGGAAGCCGAGCAGTCGCCCGCCGCGAGCTTACTGACCCTGAAGTGAAGCCCCAGTTTTTCCACAAGTCGCGCCGCCTTGTCCACAAGCTCGACAAACGCTTCCATGCTGTGTTCGGGATGCGCGTATTGCACCATCTCCACCTTATTGAACTGATGCCCTCTTATCATGCCCCTCTCCTCTGTGCGAGCGGAGCCCGCCTCCTTGCGGAAGCACGGCGAATAGGCAAAAAACTTCATGGGCAACTTCGCCTCGTCAATGATCTCGCCCGCAAACATGTTGACAAGTGCGGTCTCGGCGGTGGGAAGCATGAAGCGATTGCGCTGTCTGTCCTCATCCACGTCCAGCCAATAGACCTCGTCGCTGAATTTCGGGAACTGCCCCGCCCCGAATCCGCAATTATAGCCGAGCTGATAAGGCGGCAGGATAAACTCATAGCCGTCCGCAATGTGCTCGTCCACAAAATAGTTGAGCAGCGCCCACTCAAGCCGCGCGCCCATGCCTCTGTAGATCCAAAAGCCGTTGCCGCTCAGCTTCACGCCGCGCTCGTAGTCTATGAGACCAAGCGAGGTGCAAAGGTCTACGTGGTTTTTGGGGACAAAATCGAATTGCGGGGGTTCGCCCACGATCTTCACCACACGATTGTTCTCCTTCTCGCCCGGGAGCAGATCGTCGTCGGGAATGTTGGGCATGACCGCAAGCGCTTGATTGACGTTTGTCACAAGCTCGGCGATCTGCGCGTCCGTCGCGGCGATCTCGTCGCCGAGCCGCCTCATCTCCTCGAAGATGGGCTGTACGTCCTGCCCCGCCTTTTTCAGCGCGGGAATCTGCGCCGAGACCTTGTTTTTTTGTGCTTTCAGGCTCTCCACCTGCGTGATGAGAGCCTTGCGCTTGTCGTCCCACTCCAAGATCTGAGTGAAGTCCGCCTTGTATCCCTTTTTTGCAAGGGCGTCGGCGACCGCTTGAGGATTGTTGCGTATTCTGATGATATCAAGCATATTCTCTCCGTTGCGCTGTTGCGCGAAATAATATTTTATTTGTCATTTTCAGGCGTACAAACCGCCTTTTATGCAATTATGTTGACCAGCCTGCCCGGCACCACGATGATCTTTTTGACCGCCTTGCCCTCAAGCTGAGCATCCACCGCCTTGACCGCCGCTGCTTCCACGTCCGCCTTGGGCGCGTCCTTTGCAACCGTGATCCTGCCGCGAAGTTTGGAGTTGACTTGCACCGCAAGCTCGATCTCGTCAAGCACGGTCGCGCGCTCGTCATAGACGGGGAAGGCGTTGTTGAACACCGAATACTCTTCGCCAAGCGTCTCCCATAGCTCCTCCGCAAAGTGCGGCGCAAACGGCGCGACAAGCAAAACGAGGTCCCTTACACACGCCTTGAACAGCACGTTTTTGACGGGCACTTCCGCGTCGTAGGCGTAGATCGCGTTGACAAGCTCCATCAGCCTCGCCACCGCCGTGTTGAAGGAGAAGTGTTCCAGATCTTCCCCAACGCTCTTGATGGTGAGATGCCGCACTCGGTTCAGCGCCTTTTCGGGCTTGCCGTAAGGCGCGTCCTCGAAAGCGACCTCGAAGCACTTTTTCACAAGCCTCTCTATCCTGTCGAAAAAGCGGCTGATGGATTCCAACCCGCTCTCGTTCCACGGGCCGCCGTCCACATAGTTGAATCCGAACATGAGATACACCCTGAACACGTCCGCGCCGTATTTGGCGATGCTCTCGTCGGGGGACACGACGTTGCCACGCGATTTGCTCATCTTGAAGCCGTCCGGGCCGAGAATGGTGCCTTGATGCACCAAAGAGAGGAAGGGCTCGTCAAAATCGAGATATCCCATATCCCTCAGCGCCTTTGTGAAGAACCGCGCGTAAAGCAGGTGCATGCACGCGTGCTCCGCGCCGCCGATATATTTGTCCACGGGCAACATCTTGTTGATCCACTCGCTGTCAAAAGGCTTGTCGCTGTTTTTGCTGTCGGGATAGCGCAGGAAATACCAGCTCGAACACACAAACGTGTCCAGCGTGTCCGCGTCCCTCTTTGCGGGTCTGCCGCACACGGGGCATACCGCATCCATAAACTCGTCGCACTTTTTCAAGGGAGATTCCCCATCCGGCGCGAAGTTTACGTTTTTGGGAAGAAGCACGGGAAGTTGATCCTCGGGCACGGGGACCGCTCCGCAATGCTCGCAGTGTATGATGGGTATGGGCGCGCCCCAATAGCGCTGACGGCTGATCAGCCAATCGCGCAGGCGATAGTTGACCTTTTCGCCGCCCTTGCCCTGCTCGGCAAGTTTTTTGAGGATCGCCTTCCTGCCCTCTTCGGAGGAAAGCCCGTCGAACTCCCCGCTTGCCGTAAGCACGCCCGCTCCCGTGAAGGGCA
>CANQNC010000024.1 GCA_947625145.1 uncultured Clostridia bacterium
GCGCATCATCACTTGATATCTGACAAGCCCGTTCATGCGAGTGATCGGGGACTTCGCGGCTCCAAGATACACAAATTTGCCGTGCTCCTTTTCAAGCTCCATGATCCTGCGATAGGCGTTCCGCGTACAGTCCACGACCTCTTGCTCGTTTTGAGAGGAGACGAGAACGCGCACGATCTTCGTGTACGGCGGAAACTTTGTGACCAGCCGAGTGTTGATCTCCTTTTTGAAAAACCCGACGTAATCGTAGCTTTTGGCAAATCTGAACACATAATGCCTCGGCGCGTAGGTCTGCAAGACGACTCTGCCCTTTTTGTCCGCTCTGCCCGCCCTTCCCGCGACCTGAGTGATAAGCTGAAAGGTGCGCTCGGAGGAGCGATAATCGCTGAAATAAAGCGCGGCGTCCGCCTCGAGTATACCCACAAGCGTGACGTTGCCGAAGTCGTGCCCCTTTGCGATCATCTGCGTGCCCACGAGGATGTCCGCCTCGTGGCGGGAAAACGCGTTCAGGATTTTGAAATAGCTGTCCTTTTGCTGAGTCGTGTCGTTGTCCATGCGAAGTATCCTTGCCTTCGGGAACAGCGCCTTCAACTCCTCGACCACCTTTTCCGTGCCTATCTTGCCCTGCTTGATCCGGTCGCTGCCGCAGTTGGGACATTTTGATATCGCATGATATCGCCTGCCGCAATAGTGACACTTCAGCTCGTTGTCATGCTTGTGATAGGTGAGCGAGATGTCGCAGTCCTCGCACTTTGCGACATAGCCGCACTCCTTGCAACGTATGAACGAGGCGAACCCTCTTCTGTTCAAAAACAGCATGATCTGCTCGTCTCGCCCGAGCGCCTCTTCTATGCCCTCTTTCAGCGCGTAGGAAAACATTGAGCGATTGCCCATCCTGAATTCCTGCGTCATGTCCACGATCTCCATCTCGGGAAGCGCGTATTTGGATATCCTGTCGGGCAAATTTACAAGCGTATACTCCCCGTTTGTCGCGGCAAGATAGCTCTCCATATCCGGCGTTGCGGAGCCGAGCACAAGGGTCGCGCCGTTCTGCGCCGCGCGGAATTTTGCCACGCTCTTTGTGTCGTAGCGGGGATTGGATTCGCTGAGATAGCTCGCGTCGTGCTCCTCGTCTATGATGATCGCGCCGATGTTTTCAAGCGGAGCGAAAATTGCCGATCTTGCCCCTATCGCAATCTTTGCCTCGCCGCACTTCAAGCGCTTCCACTCGTCGTAGCGCTCGGCGGCGTTGAGCCCGCTGTGAAGTATCGCCACTTTGTCCGAAAATCTTGCCCTGAACAGCCCCAACATTTGCGGCGTGAGGGAGATCTCGGGGACGAGCATGATGGCGGTCTTGCCCTCGGCGAGCATGCGCTCTATCACCGCCTCGTAGACCTCGGTTTTCCCCGAGCCCGTGACGCCGTGCAGCAAAAACACGCCCTTGCCCGAGCATATTGTTTCCACCGCGTCGCTCTGCGCTTTTGTCAGTTCCACCTTTACGAGGTCGCGCCTGAGCGTTTTGAGAGGGGTCGCGCGCTCGTGCACTAGGGTCTCCTCGACAACGCCCTTTTCCCTCAGTCCGTTGATGGCGGAAACGCCGAATTTTGCGTTGAGCACGTTCAAAAATTGCCCGCCGTTTGCGGCGATATATTTGAGCGCTTCAAGCTGTTTGGGCGCCCTGTCGCCCACTTCCTCGACAAGTTGTTCGAGCGGAGCGTCTTTTACGCTGAGATATTTGCGGGAATATTCGGGATCCCGCTCCTCCCTCAGCTTTGCGGGGACAAACAGCCTGAGCGCGTCGATATAGCGCAGATTGTATGCTTTGCGCATGAAGTACAAAAGCTCCAACTGCTCGGAGCTTATGGGACGATCCAGATATCTTGCGCGTTTGAGATTTTCATAGTCCGACTTCTCTTTTTTGCCTATCACAAAGCCTATCAGCTTTTTCGAGCCGAACTCGACCGCCATTCGGCTTCCGATGGGCACGTCCTCGCCCTCATAATCGAAAGTGCGGTCCACGCTGTCGGTTGAAATGTCGACTATGATCTCCAATATCATAGCGCAAGCACCCTGTCTATGATGATATCCGCAAGCGCGCGCTTTGTCACAAGCCCGCTTGGGATCGCCGCGTCCGCGCCTATGACGGTGGCGACGTTTGTGTCCGAGTCAAAGCCCGCGCCCTCTATGGTGACGTCGTTTGCGACGACAAGATCCGCATGCTTGCTTACGAGCTTTTGCCTTGCGTTTTCACACAAATTTTCGGTTTCGGCGGCGAATATCACAAGTTTCCGCTCCCCCTTCTTCTCGCCGAGCGAGCGGGCGATATCCGGGTTTTTGACCAGCCTCAAAGTCAGCTCGTCCGCCTTGAGCTTCTCTTTTGCCTCTTCTGACGGCCGATAGTCAGCGGGAGCTGCCGCCATGATCGCGATGTCCGCGGACGGAAAGACCTTTTCGCACGCCTCAAGCATCTCGCAAGTTGTGCAAACCGCGATCTCCTCGACTCCTTTCGGAACGGGCGCGGATATCTTGCCGTGGACGAGGGTCACGCTCGCGCCCCTGTCGAGACACGCGCTTGCAATTGCCATGCCCATCTTCCCCGACGATCTGTTTGTGATGGAGCGAACGGGGTCTATGGCCTCCTCCGTGCCGCCCGCGGTGACGAGCACCTTTTTGCCGTCTAGGTCCTGCCTTGGGGTCAGGATACGCTCCAACTCGTCATAGATGACGGACGGCTCAACCATCCTGCCCTTGCCGACATCTCCGCACGCAAGCAAACCTTCGGTCGGCTCGAGCACTATGGCGCCCCGCTGTTTCAAGTTCTCGAGATTGCGCGTCGTGACCTCCGCCTCGTACATTTGCACGTTCATCGCGGGACAGATCACCTTGGGCGCGGCGCACGCAAGATACGTCGTGGTCAAAAAGTCGTCAGCAATGCCGTTTGCAAGTTTGGCAATGACGTTTGCGGTCGCGGGAGCGACAACAAATACGTCCGCCTTTTTGGCAAGAGAAATGTGCTTTACGTCAAACTCCCTGACGGGGGCAAACTCGTCCGTCACAACCGTTGATTTTGCAAGCGTTTGGAAAGTCAGAGGGGAAACGAAACGACAGGCGTTTTCCGTCATAACGACGTCCACGTCCGCTCCTCTCTTTTTGAGACGGGAAACCAGCTCGCAAGTCTTGTAGCAAGCTATCCCGCCGCTGACTCCCACGACGACGCTTTTGCCGAAGATCATACTAGTCGTGCACGATCTTGATCTTGCCGTCGTAGATCTCCTTGCAGGCAAGAGTGATGGGCTTTTCGCCCGTCGATTCCAAATAGCCGCTTTCGCTGCTCACAAGTTCCCTCGTGCGCTTTGCCACCGCGCAAGTGAGCGCATATCTGCACTCCGCGCGCTTTATGAGCTTGTCGATGGGGGGATCAATCATCATAATCCTAGTCCTCCTGAACAAATAAATTTTTCAAATTTTGGCGGGACGTTTTGAGACGCTCGCTTCTTATTATGTTGACGATCTCGTCCGCGCAAGTGCGGGCGACGTTGTTTGTGACCACATAGTCGTAATGACAGATGTCCTTGCTTTCGTTTTCTATCTCTTTAAGTCTGCGCGAGAGGCTTTCGGGAGTCTCGGAGCCTCGCCCGATAAGCCTTGCTTTCAGCGCCCCGATTGAGGGAGGAGTGATGAACACGGTCACGCTGTCGGGATACAGCTTTTTTATGTTTTTTGCCCCCACAACGTTCAGTTCCAACAGCACGTCCACGCCGCGGTCGAGGGGCTTGTCTATCTCACTCTTCAAAGTGCCATAGTAGTTTGTGAAGGTTTTGGTATATTCCACAAACTCGCCCGCCGCTATCTTCTTTTCGAATTCCTCTTCAGAGAGGAAGAAATATTCCACTCCGTTTTCTTCTCCAGCTCGCGGCTTGCGCGTGGTGCATGAAATGGAAAATTGAAGATTGGGCATGGACTCGAACACAAGCTGTACCACTGTGCCTTTGCCGACTCCGCTGAAGCCCGAAACAACTATAAGCATGCCTTTTGACTTTTCCATATTCCCTCCGAAGCGGGCGATCACTCTATGTTTGCCGCCTGCTCTCTGAGTTTTTCGATCTCGTTTTTTATCGCGAGGACCTGCTCGGTGACGCGCAGATCGTTCGCCTTCGAGCCGATCGTGTTTGCCTCGCGGTTCAGCTCCTGCACCAAAAACTCTATGCGCCTGCCCACAGGCTCGTCCAAAACGATAAGCGCCCTTGCGTTTGCAATGTGCGTGGAAAGCCGAGTGATCTCCTCGTCGATGCAACAGCGATCCGCAAACAGCGCAACCTCGGTGGCAAGCCTCTGCATGTCAGCCTCGTTCGGCGCGAGAGCCTCGGCGATGCGCCTGTTGAGCGCTTCGCGATACGCGACGACGACTTCGGGCGCGATCAGCTTGATATTTTCCAAACATTCGGCAATGTTGTCGAGTTTGCACGCTATGTCCGCCTCGAGGGCTTTCCCCTCTTTCCGCCTCATCTCTTTCAGCCCGACCACCGCCTGAGACAGCGCCTCGGACGTGAGTGATGTCAGCTCCGCTTCCGTCTTTGCGGGATCCTCCGCCACTTGCTGTTTGACGAGGATGTCGGGCTGTCTGAGCATGGATTGCAACACTATCATGTCCGCAAGTCGCTTGCCCTCCTCGTCCGAAGCTCGGCAAAGTTTTGACGCCGCGGCGAGATATTTCGAAGCGAGTTCCTCGTTTACGACGTACTCGTCCGCGCTGCCCGCCTGTTGCTCGTATGTCACAAACACGTCGACATGACCGCGCGATATCTCTCCGCCCACGGTCTTTTTGATGATATCCTCCAAAAATAGGAAGTTTTTGGGCGTTTTTATGCCCCAATCAAGATATCTGTGATTTACGCTTTTTATCTCGATAGTCACGGTCTTGCCGTTTGCCGAAGCAACGCCTTTGCCGTAGCCCGTCATACTGTACATACGCGCACCTTAAAAAATATTTTTCTTATTATATCACAAAATATAGGATCACACAACAAAATGCGCAACAAAATCCCAAAAGTTTTTCATATCGAATATGCAAGCCGCTCGGGCTTGCATATTCGTTTGAAACGCGCCTAAAATCGCGTATCTAATGGTGTAAAATGCAATTTGGGCGGCAAACTCAGTCGCTTATGCCCAACATTTTTTTGAATTCGTCCTCGTCGATTATTCTTATCCCGAGCTTCTCGGCCTTTTCAAGTTTGGAGCCGGCGTCCTCGCCCGCGAGCACAAGATCCACGTTTTTGCTGACGGACGCCGCCACCTCTCCGCCGTTTGCCTCAATGATTGCGGTAGCTTCTCCCCTCTTGTAGGTGGGAAGGGAGCCTGTCAGTACAATGCGCATGCCGCTCAGCGGACCGCTTGCGGGAGCGACGTCCTCAAACTCTATGCCCGTCGCAATAAGGTCGGCGACAAATTTTTTGTTGCGCTCGTCCGCGAAATAATCCACTATGTTTTTTGCAAGGATATCCCCTATCCCGTCTATGCTCGAAAGCTCCTCTTCGTTTGCGGCGATTATGTTTTCAAGCGTGCCGAACTTCTTCACAAGGTCTTTCGCAGTCTTTTTGCCTATGCCGTCAATGCCTATCGCAAACAAAAATCTGTCAAGCGTCGTATGCTTGGACGCTTCAATCGAGGCAATTAGATTGCTGATTTTCTTGTCTCCGAAGCCTTCCAACCCGATCATATCTTCGGGGCGTAGACTCATAAGCCCCACCGCGTCTGCGATGTGTCTTTCGTTCAACAAAAGCTCGGCGGTCTTTTCGGAAAAGCCGTCTATGTCCATTGCGTCCTTTGAGGCGAAGTGGTCGAGAGCGGCGATCTTTTTTGGAGCGCAGTCCTCCCCCGTGCAGTACAAAAACGCTCCCGACTCCCTTACGGGCGAGCCGCACACGGGACACACAGAGGGCTTCTCCACGCAAGTCGCGCCCTCTTCCTCGACAGCGACTCCCATGATCTCGGGTATGACGTCGTTGCTTCTGCGCACAAACACCCTGTCGCCTATCCTGACCTTCTTTTTCAGAATGTCGCCGTAGTTGTTCAGCGTAGCGCGCGAAACGGTCACGCCGCCTATGTCCACGGGCTCGAGTATGGCGATGGGATTCAGCTTCGCGCTTCTCGACACCTGCCACTCCACGCCTTTCAGCACGGTCGTCATCTCGTCCGCCTTAAACTTGAATGCAATCGCCCATTTGGGAAATTTTTCGGTGTAGCCCAACTCCTCTCTGAGCGCGACGTCGTTGACTTTGAACACCGCGCCGTCTATGAGGAAGTCCAAACTTTCCCTTTTCTCCCCCGTGCGCCTCGCAAAGTCCATGGCGGCTTGCTCGCTTGTCGCGATGTCGAAATCCCCTTCCGTTTCGAAGCCTTCCGCTTTCAAAAATTCCCTCATCTCGCTTTGCGAGGAGAAGTTCTTTTCGCTGAAGCCTATGTTGTACGCAAAGAAGCTGAGCCCCCGCTCCGCCGTGACGGACGGGTCAAGATTGCGTATCGCGCCCGCCGCTCCGTTGCGCGCGTTTTTGAGAGGCTCTTTTGCCGCGCTGTTGTAGCGCTCTAGACTGCTCAGCCTCAAGATCCCCTCTCCCTGTATCTCTATCCTGCCCTTGAAGGATATCTTGCGGGGAAGGCGGGAGATGGTGTTGACTTGCGCCGTGACGATCTCGCCCACAACGCCGTCCCCTCTTGTAGTCGCTTTGACAAGGCGCCCGTCCTCGTAAAGCAGGTTGAGGGTGAGACCGTCGAATTTGTACTCGCAAGTCAGCGCGGGCAAAAATCCAAGCGTCTTTTGAAGCCTTGCCGTCCAACGGAAAAACTCCTCTTCGGACTGACATTTGTCAAGGCTGTAAAGCCTCCTCAAGTGCTTGGACTGCTCAAACTTTTTGAGCGGCGCGCCTCCGACGCGGTGCGTGGGGCTGTTTTTGAGGGAAAATCCCGCGCTCTCCTCAAGTTGCTTCAACTCGTCGTAAAGACGATCGTATTCGGCGTCGGAAACCACGGGAGCGTCCTCCTCGTAATACAGCCTCGCCCACTCGTTCAAAGTGCGCACAAGCTCGTTCATCCTTGCAAGAATATCCATATCCACCTCTATTGTTGACTTAGGCGACGGCTTAAATCCCTCGGATCGCAAAAATCAATCACGGATTATCTTCAAATTGGGGGCGGCGATCGCAAGCACAAATCGCTTGACTCCAAGCCCCTTGAACGCGATCGCGGCGATCTTGTCCTCGCCCTCGCCCGACGTCTCCACGATTATCCCGCGCCCGAACTTGTTGTGCTCCACTTGCACGTTGACGGAAAACGCGGAATAGTCGATATTGCCGCCGCTCTCCGCCTTGGGCTTTTGCGGCGACATGCTGTTTTTGAGGACGGAACGGGAGCGCTCGGCGTTTGCCCCGAGTTTTATTCTGTCCGACCTATCCTCGCCGTAATCCGAGTTTGTGTATCTCACGGATTGCCTGAACCCCGTCATCTCGCCGACAAATCTGCTCTTCGGCAAGTACACTGTCTGCCCGTAGCGATATCTGCTTCGCGCGTTGAAAACGAAAAGCCTGTTCTTCGCGCGAGTGATCGCCACGTACATCAGCCTACGCTCTTCCTCTATGTCCCCTTCCGCGATCGCGCGCTGAGTGGGGAAAATGCCGTCCTCGAGCCCTACGATAAACACGGTGTCGAATTCCAGCCCCTTGACCGCATGTATTGTCGCGATAGTCACGTAGTTTTCCTCGTCCATGCCGTCCGCGTCGGACACAAGCGCGACGGATTGCATGAAATCCGAAAGCGTAAGCTCGGGATTGTCCTTTTCAAACTCGCTGACTGCGTTGACAAGCTCCTGCACGTTTTCCAGCCTGCCGACGTCCTCTTGATCCTTGCTCGTCGCCAAAAAATCCTCCAGCCCGCTTCGTCTGAGCGCGAATTGCACAAACGCGGTGGGCTTCATGGTTTCCGCATTTTTGACGAGATCCTGCGCGATATCTTTGAAAACGGAAAGTTTTTTGTACACCGCAGAGGACAGCCCCACGCCGCTTGTCAACACGTCGTAAATTGGCATATCCTGCTCAGCCGAAACCGAGATCAGCTCCTTCACCGTGTTTTCGCCAAGCCCGCGTCGGGGATAGTTGATCACTCTGAGCAGGCTGTCGTTGTCCGAGGGATTGATGGCGAGCCTCACGTAGGCAAGCGCGTCCTTGATCTCCTTCCTCTCGAAGAAGCGGTAGCCCCCGAAAACCTTGTACGGAATGCCGTTCAGGTTGAATTCCTCTTCAAACAGACGGGTCAGCGAGTTTGCCCTGACAAGCACGGCGAAGTCCGAATAACTTGCGCCCTCCGCCGCAAGAGAGGCGATTGTCCGCGCCGTCTGCTCCGCCTCGTCCCTGTCGTTGTACGCCTCGTAATACGAGACCGAATTTTCGTCGCGAATGTCGCTCCAAAGCGTCTTTTTGTTGCGGTTGGAGTTGTTTTTGATGACGTTGTTTGCCGCCTGCAAAATGGACGTCGTGCTTCTGTAATTCTGCTCCAGTTTGAATATCTTCGCCTCGGGAAAATCCTTTTTGAAGTCGAGGATGTTTCGTATGTCCGCCCCGCGCCAGCTGTAGACGGATTGATCCTCGTCGCCGACGACAAACAGATTGCCGCTCTTTGCGGAAAGCAACTTGACAAGTTTGTATTGCAACCTGTTCGTGTCCTGAAATTCGTCCACGTTTATGTATTTGAACCTGTCCTGATATCCTTCCAGCACGTCGGGATTTTCCTCGAAAAGCGTGACGGTTTTAAGCAAAAGATCGTCAAAATCCATGCTGTTGCTACGCGTCAGCTCCTCCTCGTAAAGGCTGTAGACGGTCCGCACGATCTCGGCTTCCTTGTCCACTTCCTTTATGACGTCAAAATACTCGTCGGGAGACATGGCAAATGTCTTTGCGCGCGAAATGTGCCACAAAAACTCCCCCTTTTTCTTGGGGTCCACGTAGGGCATGTTTTGAAGGATGCGCCGCACAACACGATCGCTCTCCTGCTCGGTGTAAATGGTGAAATCCTTGCCGTATCCCAGCTTGTCCGCGTCCCGCCTCAGCATGCGCGCGCACATGGAATGGAAGGTGCTTGTCCAAACGCCCGAACTGCCCAGAGCCTTCTCTATGCGCTCTTTCATCTCGTTTGCCGCTTTGTTGGTGAACGTGATCGCAAGTATATTGTATGGCGATACGCCCTTTTCGATGAGGTGACAGATCCTCGCCGTAAGCACACGCGTCTTGCCGCTTCCCGCGCCCGCGATCACGAGGATGGGCCCGTCCATCTCCTGCACCGCCTTCAACTGTTGTGGATTCAAATCGTATATCATAGCTTTACAATAATACCACATGTTGTGTGATTTTTCAATTTTTTTGTAAATAAAGCGCAAATTTCCATGCAAATTATTGTTTTTGTATGTTGATTTACAAAATTATGTATGTTAGAATATATTTAGTGTTGGGTTCGGAGAAGAGTTCTCCGAAAAAAGGAGCTGTTTATGGAAATCAATAAGAATCGTTTGGAAGAGCAATCGCAGGCGGAGCCGTCCGTCGCCCCCGAAGAAGTCCTCGAACCGATAGACGACGAGGAAGAGATCATCGAATTGTCCTTGGACGACCTCATCGAAGACGACGAGGAGCTCGTCGAGGAAGAAGCGCTCGAGCAAGAGCCCGAGGTGATGGAAGAGGAACCGACGGAAGAGTTTGAACTTGAAGAAGAGCCTGTCGAAGAGTTTGAGGAAGAACCCGTTGAGGAGCCCGTCGAGGTCGAAGAGGACGTCGAAGAGCCTGTCATTGAAGAAGAACCCGTCGAGGAGGCTCCAAAAGCCGCAGACGAGCAATACATAGCCCCCGCTTTTGAAGAGGAAGACGTCGAAGAACAAGCGCAAGAGCCCGAAGCTCCCGCCGAAGAAGTCGCGGAAGAAACTCCCGCAGAGCCTGTTGCGGAACCTGTCAAGGAAGAGGCTCCCGCAGAGCCCGAGGAGCAGGCGGCCGCGGACGTCGCTCCCGCCAAAAAGCCCGCGAAAAAAGCCGACGCCGCAGATATTTGGGCGGTCGCTCCAATCGCCGCAAGAAAGCAGGAACCCGCAAAAGAGGAGGCTCCCGCAGAACCTGTGAAGAAGGCTCCCGCAAAGAAAGCCAAAGCGGAATCCAAACCCGCGGCGGAACCCGCTCAACAGGAGGCGAAGAAGCCCGCCGCGAAGAAAGCCCCCGCCAAGGCGGAAAAGGCTGAGCCCGCTCCCGAGACTCCCGCAAAGAAAGCTCCCGCCAAAAAGGCAAAAGTTGAAGAGCCTGCCCCCGCGGAAGCCAAAAAAACCAAGAAATCAAACGCTGCACAACCCGTCGGCGAGGATAAAAAGGAGGATAAGAAAGTGATCAAGGAAGAAAAGCCCGAAGCAAAAGCCCCCGTCAAAAAAGTCGCGGCAAAGCCCGAGGACGAGGAAAAAGTTCTGGTTGAGGGAGACCCCAACGTCAATCACGGCAAGTTTGTCATCAAAAAGACGGACAAAGGAAACTTTGTTTACAAGCTCTACTCCGCAAACAAGAGAGTGCTTGCTGCCCCCGGCGGCGCCTACAAGGATCTCACCGCATGCAAAGGCGGCATCCAGAGCGTCATCAACAACGCCGCAACCGCCCCGATCGAGGACCAAACTCTCGTCAAGGTCGTGGAGCAAAAGTGCCCGAAGTGGGTCGTCTACAAGGACAATGCGGGTGAATTCCGCCTGAGACTGCTCGCCTCAAACGGTAACGTCGTGGCGATCACCAACGACGGCTACACCACCAAGGACGCCGCAAAGAAAGGTATCGATGCGATTGCTCGCGCAGCCCAAGGCGCCTCCATCGTCCGCAACGACAACCTCTGGTAAGCCGAAAATACCCGTCGGCAAACAAATCAATAACGGCAATCATTGGCAAGCAAATCACATCATTATAATGGCAAAAGGCGACTTCGGTCGCCTTTTTTGTGTGGCAAACCCTGATTTGTCGCATTGCCAAAGACAAACATACCAAAAAATATATTGCCGCACGAATATGCTTTGGCAACAAAAACAAAGCGGGATCCCAAAAGGGTCTCCCTCTTTGCCTTCGATCTGGATATACATGCCTGAAATGAATTTGATTTATGCGAATATCATGACGCCGAAAACAGCGGAACTTTTGTCACGCCCGTATATTTTGTGCCGTTCGCAATATCGTTCTCCTGCTTTTGATAGTTGTTGTCGCTGTCGGCGGCATACAGCCAGAAATTGAAATCGTGGGTGCCCGAAGCAAGCGGAAGCAGGCGCGTCTGTTTGGACGTTATTGCATTGCCCGAAGTTGAGAACTGCTCTATGTTTATGTTTATATGAGACAGATTGTTATCTTGGCAGCCTCTTCGCTATAATAAAATGCTTTATCCGTATCTGCTTCCGGATAACTCAAATCTATATCATATTCTGCTGTTTGACCTTCAAGAACATCTCCTTCCGCATTTGCCGCACCAATCGGAACATTCACAAATGCAAATGTCAGCGTCGCCGCCACAACCACAAACAGCAAAATCACAAAAATCTTGCTCAACTTGTTTATCTTTGCCATATCTCCTCCATTTCTTCTCCGCAATTTTCGTACCGCCCGCGCGTGCGGACCGACCGATCATTGGGGGCTCCGACTTCTCGGAATATTTTTATTGTTTATTATTTTCAAAATTTTTTGTTTACACTATATTTCGTACGCGCGTCGCGCAAGCGCATTTCAAGTAAACGAAAAATAGAGGGTCTATCCCTCTATTTCATCAAAAACGCATATATTTTGTTGTTTGCCGATTTGGAACGCTACTTGGCGATTGCAGACAACAATGAGATACCCCCCCCCCGTATTGGAGAGCAGATCTGTTGTGGATCGTCTTGTCTGCAGTCTTTGTCATCATCTTTTCCTCAGTCCTCTGTCGCGGATCTGCGCCTTGCACAATGCGTCTGTGACGGCGCCGTATGCATTGTCGCAGCCGTTTGAAGCCTCGCTTTGCCCATGCTCTTGCTGCCCAAACGGCATTGAAACGCCCGCGCGTCCGTTCGTAGCCATGATATTATTTATTTTGACAAACTGCAAACATTTTCACCAATTTTCTCCAATTCTAAAGATTTCTTAAGATTTCGCCTCTAATCTTCCCCTCTCAACAGCCATACAGCGTGTTCACGTTGCTTTTGTTGCTCTAGACTTCACGCTAATACCCCCCCCACTAGAGGGCCTTCCGCCCTGCCTTGTACGCGTTGTCAAACACGCTTCTCCTCTCCTCCGCAAACTCTTCGCTATGTTTGTTCAACCATCGAAAAAGCGCCGCGGCTGCGACGCTTTTTGTGCGGATCGTTTTGACGTCCGAAACACACGTGCATGATTCAAACCCTTGCCTGTTCGATCATAGCTGTTCGGCAATTTTACAGAAACAAGCGACATGAGGAGCGTTTGTGTTTGTCTCCACGCTTTTTGCGCTTCAAGACGAAGAATCCCATGAATGTATCATTCCTCATCATTTGTCGCTTCTTCGGGATTGCCGTCAGGCGTGCCGTCGGGAGCTTTGGCGGGATCGCTTGCGGGCGCTTCGGAGGAGACTTCGTCATGAGGCGTATCGGCCTCATCCCCCACGCTCGAAGCGTCTTTTGAGCTCTCGGCGTCGCCCTTGTCTGCACTGCCGTCCGCCTTATCATCCGAGCCTTTGCCTGATTTTGCCGATTTGCGTTTTTTGCGCTTTTTCAGTCCGATCGCCAAGCCTGCGGCGGCTATGGCTATGGAACCTGCGGGGATCACGGTAGACATCGCGACCGTTTCCTCAAAGCCGATCGGGCGCGGGTCCACGATCTTCACGGTGATCGTCAGATCCTCGCTTGAGCCGTCGTCCCATGCGTAATTCGCCTTATCCTTGATCGCGACCGTCACGCTGTGGTTGCCGTCTCTGTTTACGGAAAATTTGCCGTCCTTTATACTCTTTCCCGACAGCACGTACAGCGCGGCGTCATAGCCCTCGATATCGAAGGTCTTTGTTTTGCCATACATCTTGGACGTGATCTGCTGCGATTTGAGTTTTGCTATCGTCGCTTTGGCGACGGTGAACGTTTGGGAATGCCCGTTGAACGTATAATTGTTTGTATACTCGGTGTCGAGCAACTCGATCGTGACGGTATAATCCCCCGCGCCGATCGGAAGAGCGTCCGCGCCGTTGTATTTGACGGCATAATCCTCGCCCATGGCAAGCTCGTCGCTGCCTTGCAGCCCCGCCAAATCGATTTCCGCGGTTTTTTCGGTCCCGTCATATACGGGAGCGGGTCCTCCGACCGTAAACGTCAGCGGCGCTTTGGCGATCGCAAACGACAGCGTGACGTCGTCTGTCCCGCCGTCCGTCCATTCGTAGTTGTTTTTGTCGTCAAGCGCGATAGTGACGGAATGCGTGCCCGCGACGACAGCGTTCAATCTGTCGCCCGCGAAACTTTCGCTGTCGGCAGTCATCGTGTCGTAATCGAATCCGCTGACGGAGGCATATTGATTTTGTCCGTTATACACCAATCCTGCGTCGGTTATTGTAGGTTTGTCAAGACGCTTCTTGGAAATTGTGTAGGTCTTTGTTTGACCGTCTGCGGTGTAATTGTCGGCGAGATCGGTGTCCAAAAGCTCTATCGTCACCTGATAATCGCCCACATTGACGGGCAACGCGTACGCGTCGCCGTACTTGACGTTGTAGTCGCGCCCTCTGACGAGCACGTCTTTCCCTTCGCCCGCGATCGTAGGCAAGATATTGCGCCCGTTGGGATCGAAATCGTCCCCCTCGGGCACGTCGAAAGTCAGCTGCGCTTTGTCGATCGTGAGGGTAAACTCAATCGCGCCCTCGCTTCCCGTTTCCCACTTGTAATTGACGCTGTCTCTGACGGTTATGCGGAGCGTATGTACGGCGGCGTTTGTCGCGAAGAACTCGCCTGTCGACGCCACAAACACACTGCCCTCGTCCACGGTCTCGCTCATGAGCGCGGAATCGTAATCCATAACATACATGGATTTCTTCTCGGCGTCATACGTGAATTTTGCGTTGGTTGCGGAGGGACGCTTGACGGGCGCTTTGGCGATCGTGTAAGTCTTTGCGTCTCCCGCGACATAGTTGCTTGTAAGCTCGTTGGATACAAGTTCGATCGAGACCTGATAACTGCCCGCGTTTTTGGGCAAAGCCACGGCGCCGTCGTATTTTACGTTGTAATCCGTACCCTTGTACAGCACTTCGTTGCCCTGTCCTTGTATGTATGGCAACAGGTCGAAAGAATTTCCGTTGTAAACGTCGTCCGTGGGCAAAACCATCGCCACCTCGGCGCCGTTGACGCTGAAGGTGAGCGTCAACTCCTTGAACGTATAATTGCTTGTGACGTCGGTGTCCAACATTTCAAGCGTCACTTTGTAGGACGCGACTTTTGCGGGCAGATCGTCTTTGCCGTCGAATTTGACGTTGTAATCCGTGCCTTTTTTGAGCGTTTCGCCGTTTTGCAATTCCAAGAAGTTGACGTCAACGTCGTCAAACGGCGCGGATTTGTAAGTTTCGTTTGGTTTGACAAGTTCGAAGGTCAGTTCGCGTTTTCCCACGTCGAAAGTGGGTTTGCCGTCGCCGTCCGAGTTCTGCACTTTCCATTCGAAAGAGATGAATTGGCTTTCCACCCCTTTGCTGTCCACGTATTTTGCTTGGACAAAGTAAGTGCCGATCTCGTAATTTGCGCCCGTATAGCACGCGCCGTTTTTGGCGAGATAGAACACGAAATTGTTGTCTCCGAACAGTTCGTCCATTCTGTTGTTTTGATCAAGGTCGGGCGAATCCTCGGACTTTGCGGTGATGGAGACGGTCAGATCTTTGATTTTTTGGCGCAAAGCGTCCGCGGATATTGCCGTATCCCCATATTGCAAATTGCCGAGGGTAAGGTCGTTGCCGCTGAGCGTTATGGTGTAAAGCGCGTGGTAGATGTGCAGCATATAATAGCCGTAATAGGTCTCGTTGTTTTCCGCCTCCACCTTGAAATACACGCAATATGCGGCGGGATCCTGCAGCGCCATATCGTCGGAGTATGCTTTCCAATCGGCGGCATGCTCGCCTTTTTGCAGTTCGGCGAGATATTTTGCGATCTCGTCGCTGCTTGAGCCGTCCGTAAGATCGAAGGTCGCAACGATATATTGCACAGTCGCGGCATTTTCGCCGACGATATCAAACGGGAAACCATCCGCGCCGTAGTCGGGGAAACTCAACTTCACCTTGGGCTGATCGGGATCGTACACCTCGTCCACGCCGTGTTTGTAGGAGTCGAAATCCTTATTTGTCGCGATCTTTGCCTTTGCCACGGTGAAGGTCTTTGAGAAGTCTGCCTTCACGACGTAATTGGCTGTGAGGTCGGTCGATTCCAGTTCAACCGTCACTTCATAATCGCCCGCGTTTTTCGGGAGGGTATCCGTGCCGCCGAATTTCAGTTTATAGTCCACGCCCTTGACAAGGCTTTCGCCTTTTGCGAGCTCCGCGAACGTCACGTCGATATCCGAGAAATCCTTGGCGTTGTACACGCCGCTTGCCTTGACAAGCTCAAACGTCAACTCAGCTTTTGCGATCTCAAACGGAATTTCCAATATGGCGGACGCTTCGGGATCGACAGACTCTCCGACATAGATCTTTGCAACGTAAAAGCCCGCCTTCTTTGCCTCGTCTACGGGTTGAGTTTCGTTTCCCTTCGCCGTCCCGTAAAAGAATTTTGTGGTGAGTTTTGCGTCGTGCTCGGCAAAGTGCGAGTCGTCCGTGACGTTCAGCTCGAAAACTGCGCCGTCGTAGAAGATTTTGTCCTTGCCTTCGCGAGCGAGGGGCGCGTCGACGTCCATATGTATCTCGCTTGCACATCCGTCGCGGCTTTCGTCATGGATGGGATTGGAGCATTTTGCGATGATGGTTTTGCCCTCCACGGAAAATGTCCAGCTGTGCCCCGCGGGGTTGCCGCCCGTCTCAACGCCGAACGAGTTTTGATAATCTTGCTTCATCTCGTACAATTGCGGATTTTCAATCTTGGGTTGCGCCGAGGAGGCGTTTGCGCGGAAAGAGTCCGTGTCCAAATTGAAATCGTATATCGTTTCCGCCTTCTTTGTGCAAGACGCGGCGAGCGGACGCGTATTCGAGGCGGACATTACGAGAGTGATATTTTGTTCGCCGCAACGGTCGCATTTCAACTTATATGTAGTTTCCAACGAGCCGTCGTCAAAGGAGGGATCCCCTTCGCACACGAGGGAATGAGTCTTTGCCGTTTCGATTTTTTTCTCGGAAACGGCGCAGCACAACGTCTCGTCCTCAAACCCGTCGTAGACGAAATATTTGCTCACATCCAAATCGCCGGAATTTGCCTGTTTTTCGACCAGCGTGCCCGTCATGTCCTTGTGTTCATATCCTACCCTCACTTTGGCTGTGGGTTCGCCGACTTTTGAGGCGTCCATAGGCAAAATTTGGATCAGACAGTCGCCGGAGAAAGAAAATTTCATATTCGCGTTTGCAAGCGCAAGGAGCGCGTCTCCGCTGGCAATATCCAACAATGCGTCTTGAGTGAGAGTTATCACTTTGAAATTGGCGTCTTTGTTCTGCGAAAGATCTATTCCTTTACCTTCAAGCATTACCGTAGAATTGTTGACGACCATTTGCGCGCCATTTGACACATGGTTGTCATGCATCTCGATCTCGTTTACAGTGAAGGATATCGAGTTGAAAATATAAATGCCGCCGCCGTAGTTTGATACGGAGTTTGAATCTATTGTCGACTGTTCGATGCTGCCTTCGGTTTGATTTTCAAAATATGCGCCGCCGCCTTTGCCTGCGGAATTGCTTGTCAACGTGACGTTTGTCAACTTGACGTTGTCCGCCGCATAGACTCCGCCGCCGTTGCCGTCGCCGTAACTGCTGCGAGAGGAATTGTCTTCGATCTTTGTCCCATCGATAGAGCCTGTTTTTGAAAAGTAGACTCCGCCGCCGTTGCCGTCGCCATTCTGCATGTATGCGTCATTATGCGTTATACTGCCGCCGCTTATGGTCATGTTGCCGCCCGCGTAAATTCCGCCGCCGCAGCTGTACGAATCGTTTCTTGTAATATTCGGGTTGTCGACAGTGCCGTCGCCCGAAAAGTAAATTCCGCCGCCGGGGCCTCCCGCATCATTGTCCGAGACAGTGCAGCCCTTTGCCGACGAACCGTTGTAGCCCAAATAAGCGCCGCCGCCCTTTCCGCCTGAAGTGTTGCCCGAGATCTCTCCGCCGTTGATGTGACCGTCTTGCACGACGTACAGTCCGCCGCCGTCGCCGCTCGCGTCGTTTTTGGAGATCTCGCCGCCTGTAATGGTCACGGTCCCGAAATTCACATATGCGCCGCCGCCTTCGCCGCCTGCCGCTGTGTTGCCGTCGTCAATATCATTTCCGCTGCCGTCTTTGCCCCTGCCTATTTTGCCGCCGTTCATGTTGAAATATTGGGCATTTTCGACATAGAGACCGCCGCCGTTTTTTTCGGCTTTGTTGTCGCGGATCTCGCTTTGATCGGACGCCTTGCTGTCCATTGTGACATTGCCTCTGTTCACATACACGCCGCCGCCGTCGCCGCTTGCCAAATTGAAGCAGACAATGCCGCCGTGCATGTTGAAATCGCCCGAATGCACCAAAACTCCGCCGCCGTTTTCGCCGCTGTTGCCCGCGATCACGCCGCCGTACATGTTGAAGTTGTTTGTTGCGACAACGCCGCTCGCCTTGCCGCCCGTGATGAGGCCGCCGTAAAGACCTTTGCTTGCGCCGTCTATCGCAGACGGATATGAATGGTTGAAGTCCTCGTCTCTGACTCCCCACTGGCAATCGTAAAGACCGAAATTCGCGCCCGCGTTTATGACGCAAGTAGTCCCCGACTCAAGCTTGATCTGATATCCCGCAAGACACAGCGTGCAGCCGTCCGCGAACTGCAAAGGAGCGGTCAGCGAAATGTTTTCCGTCAGAAAATAATTGCCTGCGGGGATATTGTTTGAATATTTTTTGATGATGTCGTTGTCCAAGATCTCAAACGTAATGTCGTTGTGAGAGTGTTTGGTGATCCAATCGAGCGCTCCGTCTTTGAATCTGGCGATCGCTCCGTTGCCCGATTCGTCTATGAAGATATTTTTTATGCTGACCGTCTGCTTGGAGGGGTCGAAGCCGTCAATGTCGTTCACGCTCTTGTCCGCGGAAATTTCCACGTGCGCGTCGCTTGCAAACGAGCCTGTGACATGGATCTTGTTGCCGTTGCCCAAGCGGATGTTGCGTTTGTCGCCGTCCTTGTTGTTGTCCTTGACGACGGGCGAGCCGTAGATGTTGAGCTTTGCGTTGTTGCCCGCATTTTGCGCGTCCGAGGAATCCGCGACATAGATTCCGCCGCCCTCCGTCGCGCTGTTGGCGGTGACCTCGCCCGAGCAGAATGTCATAGAGGTCTTTTGCGAGACATACACGCCGCCGCCTTTGCTGTACTTGTGGTCCTCTCCCGAGACGGGAGTGACAACGTTTTCGCGGATATGTCCGCCGCTCAAAAGCAGGCTCGCCTCCTCGCCGACCATAACGCCGCCGCCGTACCAGCCCGACTTGTTGTAGCATATCGTGCCGCCGTACAGCCTGAGTTCGCCGCAGACCATGCGGATGCCGCCGCCCTCGTAGTAGCCCGTGTTGCCCGCAATGGTGCCGCTGTACATATAAAAGTTGCCGCTTTCGACGTCCACGCCGCCAACTTTGCCGCCCGTGATGACGCCGCCCGCGATCGTATGCTGCGCGTTGTCGTTTTGCCCCGTCACGGTGTGGGTGTGATTTGTATCCGTGCAAGACGAGTCATGACAATCGAACAGCCTGAAATAGTGATGCTTGGGGTGCGCCTCGCTGTCCGAGGTGTAGCCGTCGTCCACGCATATCGCGCTGCCCTTTGTCGCCGTCAGCTGATAGCCGTTGAGGCAGATGGCGGAGTCGTTGTCGGTCAAATACAGAATGGCTTTGAGCTCGAGATTGCCGCTCAGATAGTATTTCCCCGCGGGCAACCCATAGTTGCCGTCGTCGCGCACATGTTGGTTGAGCAGATTTTGATCCAGCTTTGTGCCCGCGTGCCCCGATCCGTGCGTATCGCTGCCGAAGTACACATGATGCTGGGACTCGCTCGCCGCAAAAGCGGGCTCCTGCAAAGCGGGCTCTCTCTCGGGAAGCGCGAGCGCGACCGCCAAACATAACGCGATAACGACTACCGCGACAACAAATTGAATTTTCGTCAAACGCTTTGTCATATCTCTACCTTTTGATTTTTTATATTTTTGTCCGCATATACGGCTTTACGGTTCTTCCTCTCAAAACTTGACGGAAGACTCACGATCTGCTGTTGACATACAGGTCCTCGGTAGTCAACCAGAAGAAAACTACCTTGTTCACGTCATACCCTGCAGGCTCCGCCTCCGGCTTATGGACGTCGTCCGAGCTACCCCATCCTTTTATCCAATGCGCAACATTGGACACGGAATTTTGCGAGTCGATATAAACCTCAAAGTCTGTACTATCGCCGGACGCTATGGATGTGTCGGTAAAAGTGCGTTCCGTTAAATTAAATTTGCAATAATCCAACCAATGTGACGGAAGGTACCAATTCCCGGAATACGTCTTTTTGTACAAATAATACTTACCTGAAAACTTTTTGTCATCCAAAGATTGATCGTAACCCAGATCCTCTGTGAGTATTTGCCCTATCGTCGCACCGCGCATTCTCTCGTTGAAGTAATCCGCTATTTCGGAATCGGGCACGATGCCCCATTCGTCGGTAGGATTTTTACGGTCTCTGAACGAATAGAGGTCAAAACCCGTCTTTATGGTGACTTCCTGCTTGATGGCGTACATATAAAAACAATTGTCCGTCCTGCGTGTGAAGGGATTTTTATTTGTCAAATAATCTTTGACGCTGTTGAACTGTTGGGTCAGGCTGTTTATCTTGTTGGTCTGAGGCAAGTCCGCGCTCAGCTGCATATACGAGCACAAGATATAATAACTGTTGGCTAACTCAAACTCGATTGCATTGCGGAAGTTCTCTCTGTCGTCATAGGCTTGAACGTCAAAATTGTAATAGTAGGAAATGTAGTTGTCATAGGTCGCAATTATGCTCTCTCCGCCCGCCGAGGGCACCACCTCGCCGCACACTTGGGTGAAATATTCAAGCAACTTGTTGAAGATGTCCGCGTCCTGCTTGCTCGCCTGTTGCATGACCAACTTTGTGTAGTCCGTCCATTGTTCGAGGACCTCATGCGACGCGCCCTCCGCCGGGCTGGTGGGAGTTATCGCGCCGTCAATATCTTCTTTGAGCGTGTCCACTGCGTCTTGTATGGCTGCGACAGCATAGCCGCGGTAGGATTGCAACATATACAGCTTGTCCTTGCAAAATGAGGTGATCACGTTTTTGTCAAGTTTCAAGTCAATCTTTTGCATCATCTCGTCAAGCTTTTTCGACAGCGCGACAAGCTCCTCATGCAATTCCTGCAAATAGGAATAAACCATGTCGACCGTGATCTCCGAGCTGTCGATCAAACCCAAAAATTCAAGCACTTTTTTCACCTTGCCGATGCCGTTGAATATGCTGCTTGCGGGCGAGAATATCTTGTCCCAATCAAGCTCTTGCAATGCGTCCAGCGCGTCGTCGAAACTTGCCGAAGCGTTCCCTCTGCCCATCTCGATCCACTCGTACGCTCTCGTACAATCCACTTGGTCGGTCGCCTCGCCCCAACGGCTTGTCATTTTGCCCGCTTTCAATGATATCGTGCCCTTCAGATACATTTGCTCAAGCGGCACGACGTTTCCGTCGTTGTCCCTTTGCGCGGGAACGGTCAATTGAAGCGTCGCCGTCTCGTCGTCGATGAGCGCAAACGAGTTGATCGTCGCGCCTTCGAGCTTTTCCGAAAGGATGAAGTCGTCCTTTGTGATCCCGCTGTCAAAAACGCCGTGGGTCGCGTTGAGGATGAGGTCGAACACGTAATTTTCGCCCTGCTCCTCGGCATAATCGAACACGACGTAAAAACTTGCGGGCGCAAGGTCCACAGACGCGTTCAAACCGTCCTCGTTGCCTTGAAGCGCGGCGCCGAGCGCAAACAGCGTCGTGCCGTTCAACTTGTCGGCGACGTCGTTTGAATCCTGCGCGCCCTCAACCGATATCGTAAACGTGCCGCTGTGCGCGTCCGTCCTCTCGAAACTGTCGATCGTCACGCCGTCCACGTCGACATACGCGATGGGGTCCGCATGATAATCTTCCACCTGTTTGAACTTAAAGTCCGCCGCGGTCGCGCTCTCGCTCTCGGCAAACGAATGTCCCGAAACGTACACGGGCACGGTCGCCTTGCCGTTTTCAAACTTCAATCCGCTCACGCCGAGATATATTGAAATTTGATCGATGGGAATGTACACCCACAGATCGTATTTGGACATCTTGACTTTGCTTGAGTCCACTCTGATCGTTCCGTCATGATATGTGCCGTCGGATTTGTCGCGCACAAGCGCGTTCTCGTCGCTGTCCGAGTCGCCCTTCAATTTGAGCGTCAGATTTTTGGGCTCGTGCGATTCGAGCGTGCATTGCAAACCTTTGAACGCGCCGTCCAAATGGATATTCTCCGCCGTGATGTCGGACGCAAACTCGCTTGCGTCTTGCGGATCCAACTCCAACGACAGGATGAAGTCGTCCTCAAGCGAAGTTATCGAACTTACGCTCGGAGTCGCCTTGACTTTTGGATAATCAACTTCCACGCTTGCAAATATGCCCTCGATCAATTTGTTCTTTTTGACCTTCAGCAAAATGTACAAGGTGTAATAGTCGGGCAAATTTTGCGCCGCCTTCGAGTCCGTAAAAGCTATCTCGATCTTGTTCCCGTCCTTGACGGTCACGTCGTCCACCTGTACGTCCACGACCTCGGAATATTCGGATATGTCCGCGGCTGCTCCGCCGTTTGCCTCCGCTTGGAGCGCTTGGTCATACCCGTCCTCGTCGGTCATCACATAATACGAGATCGTCACGTCGTCCGCGCCTATGCCGCTTGGGACGTTCGCTGCGTCCACGCTCACCGTCGTCATGTATTTGCCTTGCGGATCGAAATCCACAGACGTCGCGCGACCGCTTATGATGTTTGTCGCTTCGTCATTGTTGCAAGCGGAAAGCATGGGCAAAGCCATGATCGCAACTATTGCCACACACAACACGACCGTGATCGTTTTAAGCGATTTTTTTGTCATTTTTGTCATTGTCGTTTCTCCTTTTCATATGCCGCTTTTTGTCGCCATATGCCTATGTGCGCGTCTCGCGCACGTGCGCGTAGACCTTTTTGACGCCTAAATAGTACCCCCCCCCCGGCATGTTGTCAACAAAATGAAACAAATTTTTCGAATTTAATTTTCAACAATAATAAACTATTTATAAAGTAATATTTCAATACATCCGAATTGTTTTTATTGTATTCGAATTCCAATACATTAAATCGGAATCGTACAAAGTCTCCCAAAACCCCGAATATTGCATCGTCGAATGATTTTTAAGCCGATTTATTATCACCATGCCCGAATGCGCGTGACTTTCACAATGTCGGCCAAGCAAATATGATCTTCAGTGTGACATATAAAGAAAAACCCAAAACGCTTCACACCTTAATTGTGGTTCGTTTTAGGCATCTCTTGGTAGGCAGGGGGGGGGATTCTTTTAACAGCGAAGCACTGAGCTGCTCGCCAGCTCAGACGATTAAAATCCTCCGCCTTTTTGCAAAAGGACTGTACCCTATTTTAAGTTTTTGAACAAAAAGACGGCTAGCGGTGTCAGCACCGAACGGTGGTTCGGCAGGCAGAGCCTGCGTATGGCAATTTTTGAAAATTGCCATATAAAATCCGCCCTACCCACTTAATACAAAAACCCCACTGTCTAGTGGAGTTTTTGTGGTGGGCAGGGGTGGATTCGTAGGAGGACGAAGTCTGACGTAATAGTGGAGCGAGAGTGTTTACACTCGGAAGCGGAACGTCAGCACCGAACGGTGGTTCGGCAGGCAGAGCCTGCGTATGGCAATTTTTGAAAATTGCCATATAAAATCCGCCCT
>CANQNC010000025.1 GCA_947625145.1 uncultured Clostridia bacterium
AGCTGGGGCTTGATATGTCGGGCGGCGTTTCGGCGGTGTTCGAGGTCGAAAACGACGGACTCGGCGATCTTGACGCAAGGATAGACGGCACCGTCCAATCCCTGTCAAGCCTGTTGGTCTCGAAGGGCTTCACAGAAGCCACGGTCACAAAGGGCACAAACAGCAACGGCAATCCCACATTGCGCGTCGAAGTGCCCGACGTCAACGACCCCGACAGAGTGCTTGCGCTCATCGGCCGTCCCGCGTCCATAGAGTTTAAGGGCGAAAACAGCGCCTCCGCGGACGCGATCATCGTGGGCAGAGAGCATATCTCCTCCGCGTTTGTGACCACGGACGAAAATCAAAACTTCGCGGTCGGGCTCAGGTTCAACGCAAAGGGCACGGAAGCCTTCTCCAAGATGACGCAGGATTATCTCAATAAGCAGATCTACATTTTCAGCGGCGGGGAGTTGGTCAGCAGCGTCACCGTCCAATCCCAGATCACAAACGGACAGGCGATCATCACGCAGGGCAACGGCGGCTACACCTATCAAGAGGCATACGACTTTGCCACTCGTATTCAGTCGGGCACCTTCGGCGTGACGCTGAAGCAGACCGAAGTGCGCAACATTTCGCCTACGCTCGGTGAAAACGCAGTCCGCACCGCGCTCATCGCGGGCATAATCGGCGTTGCGATCATCTTCGTGTTCCTCGCCGTGGTCTACAGAGGGTTGGGACTTGCCGCAGACCTCGCGCTGTGCGTGTACGTGGTCTTGTTGCTTTGGTTCTGCGCGGTGTTGCCTTGGGTGCAGCTCACGCTCCCCGGCATCGCGGGCATATTGCTTTCAATCGGTATGGCAGTCGACGCAAACGTCATCATCTTCGAGCGTATCAAGGATGAGTACAGACACACGACAAAACCCGTCTCCACCGCCATCAAGGACGGCTTCAAGCGTTCGACCGCCGCGATCGTGGACGGAAACGTCACAACGCTCATCGGCGCGGTCGTGCTTTGGATCCTCGGCTCGGCGTCCATTGTCGGCTTTGCGGTCACGCTGTTCATCGGCATCATCCTGAGCATGTTCACGTCCCTTGTTGTCACAAGGCTCGTGCTGAAATGCTTCATTCCGCTCAGCAATTACAGCGCGGACAAACTTGAAAAGCTGTACGGCGTGAAGAGAGAAAGAGAAGAAGAGGAGCAAACAAGCGCTCCCGTTGCACCTGCAGTCGCAGATGGGGAGGTGGAATGATGGAAAAGAAGAGATCCTTCCGCAATTTGATGAACGGCTTCAGCGTGCATAAGCATGCAAAGATCTTCGGGGCGATACCCTTTGTCATAGTGCTGATCGCGGTCATCGTCGTCGTTGCGCTGGGCGCCACAAGCAGCAGCTACACCGACGCGGTTGGCATCGGCATAGACTTCGAGGGCGGCACCATCTTGACTGTCGCGCTCGGGCAAGACGCAATTGACAATTACGAGGAAAATCGCGTCCGCATCACGGAAGCCATCGAGGAGTTCGGCGTGACCGTCAGCTATGTGCAACAGCAAAGCGCAAACAACGCCGCAAACTCGGCGATCGCCTTCAGATACAAAAACATCGACTCGGACGACAGCGCCATAAGCAAGCGCAACGCCGACATACGAAACGCGGTCGACAAGCTGTTCAACAGCACCGAGTTCAGAATAGTGCTCGGCGAGCAGGCAGAGGCCAAACTCGACGAGGTGAAGACGAAGGTCGGCAACATCCTGAACGAAAACGGCATTGACGATTTTGACATCGCGTTGTACAAAGAGGAAACGGTCGCGGACAGCTATATCTCCGTCGCTTACGAAAATATCCCCGAAACAGACGAGGATATGAAGGCGAAAAACCAAAAGATCAGGTTGGCGATAGACGCGGAATATCCCGACGCAAGCATATCCGACTCATATTCAAGCCCCAAGATCACGTACGAATCCATCGGCGCGACCGCGGCGAGCGATCTGCTTGAAAAAGCGGGCATTGCGCTTGCGGTGTCTGTTGCGATCATCCTTGTGTACATCATCATCCGCTTCACGCTGATGAGCGGCTTCGCGGCGATCATCGCGCTGTTGCACGACGTCGTGATCATGTTCTGCCTGACTGTCATTTGCAGAGTGCAGATCAACAGCTCGTATGTCGCGGCAATGATCACGATCATCGCGTACTCCATCAACAACACGATCATCATCTTCGACCGCTGCCGCGAGTCCTTGAAGCCCTTGAAGGGTCAAAAGAACATAGACTATGTGGGCATCGGCGACGAGGCGGTGCGCGCCACAATGACTCGTTCCATCTACACCACGCTCACCACAATGGTCACGGTCATATTCCTTGCGATCTTGGGCAGCGATTCCATCAGGGAATTCTGCGTCCCCATCATACTCGGCTTGATCGCGGGTCTGTATTCGTCCGTGTTCCTCGCGACCCCGCTGTGGAGTGCAATGAGCATTTCCTTTGACAAGACAAAGGAAAAATATGCAAAGCGCGGCGCGGTGAGCTACGACAAACCCGAGGAAGAGGACAAAACCGTGGTCAAGGACGAAGAGCCCGAATCCGCAGAGGAGATCGCGGCGACAGCTCCGAGAGAGAGGAAGCCCGCGGGCACAAAACCCTCCAACCATATCTACAAATACAGCAAAAAGAACGTAAACAAGAAGAAGTAACAATTTCCGCCCTTACAAGCAAACCGCCTGTAGGGGCGTATTCTATCCTTGCGGATCTGCCGACCCACGCATGAAGTTCGGAAGGCTCGCGGGACGGACGAGAGGATGAGCCGCGTATGTACAGCGTAAGGACCTCAAACCAAGCGCTCTCGAAGGAGAGAAAACAGCTGGCGGGAAGGCTGGGCATTTCCGAAACCTTCCTCCGTTTGCTGTTGGGCAGAGGCTTCAAGGAAGAGGAGATCTACGACTATCTTCATCCCTCCCTGTCCAAGCTCTCCTCGCCCTTTGAGATAAGGGGCATGCGCGAGGCGGCGGAGCGCGTCAAACGCGCGATCGCCAAGGGGGAGAGGATACTGATCTACGGCGACTACGACTGCGACGGCATCTGCGCGATCTCCATACTCATGCTGTATCTGAAAGGAAAAACGGATGTCGGATACTTCATCCCCGACCGCAACAAGGACGGATACGGCATAAGCATTGGCGCGTTTGAAAGATTTTTGGACAAGAGGCCGCCTTCCCTCGTCATCACCGTGGACTGCGGCATCACCGCGGCAAAAGAGGTGGACTTCCTCACCTCTAAGGGCGTGGACGTCATCGTCACCGACCACCACGAGCCGCAGGACGAACTGCCGAAGTGCGTCGTCGTGGACGCAAAGATAGACAAAAAGGGATTTTACGAGTTTTGCGGGGCGGGAGTCGCGCTAAAACTCGTGGAGGCGCTTGGCGGCAGAGCGGAAGCGGAAAAATATTTCGATATCGCGGCGATCGCGACGATCGCGGACGTCGTGCCCCTTGTCGGCGACAACAGGATCATAGCTTCCATGGGGCTGAAACGGCTCGCCTCAGAGCCTCGCAAGGGCATAAAAATGCTTCTGGGGGAGGACGCGACCTCGCAGGACATCATGTTCAAACTTGCTCCTCGCATGAACGCGGCGGGCAGATTGGGGTCGGCAATGAAGGTCGTCGGGCTGTTTTTGGAGAGCGACTACTTTATGCTCAAAACCCTCGCCGAAGAGCTGATACGCGACAATGCAAGGCGGCAAGGCATGTGCGAAATTGCCTTTGAAGAGGCAAAAGCCATGCTGAAAGGGCAGGACTTCAACCGACTTGGGATCATCATTTTGCGCGGGGAAAATTGGGAGCCGGGCATACTCGGCATCGCCGCGGCAAAGCTGGTGGAGGAATTCAAGCGTCCCGCCATTCTGTTTGCGCGGGCGGGGGAGGAACTCAAAGGCTCGGCGCGCTCTGTCCCCGCCGTAAACATATTCGAATTGCTCAGCAAATTCAGCGGTCGTTTCCTAGGCTTCGGCGGACACGCTCAGGCGGCGGGAGTGAGCATGGCGGAGGACGAGTTTGAGGCTTTCAGACAGGAGGCAAACGAGTTTGTGCTGTCCACGCTGTCCGCGGAGGACTTCGACCCCGCGATCGAGTGCGAGATGGCGCTCCCCTTGGACGCCGACTTCCTGTCCTTTGCAAAGGAACTCGAACTTATGGAGCCGACGGGCTATCAAAACGCGCGCCCTACGTTTTTGCTTGAACTCAGCGGCGTAAAATTCAACAGGATAGGCTTTTCAAAGCACGTCAAACTGTCCTTGCCCGGGCTGGATGTCGTGGGATTTTCAAGATTTGCGGACAGCTTGACTTGCAGACTGAAAAAGGTGGAGTTGGAAGTCAATCTGGGCGTAAACGTGTTTCAAAACAACGTGACGGCGCAGGCGGTCATCCGCTCGGCAAGCGTGCCCGAACCCATGCTCTCGCAAGAGGACAGCGCGCTTTTGAACGTCCATCAACTAAACTACGAGGGCAAGGCTTGCTTGAAGGAGGCGACCTCCGTCGAGCGCTTGTTCGAGGGGAATTACGGGACGCTTGCGGTGTGCTTTTCGCAAGCGGAGTACGACGAATTTTGCAGGAAGTGCGAAGTCTCTCTTCCCCTTTTTGTGGGCAACGCGCCCTGCCTCAATCCTGTCAACGCGGTCGTGCTTTGCCCGTCCGAGGACATGGACTTCGGCTATTACAAGCGGGTGATCGTTGCGGGAGACGCGCTTTCGGAGGGATATCTCAAACGCATTGCGGACTCCGTGCCCGAGGCGTACTCTCTTGGCGGAAAAGTGACTCCGCTCAAAATTTCGGACGATACTTTGCGGGCGATATATCGCGAACTTGGCGCCGCCGCGCGCCGTCCCGAAAGAGGGGGAAATATGCACAGCCTCTTTGTGGGCGTGTGTTCGAGGTACAAGGTCAGCGAGCCGGTCTTTTCGGCGGCGATGAAGATCTTTGCCGACCTCGGGCTTGTGAGCATATCCCAAAGGGGGCAACTCAGCGTAAGCAAGGGGCATGTGAGGCTCGAGGACTCGCCCACATACAGGAACTTGAGCCATTGACCGCGGAGCTTATTGCAAAAGCGGAGAGACTCGGAAACAAAAAAATGTGCAACAAACCTCGCCGCAACGGCAAATTGAGGTTATAATATAGAGGACAGATATTGTCGGGCATGCGCAAAACGAAACTATGGACCAATTGCTTGTAAAACTCAGAAAAATTTATCCCGATAAGTATGCGGAGATCAAGCGCGCGTACGACTTCGCAAAGGCGGCGCACGAGGGGCAAAAGCGCATTTCGGGCGAGGAGTATTTCGTGCATCCGTGCGCGGTGGCGGAGATCCTCGCAAGCTACGGCTTTGACAGCTCAACGGTCATCGCCGCGTTTTTGCATGACGTTTTGGAGGACACTCCCGTCACCCCCGAAGAGATGAGAGAGCAGTTCGGAGACGAGATCTTGGAACTTGTCGAGGGTGTGACCAAGTTGGACAAATTGCAATTTGTCAGCATAGAGGAAGCGCAGGCGGAAAATTTCAGAAAGATCTTCGTCGCAATGGCAAAGGACTTGCGCGTCATCATCATCAAACTTGCGGACAGATTGCACAACATGCGCTCTCTTTCCTATCTGCCTCCCGAAAAGCAACAGCGCATCGCGCGGGAGACGCTTGACATCTATGCGCCTCTTGCGGGCAGGCTTGGTATCTCCTTCTTCAAGTGCGAGCTCGAGGACCTGAGCATGAAATATCTCATGCCCGAGGAGTACAAACAGATCAGCGAAAGCGTCAACAAGCGTCGCAGTGAAAGGCAGGGCTTCCTCAACGCCATTTGCGCGCAGATCTCGGACAAACTCAAGGCGATGGGCATCCACGGCGAGGTCAACGGCAGACCCAAGCATTTCTATTCGGTCTATCGCAAGATGAAAAATCTGGGCATTGAGATAGATCAGATCTACGACCTGCTTGCCGTGCGCATCATCGTGGACACGGTAAAGGATTGCTACACCATGCTCGGCGAGGTCCACACCATGTGGAAGCCGTTGCCGAACAGGTTCAAGGACTATATCGCCATGCCAAAGGCGAACAACTATCAGTCCTTGCACACCACGGTCGTGACCCCATTCGGGGAGACGTTCGAGATACAGATCCGAACGTTTGAGATGCACAAGGTCGCCGAATACGGCGTCGCCGCGCATTGGAAGTACAAGGAAGGCACAACGGGCGCGGACAGCGAACTCGACAGCAAGGTCAGATGGCTCAGAGAAGTCATGGACGCGCAAAAGGATATGAGCAGCGCAAAGGAGTTTATGGACGCCGTGCGCATAAACGTCTTTGACGACGAAGTGTTTGTCTTTACGCCAAAAGGAGACGTCTACGGCTTGCCCGTCGGCTCCACGCCCGTGGACCTCGCGTACAAAATACACTCCGAGATCGGCAACAAGTGCGTGGGCGCAAAGGTCAACAAGCGTATCGTTCCACTGTCCACCAAGCTGCAAAACGGCGACATAGTTGAGATCATCACCCTCAATTCGTCAAAAGGGCCAAGCCTCGATTGGTTGAAATTTGTCAGATCCGCTTCGGCGCGCTCGAAGATAAGGGCGTTTTTCAAGAAGGAGCGCAGGGACGAAAACATCGCAAGAGGCAAGGATATGCTCGAGCGCGAGGCAAGACGCAGGGGCTACAACCTCGGCGAGATCTTCACGCCCGAATCCCTGCATCAAATACTCACGCGGCACAACATAGGCAGCGAGGACGATCTGTATGCCGCGGTCGGCTATGGCGGATTGTCCACAAATCAGGTGCTGAGCAAGATCATAGACGGCTTCAGGCGGGAGCCTCCGACCACCCTTTCCGAGGGGGATATCCCCGTAAAATCCGACGTCAAGCCCCGCCAACATTCAAAGAGCGGAATTTTGGTCAACGGCAACGCCAACTTCACGGTGCATGTGGCGCAGTGCTGTTCTCCCGTCCCGGGCGACCCGATCGTGGGGTATATATCAAGGGGAAGAGGCGTTTCGGTGCATCGCGCGGACTGTCCCAACGTCAAGGCGATGGAAGAGGAAAGGCTGATACGCGTCAGTTGGGACATTGACGGCAACGAAAGTTTCAACGCCACGCTCATCATGTATTGCGAAAACAAGGCGGGCTTGCTTGCGACGATCACGACGCATATTTCGGCAATGAAGCTGGAGATCGTCGGGGCAAACGTCCGAGTGTATGACAAAGGGGATACGGGCGAGATCACGGTCACTGTCAGGATACGCGAGACTGGCGAGCTTGAAGAGCTTGTGCGCAGGCTGAAATCCGTCAACGGCATAATTTCGATACGCAGATAGTCAAACCCAAACGCGGCGTTTTGCAAACAGCCGTCCTAAGCGCCGCATTTTGTAAACAGACGTTTAGAATGTCGAAAATCATAGGGGGAATATGGAATTCAAACATCTTTACACAACCTTGCTTCACACAAACACCTATGTCGTGACAGGCGATGAAGGCGCTTTTGTCGTGGATCCGGGAGGAAACGCGAACAATATTCGCATGAAGCTGGCGGACGCGCCCCTCAAAGCGATTTTGCTTACGCACGGGCACTTCGACCATATCGGCGCGGTGCGTGACTTGCAGGACGCCTATCCCGAGGCGAAGATAATCATGCACTCCTATGACGCGGACTTTGTGACGGACCCCGAACTGTCCTTGACGGCGCAGATAGGCGGAAAACTCAAGCCCTTCACGCCCGACATCCTCTTGATGGGCGGGGAAAAATTGCATATCGCGGGCGCGGAAGTGTCGGTCATACACACTCCCGGGCATACGCCGGGCGGCGTTTGCTTTGTGGTGGAGGACAAGATCTTTTGCGGAGACACCATAATGTACGGCACATACGGCAGGACGGATTTCCCGCGCGGGGATTTTGCCAAATTGAAAAATTCCATCATAAACAAACTGTTTGCCATCAAGGGGAACTATACGCTTTTGCCCGGGCACGGCGACCCAAGCACGCTCGAATTCGAGCGCCGCTACAATCCCATCCTCACGGACAAGCAGTGACTTCACGATTTTGAAATGATCAAATTTTCCATCAACGACAGCAAATACGAAAGCGACATCATGGAACTCGTCCGCCTCTTTGACGCGACCGTCAACGAGGAGTTTTCGGTTGACGTCAAGTATGCCGTGAACGAAGCGGGGCTTTCCGTGGACATATATTCGGACAAGCTCGCGGGCTTTTGCAAGCGCTTCTTCTATCCCATAGGCGACGGGGACGAGCTTGAGCGCAAGCGGCAGGAGAAGAGATATCTGAAAATGTCCGTCTACAGGGCGCTGAATTTTTTGACGGGGATACGGCTTCCCTACGGCTGTTTGACGGGAATACGTCCTACAAAACTTTACGCCGAGATACAATCGAAGCGGGACGCGTACGGCAAGAGCGCGCGCGAGGTCTTTGTCGAGGACTATGACGTCAGCCCCGCAAAAGTGGAGCTTGTCGAGCGCACTCTCAAAGGGCAGGAGGGGCACAGGAATTTGAAAGAGGAGTACGACGTGTTTGTGTTTATCCCGTTTTGTCCGTCTAGGTGCGCGTACTGCTCGTTTGTCAGCCTTCCCCTTTCAAGGCAGCTGAAACTCGTGCAACCCTACATAGATTGCCTGCTCCGCGAGCTTGAGCAGGTCAGAGAGATCGTATCATCGCGCGGACTTCCGATCAGAGCGGTGTACGTGGGCGGCGGAACGCCAACGTCCATAGGCGCGGAAAATCTGGGGCGCGTGCTTGATATGTGCAAGTTCGAGGGGGCGAAGGAGTTCACGGTGGAAGCGGGCAGACCAGATACGCTGGACAAGGCAATGATAGAAATGCTCAAGGCAAAGGGCGTGACCCGCGTGTCCATCAATCCGCAGAGCTTCAACCAAGCCACGCTGGATATCATCGGGCGGCGGCACAGCGTGTCGGACATCTATGCGGCGTACGCGCTTGCAAAGGGCAAGTTCGACATAAACATGGACCTCATCGCCATGCTTCCAAACGAGAGTTTGGAGGATTTCAAGAGGAGCGTGGATCGCGCGGTCGCGCTGGCGCCCGAAAATATAACCGTGCACACACTATATCTCAAAAAGGGCTCGGCGTTGAAGGTCGGGGGATATGTGTGCGACGACGTTTTGCTCGCTTCGCAGATGGTGGACTACGCCTATGCGAAGCTGACCTCGGCGGGCTATGAGCCATATTATATGTATCGCCAAAAATACACAAGCGGCAATCTGGAAAACGTCGGCTACGCCAAAGCGGGCAAGCAATGCCTCTACAACATCGACATAATGGAGGAGGACACCTCAATCCTCGCGTGCGGCGCCAACGCGATCTCTAAAAAATGGGAAAAAGACAAAAACCTCATCACGCGTTGCGCAAACTACAAGGAACCGCTCGAATACGTCAAATGCATTGACAGCATGCTGAAACGACAGGCGGATTTTTGGAAGTGATCTCCGCTTGCCTTCGCGTTGAGCGGACGATTTGCTTTGTTGAAAGATAGTGATTTGGCTTTTTGTGGAGCGTTGAGGATTTGGCTTTTTTAGGAAGATAGTGACTTGGCTTTTTCGGAAGGACAAGGACTTGCTTTTTTTTGAAGAATTGAGGATCTGTCTTTTACGGAATATGACGGGCGTGCATCTTTTTGAGGCTGTGCCTCTTACGTATGGTCGATGATTTGCAATTTGAGGAGCGCTGAATATTTGTTTTTTGCGAAGAGCAGAGTATATCGTTCTACGGGCTTTCAAGCCCTTTTTTGTTGCGATAAAATCTTGATCGGGACAAATCGCGACCTTGTTAAGAAAAATTGCGTCCTTGTTTTTTGCGTGGTCTTGCAAAAAAACAAGGCTTGCCGTGTTGACAAGCCTTATCATTTTCCAAAAGTTTCCGTCGAGGGTTTATATCGACAAAACGACATTTTTTATCGTCAAATCGTTATATTCTATTTTCCAAACGCTGATTTCATCGGCAAAGCGATATCATTCAAGCGATGCGGATTTGAGAGAGTACGCCATCATGATCGTCTTTCCGTCCGCGGTCGTGGTCTTGCCGTCCACTTCAAATGGCTCCTCTATCTTGATGAGCACGTTTTTGAGAGTGAACACGTTGGGGTAATTTCTGTTGACGGGGATATTGCCCGCGGCGTAGTAGAGGGTATGCGTCCTGCCGCTGACGACCGTGGACCTCGTGATCGTCACCTTGTAGCACGTCATGCCGTCGGGATATTCGGGATCGCCCGCGTTTTCGCCCTCTTTGATGAGGAAGGCGTCCGTGTAGGCGGTCTTGACCTTTTCGGTGGAGTTGCAGGAGGCAAGCAAAGTCGCTGTCGTCGCCTCGTTTGCAGTGACCGTGGGCAGGGAGAAGGTGAGGGACAGTCCCGCGGAAAAATCCGTCACTGTGCGCAACGCCTGATGAAATTGATTGTTGTCGAAGCAAGTCCCCGCTATCTTCATGCTGCCTTCGTCCTTTTTGCCGTCCACATAGCGCTCATATTTGAAAGCGCCGCCGTCGTAGGTGCCTTGCAGGCGGAAGGTCTCTTTTTCGCCCGACTTTTCCACGCGATAGGTCGCCGCGGGTTGCATGTAGCTTGTGGGGCCGGATACGAGGTTGTAGTAACAGCCCGTTTCAAACTGCTTGTCCGCATACGAGAGCTTGGTGGAGATCAAAACCCCGCGCTTGACCTTTTGAAGGGTGGAAAGCCCGAAACCCTCCACGGTTGCGTCCGCGTCGTACGCCTTGGCGCTGACCGTGTACGTGCCCGTCGTGCCGTCGTAGGTGTTGAGCACGTCGTACACAAACTCCTCGGAGTTGTGATCTCCGAGGAAGTTGGAAAGTGTGCCTTGCGTTGTCGCGTTGTTGCATGCCGAAAGCACGCCCGCAAGCATACACGCCGTGATCACGGCGACTGCGATAAGAATGAGTTTTTTCTTCATAATACAATCATTATAGCATAAAAATAATTTCCCGCAAGCGAATGAGCCAACAAAGTCCGTCGGAGCGACAGGATTTTTTGAGGCGTAAATAAATAAATTACGTTGTAATTTATTTATTTAAGACCATGGGATTGAAATGGTACATCGGATTTGATATAATCAAAGCATGAAAATCATAGTTTCCAATACGTCTCACGGCGCGTACAGGGGAGTGCTCGGCGAGATCGCCGCAAATTCGGACAAGCGTTGCATAGTCCTTGCTCCCGACCGCTTCACGGCTTCGGTCGAGAGGGGGCTGATATCCTCACTCGGGCTTAAAAGCACATTCGGGCTTGAGGTCATGTCTTTCACCCGCCTTGCCTCGAGGCTGATGGGGAAGGATCTGCTCGGCTGTCTGACCCCCGAGGGCAGCGTCATGCTGATCGGCAAGGTCATCGCGGACTGCCTGAATGCGGGCGAGCTGACCTATTACAACAGATCCGCACTGACCGATGGCTTTGCAAGCGAGCTGTACGCCGCGCTGACCGCGATACGCAACAGCGGCATATCTTCGGATACGCTTGAAAACTCGGCGGAAATGTTCAACCCCGCAATGAAGGCGAAGTTGAAGGATATCGCCGCGATCTACAAAGGATATCTCGCGGCGCTCGAGGGCAGACGAAGCGATTCCACCACAAGGCTTGAAGCGCTTGCCGAATTTGTGGACAAAAACCCCTCCTGCACGGCGGACATCTGCTTCTTTTCCACGGACATATACGACTTTTCCGTCCCCGAGTTGGACGTTCTCCGCGCGCTTGCGAAGAGGGCGTATTCCCTGACTGTGGGCGTGACAAGCGGCTACGACAATCCTAACAGGCGCATATATCCCGACCGCATGCTGAACAGGCTTGTCAACCTGACGGGGGACGCGGTGGAGATCGTGCGCAACGACGAGGAGTTGCCAGAACCTATCGCCACGCTGTCAACGAGGCTGTTTTCGTACGCCTCGCCCGCCAAAAAGGCGGAAAACGGAGGCAAGATATCCATACGACGCGCGGCTGACAGGACGGACGAGGTGACCGCGCTTGCGCTGGACGTGCTCGAGCATGTGCAAAACGGGGGAAGATACAAGGACTTCGAGGTGTTCGCGCCCGAACTTTCCGACTATGCGCCGACAGTCAAGCAGGTGTTTGCAAGATACGGCATACCTTTTTTCATAGACAGCAAGGAACCCCTTGTCAATCAGACCAAAACAAGATATCTCATGCAGGCGATCGCGTGCGTAAGAAGCGGATTTGCAAGGCGCGAGGTCTTGGAGTTTGTCAAAAATCCGCTGTTCGCTTTGAGGCGTACAAGCGAGGACAGCGTGTTTGTTTTTGAAAATTACGTCCTCAAATACAACGTGGATCACAGCCGTTTCCTGAGCTCGTTTACGCTTTGCGAAACCGACCGTAAAGGACAGAAAAAGAAGTTTAAGTACGCGATTGGCGAGGATAAAGCCGCTGTTTCGGAATATGACGAGTGTGAAGTGCCCGAACAAGTCCGCATGCTTTTGACAAGCGAACTTGTGCCTTTGCTTGACGCGGGGAAGGGCAAGGCGCCGACCGAACGCTTTGTCGCCGCGGCAAGGGAGTTGCTTGAAAGTTGCGAGGACGCGTGGAGGGCGCACGTGGAAACGCTCGCGAGCATGAGCGAATACTATTTCAAGTGCGCAGAGCAAGTGGACAAAAAACTCTCTTCCGTGCTCGACGAGGTGGAAAGCGTGCTGACGGGCGAAACGGACCTCGCGGGTTTCGAGGGCATACTCAAATCAATGTTCAAGACAATCAAGATCGCGCTTGTGCCCACATATCTCGACTGCGTGTTCGTAGGCTCGTTGGACAGCCGCTTCATGGGCATGGGGCACGTGTACATTTTGGGCGCGACAAACGACAAACTTCCCTCTTCGTCCGAGGCGGGGGCGGTGCTCACCCCAAAAGACGAGCTTGCGCTTCAAGCGGCGGGCGTAAACCTGACTCCGGACAGGCGGCAAAAGCTGTTGAACGAGATGTACTCCGTGCTCGACCTCATGAAAAAGGCGCGCGGACGGCTTGTGCTGAGCTATCCCGAGGCGGCGGGAGGGGGCAGACTTCGCCCGTCCACGGTCATCGCCGAACTCAAGGAGTTGGTGGAGCAGGACGGAGAGCCTCTTTGCGAGCAATTCGTATCCTTCGACAGCCCGTCGAACGTGGAGGAGGACAGGCTCGCGTATCTTCTGCTGACAAAAAAGAGTTGCTATTACGAAGCGCTCGGCGCGCGGGGCAGAATGAAGGCGGATGACAGGCATATCATAGGCGCGGCGGAAGTGCTGTCCGAGGCGGACTTCGGACGCGTCGCAATGGGGGAACTTCCCCCCGAACGCATACGCCTTCCTCGTGGCGCATATCCCGCTAAGAGCACGAGCGTGAGCAGGCTCGAGAGCTTTTTCGCTTGCCCCTACTCCCACTTTTTCAAGTACGTGCTTTCCCTCTCTCCGAGGAAGGACGGCAAGCCGCAGGGCACGGAAAACGGGACGGTGCTCCATAAGGTGCTCGAACTGTTTTTCGGGGAGATAAGGGACGGCGCGCAGATAGCGGAAGAGGATATTCGCGAGCGCGCGTACGGCTATTTCGACGTCGCGATACGCGAAAACGGCTTCCAACCCCTCCTCGAACGCCCCGAGACGGGCAGACTGCTCGCGAGACTGAAAGAAGAGGCGGTCGCGGTGTGCGCCGAGCTGTACAAGATATCAAAACGCTCCAAATTCAAACCCCTCCTTTTGGAGGCGAAGATCGGGGAGGGCGAGCTGTCCTGCAAGCCCTTGAGCGGAGATATCGCCCTCAAGGGGATAGTGGACAGAGTGGATACGTACGGGGACTATTTTACGGTGATAGATTACAAGACCTACAAAAACCCCGCCATCACTCCCACCGACCTCTATTACGGCAGAAAATTGCAACTTTATATATATATGACGGCGGTGCGCGACAGCCTGCGCCTGAAGCCCGCGGGAGTGTTTTATCTTCCCATCACGTCCAACTATTTTTCCGAAAACGACGACGTGCGCTACAAATTCAGGGGGCAGACGAGCGACGACGAGAGCGTGCTCGAAAGTCTGGACGAATATTATGTCTCAAACAAAAACGAGTGCGTGATCCCCGTTTCGATGAAGAGGGGAGGATTCAACCCCGAAACGCATCTGGGTGCGCTGGGCTTCGACGCGTTCGGTGAGTACGCAACTAGGCTTGCGGCGGAGGGCGCGAAGCAGATCGCGGAGGGATATATCCGTCCCTCTCCGCTTGAAAAGTGCGATATGTGCGACTTTTGCGACATATGCAAATTCAAAAACGGAGGGGTCCGAAAGGCGACAAAACCCGACGTGACCGTCTTTTATGACGAATACAACGCGCAAAGGAGGGGAGAGAATGATCTGCAACAATGACTCGGACATACTTCAAGACAAGCGGCTTGATATGTTCAAAGAAAACGGCGCGCTCTCTCTTACGCCGAGTCAGGCGAGAGCGGTGCTGGACGACGGCGAGATCTTGGTGTCCGCGTCCGCGGGCTCGGGCAAGACGTCCACGCTTGTCAAGCGAATCCTGCGCATGCTCGTCGAGGGCTTCGAACTCAGGAAACTGCTTGTTTGCGTTTACAACGAATCCGCGGCGGCGGAGCTGAAAGAAAAATTGCACGACGAACTGTTCAAGCGCGCTTGCTTGGCGGAAAACGACGCGCAGAGGCAGAAGTTCTCCTCCGCGCTGGACAGTCTGCCCTTTTGCAGGATAAGCACGATACACGCCTATTGCTATTCGTTGGTCAGGGAAAACTTTGAAAAGTTGGGGCTTTCCCCCTCTCTCGAACTTTTGACGGACAGGGCGGACGTCCTGAAAAACGAGGCGCTCGAAAGCGTGTTCAACGAGTATTTTTTCAGTGGCGACCCCGAATTTGCTCAACTTGCCGAGATATTTTCCGCGTCGCGCAAGGACGACAGCTTGAAAAAGAGGATAAACGACCTCTTCGACCTCTTTTCCGCTTCGCCCGACAGAGAGAGCTTGAGGAAGGACATTTTGAGCTGTTTCGACGGCTTCGAGGACGGCAGATTTTGCGCGGAACTTTATGAATATTACAAAAAGCGGCTGGAAGAGCTGGACGTATACTTGCGGGAGACCACGGAAGCGCTTTCCGCGTGCAAACAGCTTGACGGATATCTCGAAGAGGGCGTGCGGCAGAGCTGTCTTGTTGCGGACTGCCTCAAAGCCAAGGACCTCTTTTCCCTCGCGCATACGGCGGCGACCGCGCCCGAGCGGGTCAAACTGAAGGCGAGGCGGAGAGTGGAACCCGTGGAAATGGACATCTCGGACAGGGCGAAGCACCTCTTCGAAAAGCTCAACGCGATCGCGGACGAACTTGCGGGGCTGTACGCGCGGCGGGAAGAATTCAGGCTCTACCACGCGCAAAACGGCGCATTCGTGCGCAAAATGCTCGAAGTCGTGTTCAGATTTGCGGAAGTTTTCGAAAATATGAAGAGGGAGCGCAACGCCATCACCTATCAGGATATGCTTGTGCTTGCAAACAGATTGCTCGAGGAGCACGAGGAGCTGAGAGGGGATTTCGACGCGGTGTTTGTGGACGAATATCAGGACGTGGACGAGATCCAAGAGGCGATATTCAAAAAGCTGATAAACGGCGAGTGCTTCATCGTCGGCGACGTCAAACAGAGCATCTACGGCTTCAGGGGCGCGGACCCGAGGATATTCATCTCCCGCCGCAGAGCCTACGAGGCGGGCAGAGGGGAAGCGATCGAGTTTGACGAAAACTTCAGAAGCGACCCCCGCATTTTGCAATTTGTCAACGACATCTTCGACGTGGTTATGACAAAGGACAGCGCGGATGTGGATTACGTCACGGACGGGCACTTCGTCATCAAAAAAAGAGAGGACGAGAGCGGGGAAGAGGAAGCGGAGAGGGCGGAAAAATTCGCAAGTCCGGTCCAATTGCACTTTTTCACCGCGGGCAATCCGTCCGCGCAAAAGCCCGTTGGCCTGTACGACATCACCTCGCACGCGCCCGTCGCGACAAGCGGAGGCGCCGCGGAGGCGGAAGGGAAGTTCATCGCGGCTGAGATCAAACGCCTCGCCGCGTACGCAAAGGACGCAAACGGCAAGGGGATAAGCTATGGGGATATGGCGATCCTCGTGCGCTCGTCCGAGGCGACAACTCCCAAGCTCATCAAGGCGTTGAAGGACGAGGGGATACCTCTCGACCTCAGCCTTTTGACCGTGGACGCGCAGGGCGCGGAGTCCGAACTCGTCAACTTTTTGAAAGTAATAGACAATCCGCGGCAGGACATTCCGCTTGCGGGATTTTTGCTGTCCTTTTTCGGGGGATATCTCGAACAGGAGCTTGCTACGCTGTCCACCGCAGACGGGGATTGCCTTTACGACAGGCTTGTGCAATATTCCCGCGGGACGGACTCGCTTGCCCAAAGAGCCAAAAAGACGCTGGGCGTCTTGCGGGAGTACAGGACAAAGGCGAGCTTCAAGAGCGCTTCCGAGCTTGCGGAAAGTATAATTTCAGACTACGCGTACGACGCGTACCTTGCGCGTTTCGGCGCCGCGAGAGTGCGCGCGCTCAGATCATTCTTTTCCTCAAAAGAGGCGACGGAAAGCACTTTGGGCGAGTTTTTGGAGGTGTGCGGACAGAGCGCTCCCGACGGCGGCGCGGCGTCAAGCGCGGACAGAGTGCAGGTATCCACCTTCCACAAGTTCAAGGGGCAGGAGAGAGATGTCGTGTTTGTCGCAAACGTCGGCTGGCGTTTCAACTCGGTCTCGGATGACTTTTTGATAGGGGACAGAGCGATAGGGCTGCCGTATTTCGATCTTGAAGCCAAAAAGAAAAAGGAGACCCTCTCCATGTTCGCCGTCAAGCGCATGATAAGGGAGAAAGAGGAAGTCGAGGAGATGCGGCTGTTTTACGTCGCGCTCACTCGCGCTAAGAGATTTATGTACCTCACTTCGCGCATAAGCAAGGACGGGGCGGCGAGTTTCGGCAGACTCCCCGTCCTGCGCGGGGCAAGCAGCGCCATGGACTACATTTCAAAGGCGATATACGCGGGCAAAAACATCGCCTACGTCGTGCACGAAGCCCCCGAGGAGATCGCAAACTCCGCGGAAACTCCCGTCTTGAGCGCGGCGCCCGACGAGGAGCTTGTGCAAAGGGTGGAGCGCATGCGCGAGTTTGAATATCCGTACAAAGAGGCGACCTCGCTTGCGATGAAGTACAGCGTGTCCGCGCTTGACAGCCTTGACGATCAGACCGAAAGGGCGTATCCCGAGGAAGCGGCGGCAAAGGGCGTCGCCTATCACAAGGTCATGCAGCTGATAGACTACAACGCGCCGTCCGCTTCAAGCGAGATTGAGAGGATGGTGAGCGAGGGCTTGCTGGACGAGAAGGAAGTGGCGCTTGTGGACGCGGCGGACATAGACCGCTGTCTTGCAAGCGACATCATCGCCGTCGCAAGGAAGGAAGAACCCAAGGGCAACGTGTATCGCGAAAGGGCGTTTATGATGCTCAAGCCCGCGTCCGAAGTGAGGGAGAGTTTCAACAGCTCGGACGAAGTGCTCGTGCAGGGAATAATAGACCTGTACATAGACGGCGAGCAGAAAATAGTCGTGGACTTCAAGAGCTCGTCTTTGAGGGACGAAGAAATCGTAAAAAAGTACAAAAAGCAACTTTATCTGTACAAAATGGCGATAGAAAGTGCGGATAATGTCAAAATCGACAGGGTTTTGCTCTATTCATTCAAGACGGGGGAGACGATAGATCTTTTTTGAGACGTCGTTTCTCTCCCCGCCGCGTCAAGGCATAAGCTAGGCAAAACGCGCTTGCAAAAAGCCGTTTTTCGGTTGAAAGAACAGACGATATCCCATCGCGCCGAGGGGATATTTTTGTGCGCGCTTGTTTCCGCGCGGCGCTTTTGGGCATAGCTTTATGCAAGGATCTTGCACTCGCTTGTTCCGAACTCTTTTTAAGATCGCGCATACCCGTTCGTCGGCGTGCATGCTCTTCTCCCGTTTCTTGTCAATATCCATCGTACCTTTTCCCGCCGCTTTTTCGTCACACGCGCAGTATCGCCGCGGCTCCTTTTTGCGGCGCGGGAGACGGATTTTTTCTTGCCTGCGGACGTCCTCTTTCTCCCTCTGCGCATACCCATTCGTCCGATTTTGTGCGCGCCGAAAGGGATATTGCGGTTTTCGGCAAAAAACATTTTGCTAAATTGATTTAAGCTATTGATTTTTTTCGATATACTTTGTATAATCTATATTGTATATAAACTTTTTAAGGAGCGGTTGCAGTGCGGTCTTTGTCAAAAGCGTTCTCTTGGTTTGCGGATTTGTCGTCCAAATTGCCGAAGATAGATTTCAAGGCTTTCTTTTGGGTGGTGATCGTGGCGATCCTTGCGGTCGGGGCGATCATGCTGTTGACCATGCTTTTTTCTCCTGCTAGGAAACTGCGCAAGGCGTGCAAACGCGTCATCAAATATCTCGCGGGCGTGGAGTCCATTGACGAGGACAACGTTGGGGATTTCACTTCAGCGTGCTTCACTTCCAAAAGCACTCCCTATGCGCTTCGCGACACGTGGGTGCAATATTTGGGCATTCGCTTCGGCTATCCCAGCGACATCGTTTCGGAAAAAGAGGTGTTCGACAAGTTGGTGAAGAGGGTCAGGGACATCCGCCCGAACATCTTCATCCTCATATCCTTGGCGCTTGTCGCGATTTTCGCGTTTTGGGGCTTTGGCACTCTGAGCAGCGCGGACATGAGCGTCATTCATTGCGCGGGGCTTCTACTCAGCGCGATATTGTATTTTGTGCTTGTGGTGCTTTCGCACAAACAATTCAACAAGACCCTCGAAGTTTTCAACACCATGCAGGAGGACCTCGACGCAAAGGTGGACCTCGCAGTGGAGCGCAACTATGCGCTTGACTCCTCTCCGCTTGTCGAGCTTGCCGCGATATTGGACGAGATCATCGCTCGCAACACGTCCAAAGATGTGGAAATGCCCTCGGACGAGCCAACTCCCATTGAGGAGCTGATCGCCGCGGCGGACGGCGCGCGTGCGGAAGAGTCGGAAGGGGAGGAACCGGAGGAAGAGCCCGTCGTCCATGATGAGGAATTGACCTCCGAGGATGAACCTTTCGAAGAGGAGCCTCCCGAAGAGGTCGAGGATATCCCCGAGAAAGAGGTCGCCGAAGAGAGCGAGGATACTCTGCCCGCGTGGGAAGTTGAGGACGAAGAGCCCGAAGAGGAACTTGAGGAAGAAACTCCCGAGGAAACCCCAGAAGAGGAACTCGAGGAAGCGCCTTTTGAGGAAGAGGAGAGCGTAGAGGAAGAGGGCGAAGAGCCCGTCGCTCCGCAAGAGGACGAAGCCGAACAGCCGGTCGAGGAAGAGACGATAGAAGAAGCCTCTGAAGAGTCGGCGGAAGAAAATGAAATAGCAGAAGAGGAGGCCCCTGCTGAGGAGGCTCCGCTCGAAGAGGCTCCCTCCGAGGAGACTCCCGCGGAGGAAGCCGAGGAAGAGCCCCCAGTCGAAGAGGAGAGCGTAGAAGAGGAAGCTCCCGCAGAGGAGACTTCCGAAACTTCCGAAGAGGAAGTCGCACAACAGTCCGAAGCGCAACAGGAGGAGCCCGAAGAGGCGCCCGAACAGCCCGAGGAAGAATTGCCCGAGGAAACTCCCGCACATCCCGAACAGGAAGAAGTTGAGGAGGGAACCGAGGAAAAGCAGGAGCCTGAGCAAGAGCCCGATCAAGAGGACGAACAGCCCGAGGCGTCCGAAGAGGAAGTCCCCGAAGAGGAAAGCAGTCCCGAGGAGCCCGAGGTGGTGTATCATGTGGAAAACGTGGATCTTGACGAGGACGCCAAACCCGCCAAACTTGTCAAACTGCCCAGCCTTGTGGATTATATGCTGTCTATGAACTTGCCCGACTCCTTCAAAGGCAAATTCGTCACGCTTTTGACAAAGGCGTATCAGAAATTTATGGACAGCCCCGAGGATAGGCAGATCATTGTGGATTGCCTCAAAAAGATCTCTGCGTCCATGTCGGGCGTTTGAGCGATAATGAGTGGGCAGTGCGACACGTCGGCAATGATAGGAAAATATAATAAGAGAGGATAAATTTATGTTTGGGAAGAAAAAGAATGAGCAGCTGAATCCCGAAGAGCAAGAGCAATCCGTCCAAGTCGAACAGGCGGAAGAGGAACTCGCGCCCGAAGAACCCGAGCAGCCCGAAAAGATCTACTATGAAAGCGAAGTCATCTCGCCTGAGGAATTCGCCGCGCTCGAAGAGCCCGAGGTCTTGGACGACGTCGAAGATGTCGAGCTTGAAGAACTCGAGGAGATAGAGGAACCCGAGGAATCCGATGAAGAGCTTATGGATCTTCCCCTTCTTGAGGACGATGAGGAACTTGAGGAGCTTGAAGAGGTAGAAGAGATAGAAGAAGAGCCTGAAGAGGCAGAGCAGGAGCCCGAGGCAGAACCCGAGCAGGAAGCCGAGCCGGAGGCGGAAGCCGAACCCGAAGGGGAGCCCGAAGAGGAGCCCGCGCCGTCTCAAGACGAGCCCGAGATCGTCTATCAAGTTGAAAACGTGGAAGAGGACGAGGAAGTCAAACCCGCAAAGCTCATCAAACTGCCCAATCTTGTAGACTATATGCTTTCCATGAACCTCTCCAAAAAGATGGTGATCAATTTCGCCATGCTGCTCTTCCAAGCCTACGACAAGTACAAAAATATCCCCGAGGAGAAGGAGATCATCATCAAGTGCCTCAAGAAGATCATCCAACGCCTCATGAGCATGCAATAAGCCGTTTTCGTTCGATTAGAACAGCGGAAAAGTGTGTTCCTCGGCATACAAACAGCGTATGCAAAGTCATTGCAAATCAGCGGTTTGGCGTTTGTCCAAGCCGCTTTTATGAGCTGAAAACATAAGGATATTTGCGCAAAATAGCGTTTGGCGAAAAATACGCTGTTTGAGGCGCAATGCCGTAAGAGCGAACAAAATCGCCGTTAGAAAAGACGCGCTACGCAGGGGCTGTGCCGTTTGAGGGAACCGATTAGATGTGCAAAATCCCCGCCCGATGTGACCGCCGTTCGAGGGGAGAAAATAGTTGTCGCGCGAAGTTGTACGAGCGGACAAAATCTCCGTTCGAGGGGGTAAAATCGGCAAATACGCCGCTTGATGGGGCTTATAACAATTGGTTGAATGTGTCGTTTGGGGACTCTACTGCGTTGGGGTTTGCCGTTCGGCGGGAAAATGCCGGATTGGGGCGGAATTGTAAGAAATTTGTAAGGGCTTTGTCAAGCATATTTAAGAATGATATGCGAAAATTATAACATAAGAAACTTTCGCGGATTTTTGCCAAAGGCAAACCTTTGTCGCGACTTGAAATCGTGACGGAAAGCACTCTTTTTGCGGCGGGATACGTCGTGTAGGGCGCAAGCGGCAGACGTCTGCGGCGGGGGTCGGATATGTTGTATGTGGTGACGATATTTTTGACGATAGCGATTTCGGAAGGCGCAACGCTTGCCGTGCATTTTTTCACGGGCGCAATTTCTTTGGCGTACGCGATATGCGCGCCGCTGTTTTTGGCGGTGTTTTGCGGGCTGTTGCTTGGGGTTGTCGACATTTTGATAAGGGCGCTTCCGCGAAACTTATGGCGTTTTGACAAAAAGCCCTTTGTCGTAAGCAAAAAGGAAGTCAAATTTTACGAAAAACTCGGAGTCAAAAAGTGGAAGGACAGGGCGGTCCCCGAGCTTGGCGCGTCGGCGGGATTTTCAAAGAAAAATTTGAAGAGTACGGACGCGGAATATCTGGAGAGATTTTTGCGTGAGACTTGTCAAGGCGAGGTTCTGCATGCGAGCGGCGCGATACTTGCGTTTTTGTTTTTGGCTATATTCCCCGTGCGGGATTGGTATTTTGTGTGGCTCATGTTGATCGTTAATCTTTTGCTGAACATTTTGCCATGCATCATACAAAGATACAACAGATATCGCCTTGCTGTGGTTTACAAATTCAAAACGAGACGCGCGGTTTCGGCGGAAAGCATACAACCCGTCGGGGCGTACAACGCGGACGCGGACATGCGCGAAGAGGAGCATACGGACGGAGAAGATTTGAATTGACTTTTCCTGCCGCACAAATCATCCGATCGCGTTGAAGCGACCGCATGCGCGCGGGTCGATCGGAGCGGAGGCTACAAATATAAAAAAAAACAACGTTTCGCGGGCGCATGCGCGCTGTTGTATGTGTATACATTTTATGTTAAAAAAATGTATATTTCCTCTTGCAAATACACTTTGGTTTTGATATCATTATTGTATAAATAAATTCCCAAATGGAGGACTTCTAAATGCAGAAGAAATTTGTTTATCTGTTCACCGAAGGCAATGCGAATATGCGCGAATTGCTTGGCGGCAAAGGCGCAAATCTTGCCGAGATGACCAATATCGGGCTTCCCGTCCCGCAGGGCTTTACGGTCACGACCGAGGCTTGCACTCAGTATTATGAGGACGGCAGGCAGATCAACCCCGAAATTCAGGCGGAGATCCTTGCCTACATTGAAAAGCTCGAGCATATCACCGGCAAAAAGTTCGGCGACAAGGAAAACCCCCTTCTCGTCTCGGTGCGTTCGGGCGCAAGGGCTTCCATGCCCGGCATGATGGACACCATCTTGAACCTCGGCTTGAACGACGAGGTCGTCGAGGTGCTGGCAAGAAAGTCCGGCAATCCCAGATGGGCTTGGGACTGCTATCGCCGTTTCATTCAGATGTTCTCGGACGTCGTTATGGAAGTCGGCAAAAAATATTTCGAGAAACTCATTGACGAGCTCAAAGAGAAGAAGGGCGTCAAACTCGACGTCGAGCTGACCGCCGACGATCTCAAAGAGCTTGCCATAAAATTTAAGGCGGAATACAAAAAGCAACTCGGCAAGGACTTCCCGTCCGACCCCAAGGAGCAGTTGTTCGAGGCCATCAAGGCAGTTTTCAGAAGCTGGGACAACCCCCGCGCAAACGTCTACAGAATGGATCACGACATTCCGTACAGCTGGGGCACCGCGGTCAACGTCCAGATGATGGCGTTCGGCAACATGGGCGACAACTGCGGCACGG
>CANQNC010000026.1 GCA_947625145.1 uncultured Clostridia bacterium
AATTTGGTTTTATGGGACTGTCGCCCCTCGCACGAGGGCGTGGATTGAAATGGGCTTGTCAACGATCTCAAACCACAAAATGTTTTGTCGCCACTCGCACGAGGGCGTGGATTGAAATTCAATATACCAAACTGTCTGTTGTGTGATATGCGGTCGCCACTCGCACGAGGGCGTGGATTGAAATACCAACACTCTTTGGGAGAGCATTTGTTACAGTGTCGCCACTCGCACGAGGGCGTGGATTGAAATTTTTTCGCCCATGCTGTTGACGAGCGATTTCTTGAGTCGCCCATCGCATGGGCGTGGATTGAAATCACTACTCGGACTTTTGGGCAGAGCCCGTGAAGCGTCGCCCCTCTCGCGGGGGCGGATCTAGATTTGCGTGGACGGGCGCAATTTGAGCGAGTCAAGGTTTTCCTCGGTCGGGTTTTCATTGTCATTCGTTTTCTGTATCCAAGCAGGCACTGCGAAAGAGGCGATACGGCGACGATAAATTCGCGCAAGGGAAATCGCCACTCATTGTCTGTTTTGGGTGTGATTGTTGATTTATTTGAGGAATTGTGGTATATTGTACACGTAAATTCGGGAAACAAGCGCCTTTGAAATCTGCGGTTCGGCGGCAAGCCCGAGCGCATACAGAGACGAAAGGCGGGGACATTGGAAAATTTGTTTGACAACATCCTTAAAAGGATGAGGGGATCGTAAAGGTCATCAAGCCGAGCAAGAAGAGGTATTGGCGCGCGGCGGCGTTCTGCGCTATCCCCCTTTTCTGGTCGCATCTGATATTGCTGATGGCGCTTTCGTTGTTCACACTGCCCTATTGGTATGCCAAGCAATACAAAAACACGTATTATGCCTACACCAACAAGCGGCTGATCGTCAGATCGGGCGTCTTTGGCATCAGCTACGCGAGCATGGAATACAAGGATCTGACCTCCTCGTCGGTCAGCGTGGGATTTTTGGACAAGGCTTGCAACACGGGGACGCTTAGGTTTGTCAATCCCAGCGCGCACGGCAGGCCGATATTGTTCAAGTATGTGGAAAACCCCTATGTGCTGATGAAGGAGATCAAGGATTATATAAACCAAAACGATATCAAGTGAGAAATGCCGTCCCGACAACAAGTCACAACAAAGCGAAACTCGCTTGAATTCTTTCGGTTCAAGCGAGTAGTTTTCTATGATATCTTAAAAGTCTCGGCGGCTCGTCCTTGTTTGTTTTTTGTCAAGCTTGTTGCACTCTTGGTTCAAACTCGATTATGACGAAAAGACGACTTTATCGCGCAAAAACGGTATGTAAAACCCGTTTTGCGCAATATTTGTGTTTTCCGTTTGCAAGAATTGCGCTTTGCAATTTGCAATGTTCGCAGTTCCGAAAAGGCGTCAAAAAATAGGGATAAAGTTGATTTTTTAATCGACGCCTGTCGGACAGACAAACCGTCATCTCCTGTCAATGGGCAAAGCGTTCCCCGACTTTTGTTTGCACCTGTGCGCAAAGCGGCAATGGAGGCATATCCTCGATCGGCATACAAGCGTTGCGTTTTCCTAAAGCGGCGCGCGTGGCGCGCGTAAAATATAATCCCCTTTGCCAAATAAATTGCTTTGCCAAATTAAAAACCCGTCGAGAAAATTCGGCGGGTTTTTGCAGTTTTGCGGGACCTTCACTCCGCAGGATCGTCGCTCTGCGGGCTTGTCACTCTGTGGGATCGGCGGAGGAATTTTCCGCCCCGTCCTCTTGTCCTTTTTTCGACGGACGGAGCAACAAGCACAGGCACACGATCGTTGCGGCGACGACCGCAACGTTGACCGCGGCAAGTGCGATCGCCGCGCTCTTCAAGGTTGAAAATGTCACTGCGAGCAAGCTAAACATGGCTTTCCTCTTTTATTGACGTGGCGATTTTAGGCGGCCTTATGCGACCGTGACGTTGAAAGTGAGCGTGTCGGTGTATGCCTCGTTGCCCGTGGAATACTTTTTGTCATCTTCCTTGATCTTGGCTTTGAGATTAGCCGAACCGCCGTCTGAACCTGCTGCCACCGAAAGGACGTCGTTTCCGGTTTGTTTGTCAAACGCACTGCCGCTGTCGACCGAAAGCTCATAACCTATGGATTTGTCTTTTCCTTCGTTCTGCAACAGCCAATTGTTCTCGCTGTCCACGGTGACCTTCAGGTTTGAATCCTTTTCGATCTTGACGCCGCTTGCCGTGACCGTGTCCGAACCTTCGCCTGTCGTCCCTTCTATGGTCAGGGAGTCGGGGATGGAGACCGTCCAAGTGTCGTCAACTGTGTACGTGACAGTAGTTGTTCCTGACTCTGAGCTGCCTTTTTTGAGTTCCGTTGCAAACGCTGTGCCGTTTACGTGGAGCGTAAACACGAGAGTCAGCGTCAATGCCGCTGCGATCAAAACGACCAAACCGATGGTCAATGCCAATTTCTTTTTTGCCATAAATTGCCTCCTGCAATAAGATATTTATGATTAGGGTTTCCCCGTCGTCACCTAGATCACTGTCAGCGCGACCGCCGCCGAGACGTTGTTTGTGGGAGAAAGGTCGCTCATGCGGTAGGGTTGCACCAACAATTGCGCCTTATACTCCCCTGCGGCAAGCCCGCGCGAGAGCGTCACCTGATAGATATGCTTGCCGGGCGGGACATAGCCCGTTGCAAACAAAACTTCCTTGCCTCCGTCCTCGCCGATGAGGCTGAAGGTGAAGGTCAAATAGTACAGACCGTTGTTTTCGATGGGATTGTAGAGGTCGATTGCGATCGTATCCAGCTCGGACGGAATGGTCAATGCGGAAAATCCCGCGACCGTCACGCTGTGCGACGCGCCCGAATGTTGCTAGCGGCGCAAAGCGCATATCTCCGCCCTCCCATGCGGAACGCCCGAACGCCGCGCCCGATATTCTTAAACCAAAGTTTGATTTTTACGCCGAAACATCAATTTGAAAAGCGCTTGTATCAGCCTTTCTTCCTTCTGTGTCTCACAAAGGCGTAAACAACCAATCCTATGACCAATGCGGCGGCGGGAACGACAACTGCCAACCATATGAGGTCCGTTTGCTCGGTATCGCCCGTTACGGTCGGCAGAGTCTGCCTGTCTAGGAAGATCTCGAATGTGAGTTCCGTCGTTTTGTAGTTGCTTGCGTCATTGCCCTTGTAGACGGCTTTTGCACTCATTCTGCTCCCCTCGATCGTCATATCTCCGTTTTCCCAAACGAAGCCGTCGGGGAGGGAAATATCCGACAGTTTGGAGACGCGCTTGTCGCAATGGATAGTCGTGTCCACATTCGGATTTTCCGCTTGCGAAATTGTAAATTGAACGGATCTTGTCCCGCTGTAATCATTTTTGAAGATCACAATGACCGTGGCTTGCCCCGCATTTTTGTTGTTTTGATATTGCACGTCATAGTCCACGCCCAAAACAAGGGGTAAGTCGCCGTCTTTGACAACGATATTCACGGTTTTTTCGGTTCCGTCATAGACAAAAGGCTTGATCTCGAAATTTATGCTCAGATTTGAGGCGTCTTTCCGCGGCGCTTTTGTCAGCGTGATCTCGATTCTGAAGTTTTTGTAATTTGCCGAGTCCTCATACACCGCGTACGCTTTTATGCTTTCCGCGTCCATCTTTGTTTCGGGCTTTTCCCATTTCCAACCGTCTGCAAGAGGGACCGCCCTCAAAGTTTCCGTCTTTCTCCCGACCGTCATTTTCGAGTCGGGCACAATTTTCGGGCTGTCGGCTTTTTCGATCACGAACATCGCTTTCGCCTCTGCCGAATGGTAGTTTTGAGACGCTCCTATCGTCGCCTTTATCCAATAGTCGCCCGCTTTTGTCGGCGCAACGTCGGTGTAAGCGCCGTCTTTCGTTTCCGAATACGCGTAAGTTACGACTGCGTCCGCGAGCCCCGTCACGGTCGGCGGCGGAGCGACCTCGCCGTAGACCCAGCCCGCCTGTCTGACCTCAAAATCCTCCCTGTCCGCTTTGGATATGACATACTCGAAGTACACGTCCCCCGCAAAGTTCCCGAAAAACGCGATCTTGATGCGCACCGTGCCCGCGTTGATCCTGTCGCCTAGATATTCCGTTGAAAAATCCTCGATCTCCGCGTTTTTGTAGGATATCTTCAAGTTTTGTTCGGTCTCGGCGCCGGTGTAGACAAAATCTTTCAATCCCGTCACGGTGATATCGCTTTTTGCAAGTCGTTTGGGATCTATCGTGAAAGTTTGAGTCTTGCTCCCCGTCGACAAGCCTTGCACAGACGTTATGCAAACTTCCGCATGCGCCCCCGCCGACACGTTGTTCGAGCAATCTATCGTATAGCGATCTTCGGGGACGATCAGCCCGTTGAAATAAATCGTTATTTTCGGAACGATCGGGTCGCCCGTGTAAGCATAGCTTCCGTCGATCTGTATCCGACATTTGTCAAGCTCGTAAATCTCGGGGATATCCTCTTCGAAAACCGCGACCAGATCCGCGTCCCCGTTCAGGACGACGCTGTCCGAGACAAATTGCAGATCGTACTGCCAGCCCAAAAAGCCCTCGTTTTCAAGTTTAGGCAACCGCATCGTTTGCCCGTACGCGCCGTATTGCACGTCGTAGATCTCGCCGTCGACATAGAATGCGCATGCCCAACAGCTTTGGTAGATCGCGATCAAACAGGCGTTCGGTTCGGGCGCGTAAACCTTGCCCGCGTCTGTGACCTCGTCCCCGTTTTTGTATGCCGAAATTTTGTTTTGCGCTCCGTCCGCGGTCGGCAGATAGATTTGTCCGTTTTGCGGATAAAAGACCTCCCGCAAGCCCTGCTTGTCATAAATTTTCAGCTTCGCTTTGTCCTTGATCGCGACGTCGAACTCCATATCTTTGTCGACCGCGATCTTGTCGCCGCAGAAATACTTTTTCCCGCTCGCGCGATCCTCGTATTCGACATATTGATTTTCGCCCAATTCGTATTGCCGCTCGGCGCCGAATACAAACTCGCGGCTTTTCAGCTCGAAATCGAAACTCGCGCCGCTTTCATGGAATTTGAGATCGTATCGAAGTTTGGAAACGGATATGGACGCGCCGTCGAACGCAAACATATATTCCGAGCTTACTTTTATCTTTTTAAGGACGTCGTCGTCAAACTCTCCCTCGAGCGTTATATTTCTGACGCCATCGAAATCCCCGAATACGACGGAAAATTCGGATACGCTTTGCACAAGGGTCAAGTCCTCGATGTTGGTCATGTTGAGGCAGGGCTCTTCGCATTGCACAAACTCGCAATTTTGCATTTTCACTTTTTTCATGGCGTGGATCACGCCTTCGGATCGTTGATCCATACAATTTTCAAAGCGGCAATCGTACAGTTCGACATCCATGCTCTGAGCATAGATGGCTCCCGCCAAGTAATTTGTGATCAGATTTCTGAAAACTATGTTTTCCGCTTTCAATTCCCCGCCGCTCCCGTAGATCACGGGGGTCGTCGACTGAGACGAATTGCCGTCGAAAACGATCTTCGCGTTCGGTCTGCCCTTCAGCGTGAGCCGATCGTGACATTGCAAAAACGCTTTGCCCGTGATTATGCAAACGTCGTTTTGAACGGAAGGATCCACTTCGAGCGTAATGGCGGCGTTGACATAAAAGTTTTCCAACTTGCAATCCGACAAGAGACAGATGGTTTGTCCGTCGGTCGCCGCGCGCAACGCCTCGATGAGCGTGCCGAAATATGTTTGGTCTATCCTGCAAACGCCCGACCGATCTGACGAAACTTCCGAAACCGCCAAACTCTCCTCGCTTGGATAAAAATATCTGTTTATCGCAACAACTTTGTATTGCGGATCCGACGCATAATAATGACTGTCCGCAAAAGTCGAGCCGTACGTGAAGCCGACAAGTTTCCACTCTCCTCCCGCGTTCGACATGACCTCGTAGCCGAGGTGATATTCATCCTTGACGTTTGCGATATAGACCGTCCTTTGAGAGCTGTTCGCCTTGACGATCTTGGTTATAGACGGAGTTCCTCCGCTGTACGCTTTTTCGGCGTCCGAAACGTTTTTGTGGTTCTGCGCAAAATCGTACTGAGCCCCGTCGACATACCAAAAGTGATCGTATTTATCCTCTATCCTCCCCTCGTTTTCGGCTTGCTTCATCAATGTCTTAAAACGTTCGGACGAGTTTTCGTAAACAAATCTATGCTTCCACTCGTTGTAGCTTTTGCCATAATAAAAGCCCCAACGCTCGTAGTAAGCCGAAAGATCGGTTTTTGTGGCGAGGGAAGAATAGTAGACGTATTTTTCCTCCATGCTCAAGTCTTTTTCCACAGCCCCGCGGAAATAATTGTTGAATTTTGCCCAAAATCCCGGGAAAACCGCCTCCAGATCCCACCATATCAAATAATTGTGGTCATAGTTGGTCGGATAATCCTTTTTTGTGTACATGATCTGCCCGTCGTCATACGCCTTGTAGTCAAGTGTATAATCGTTCGAAAGCGCCTTGAGCGTCTTTTCAAACGGCTGATATTGCTCGTGATGCGGCATGCCGACAACGTTGAAATACGCCATAGCGGCGGTAAAATTGTTTGTCGTTTCGTTGATCTTTCGCGGCTCGTTGTCCAAAGCGTGCCCGAGTTCATGCCCTATCCCGAAAAGAAGATGGGCGGATTGCCCGTGATCTTTGATGGGTTGCTTCGCGTTGTAAAAATTTGCGAACCAATAATGCTCGTAATACCACCCGATGTGATATGAATACGAGTATGCGCCCGAGCCTTGATAATAGGTCATGTATCTGAAATTTATCCTTACATGATCGTTGCGCGGGTCGTACGGCACGTCAAGCGAAGAGCTTTCGCTTGTGGGGATGCCGTTGAACTCAAACAGCGTTGTGAAATAATTTCCCCAAAGCTCAAGGTTTTTGCTCGGCGTGATCACGTCATTGTTGAAATATACGTCGTAAAGCGAAGAGGAAGTTGTGGAAATGATGGCGTGATCGGTGACAAGCTCTGCCATGTCAAGCAAGTTGTTTTCCTTTCTATCCGCCTCGTATTCCGCAAGAAAATCCAAAAATTCCCGCTCGTTTCCGTCCTTTCTGAAAACGGGATAATATCCCCCGCCTTCTATATAAACTTCGACCTTGCCCTGCTCTCTCCTGAAATACGGATTGCACAGATATATTGCGCCGCCCCTTATCTCGTCTTTGGAAATGTATCCTTGCCCGAAAGTCGGAAACACGATTTTGTTCATGCCCTTTTTCAGCTTGATCTTGTCAAACCAGTGAGCATAGTATCCGTGATTTTGCGAAAAAATGATGTAGGGCAAACTCTCTTCTTCATCCACGTCCACAAAGACGTTGAAGGACTCCTCCGGCACGCCGTAAATGCCCGTGAGGATGATCTCGCTTGCCGTCCATATGCATTTAAGCTCGTTTTGAGAGTATTTGGCGATATCCCCGACTTGATCGATCTTGTTGTCGCCCTCGGCTTCGGACGAAAATTCCCTTTTCGGAACAAACTTTGCATTGCCTTCAAGCACGTCGACGGCGCGTTCATACGCTTCGTCCGCAATTTTGTCGTTTTGCTTCAATTGTTCAAGCACAGATTTGTCGTCGTATTGCTCTTTCAAACTCGTCTGTGTGTAATTTTCAAATATGTCGTCCGCCGTAAGTATGTCGGCGGTTTGTCCCGCCGCCTCGCTTATGCTCGCTTCGTTTGAAACGGCGTAAACGGATTGGGGCCTAACACACGATCCCAAACAGAACCCGACCGCCGCCGCCAAAAGCAAACAGCACAATGTAAATAAAAATTTACGATTTTTATTTGCCATGATATTATTATATCAAATCTGCCATACAAAATCAAACGCAAAAAAAATTGCGTTCCCCTTCTTATCGCCGTAGCGGTTTTGGGCGGCTTTACAGACGGTTTTGATGATCTATACGCCGCGGCAAGGGACAAAAGAGAGGCGCCGCAATTTTGCGGCGCCGAGAGTTGATTTACTTGGTTTGTCCTATTGCTCGTCAATTGCAATGTCTATATATGGCGAGGTTGACGCATGCGTCCCAAATGGGATTTGTCATTCGTTCGGTTTGACAGCCATTCAAAAATGCTTTCAGCTTTTGATTGTACTCGTCGTTTTCAAACTTGATGTCGTCAAAGGTGATAAATTCATCCGTTTGTACGCCGTTTTTCTTGCGATACAGCCCATACATGGTCAACGCTTCTTCGTCTACGACGACCATCAGAGCGGCAAGGCGGCAGGTTATGATACCCGAATCCACGCCGGGCTCATACAGCCATTTGTCATAGAGAGGGCAGTTGTCGTCCGCAAGCTCTTCCATATCAAACGAATATATGAAAAATCCTTCCTCTTTGTCATACCTGAAAATACATTTCAATATGTCGGGCAAAAGCTCACTCGCGTGCTCTCCTTTTTTGCCGAACCTATGCTCATACGGATAGCCGAGTTTGATATAGTGGCGGAGAAATTCTATCGGCCAATTTGCGATACGCTCGTTGCCTAATTCGTCTTTGCTCTTATATGGAATAAATCGTATTTTGTCAAACCCGGTATGTGGATCTCCTGTCCAAAGATACATAAAAAATCTGGCCGCTTGATCCATATAAGGCGTAACTCTTTCCGCCGACATGCCAAAACCGCCGTCACTTTCCGGAGTTGTGAACAGCCTGATCAAGTATTCTTTTATCAATATGAAAATCTCTTGTGCATTACCGGCCTCCATGCGCTCCACGCTTGCCGTAAGTTGCGCCAAAGTTTTTGCACGATAGGGAGCTGAGATGCGCTCAAGCTCTTCTTGCTCTTTTTGTTTTTTCTTCTTGTCGAAAAGCCCCATAACTCACCTCACTTAAAAAGCATTGAACATGCGTCGCCGCGCGCGACGATGTGGCCGACGAAATCCGTCGTGATGTTGGGGCCCTTTTTGTAGTAGCCCAAAATTTGACCTGTGAAATTTGTCACGACCTTGTCTCCGTTCGGCTTTGTTTCGATATAGCCGATGATCTTGCCGTTGAATGTCTTGATCGCTTCTTTGCTCATTTTGTTACCTCACGTTTATTTATTTTCCCGCCAAAGCGGAAATTTCAAAATGTATAATAAAAGACGCCTGTCCTCGTCCTTTACGCTTTGATGTTATTTTCAGTTGGTCTCTTTTGATCATTTTCCTCGTTTATCCCGTTTTGGGATATTTCAATTATACCACTTTGGTATTATTTGTCAATAACAAAATACCATTTTTTCGCTTATATTTTCAGATTTTGCGCCAAGCCACCATTTTTACAATATATGTGCTAAATACCAAATATACCAATTTGGGATATTTTTATTATACCGATACGGCATAATGTTGTCAAGAGGTATTTTATGCGACGTATCAAGGAACTTCGGGAGAAGCGCGGGATATCACAGCAAAAGTTGGCGATGGACTTGCATCTCGGTCAAAACAGCATATCGCGCTATGAGACGGGAGAGCGGGAGGTGAGCAACAAAGTGCTTGTTGCCCTTGCCGATTATTTCGGCGTGTCCACGGACTTTTTGCTTGAACGCACGGACGACCCGAAGCCTGTTGAGTGATTTGCGCAAAATCGCAAATTCGTCACTTTATCTTTTGTATTTCGACGTATAAACGCCTTGTTGTGCAAATTTGCACAACAAGGCGTTTTGCTTTATGCCGCGCTTTGCGCGCGGCGCTCGGCTTTTATCTTTTGTATTTCGGGAGCAATGATATAGGGGCTGTTTTTGACGGCGTCAGCGAGCGCGTCGAGGAACTCGCGATTTTCGGCAAGTATCCTACGCGCCCTTTCGTACAGTCTTGTCAACGTCATGTTGACGGAGATGTCTATGAAGTTGCTTTGGAACGCGCCGTCGTCGGTGTAGCGGTCCGCGCAGAAATATCCCGCCTGACCGTACTTGGTGACAAAACGCCTGACGATGTCCATCGCGCGCTTGATGTCCGCGGACGCGCCCGTGTCGAGCATGCCGAAACTCATCTCGGTCGCCGCCTTCCCCGCCATAAGCATGGTGACGCGGTTTTCCATGCATTCTATGCTCTGGAAATAATCGCGATCCGTGGAGACGGAAGTCACGCCGCCGCAATTGCTGTCGTAGTTGCTCGCGGAGATTATGTTTACGCTGCCCGGCTCGAGGATCTCCGCCACGACGGCATGACCCGCTTCGTGGCAGGCTATCATGGCGAGAGTGCGCTCGCTGTGAGGATACGTGGACGCGGGAGCCTCAAAGATGATGCGCATGCAGGCGCGGATGATGTCGTCCGTGTCTATCATGGACTTCCCCGCATACCCCGCGTAGACGCCCGCCTCGTTGACAACGGTCTCTAGATCCGCACAGCTGTAGCCGTCGAGGAGGTTGCCGATGAGGTCCACGTCCACATCCGCGACAAACCGCTTTTTGGAGAGGTAGTAAGAAATTATCCTCTTCGCCTCGTCGCCCTTTGGCGGTTCGATCTCTATGCGCATGTCAAATCTGCCCGCGCGCAGCAGGGACTTGGGCAGTTTGCGGGTGTCGTTGACAGTGGCAATGACAAAAACGCCCTTGCCGCGCACCTCGTCTATGCAGGACTGCACCGTGACAAGCTCTTCGGCGTCCGAGTGGTCCTCGTCGTTGTTGGAAAACTTGTCCATGTCGTCGAGGAAAACTATGGCGGGAGCCGTCGACGCCGCTCTGTCGAAAGCGTCCTTGATGTCGTTGACAAATTCCCCGTTGGACTTTGTCTTGCGGCAGACAAACGCCTTAAGCCCGCTTGCCTTGATGAAGCACTTTGCCATGGTGGTCTTGCCGAGCCCGGGATCGCCTGACAGAAGCAATCCGCCGGGCATGGTGACGCCGAGCGCCGCGTACTTTGCGGTGTTGTTCAGCAGGTCGCATACGCGCAGAAGCTCTTGCTTGACGCTTTCGTAGCCGATGATCTTTTCAAACGCTTTTTTAGGATCCATGTGTTACACCCCTTTACATTATTTTTTTGTTTTTTATTTGTTGTTTTGTTGTTTATATATATTTATTTATATATATTGTTTTGTTTTGGGTATAGAGGTGGGATTTTTACGCAAAAGAAAAAAGCCGCTTGAAAATGCGGTTTGATTTTTTGCGTAAAACTCTCGCAAGGTTTATTCGATTTTTATATGATGATGGAATTATAGCATACGGTTTTTCAAAATTCAACTACTTTTGCTTACGAATTTTGCCGCGAAACAAAAATTTTTCTCCGCGCGTCTCAAGCGGGACAGAACGACGGAAAATCAGGCGGTCTGGCGAGTTTGTTGCAAACAGGCAGGGGTCGTGCTTTTTGGTCGTGTGGAAATTCAGGCGGGCAAGCCGAGCTTGTCGCAAATGGATAAATAGAGTTCGGAGGCCTTCAATTGAGCAAGCGAAGAGGGAGTCGCGCCCTTGTCCTCGACGGCGTGGAAAACGTTTTCCTCTTCCACCGTGGCGAATGTCGCGCCGAAAGCGGAGAGCGCGCCCTCGAGATACAAATTCCCCTCGAAGTTGTGCTCATCCTTATCGTTTGACACGTTGGCGTTTTGCAGATATATGTCCGCGCCGCACACGCCGACCACGCTTCCCGCATAGTCGCGGTTTGCGCTTATGTTCCCCGCAAAGACGCTGTTTGCGACTCCGCCGCCCCAATACACGACGTTGTCCGCGGATCCGAACGCGCCCTGCTGTATGTAACCGCCTATGCCGCCGACGCACGAGCCGTCCTCGGACAGTGTGGCGACGATCTCCGCCGTGCTCAAACAGTTGTTCGCCACGCCGAAAGTGACGTATGCCTGCAAATAAACCTCATAAACGTAAATTTCGCTCCTTGCGAAGACGCCGCCCACGGAAGCGGTCTTTGCAACGACGGATATCCTTCCCGACGAGAGGCAATAGCTCTCTTTGCCAAACGTGCGCGCGGTTATCCCCGCCGCAATGGCGTCGTTTGAGCTTTGCGCCTCTATGTTGCCCGAGAATTTGCACTGTTCGACAGTGCCGTAGTTTTCCACGGTTATCCCCGCGACAATGGGAGTCCAACCCTCGTCCGCCGCGACTTGCGACAGGCTTGCCTCGCAGGATATGTTGACAAGCGAGCGGCCGTTGACAAAGCACGCGCCCCCGACGTCGAAGGTCTGCGAGGATATCTTGCCCGAAACCGTGCAATCCTGCACAACTCCGTCGTTTTCGCCCACGATCCCGCCGAATGTCGCGTTTGCGGCAAGATCCCCCTCCAAGGAGAAGTTGTTGTAATGCACGCTGCAATTTTTCAGCGTGCCGTACGCTCGCTGAGCGGGAGTGACGTCGTAGTAGGAGTTCAGCAAAACCAACCCGCCGAAAGGCGTCCCGTTTTCGGGCGAATCGCCCTGCCCGTACGCGGACAGCTTCCCCCGAACGTTGACGCGCACGCCGTCCAAAACGCCGTAGTTTATCAAGACGACAAACGCGCTGTTCTCGGAGGTCTGCACGTCCGCATTGACGTTTATGTCCACGGAGGAGAGAGTCCCGCCGCTTTCGCACCTTCTGAAGATCGGGCTTCCCTCTGTTTCCACGCTTATGTCGGACAGCGTGCCGTAGAGCGCGCCGAAGGTCGCGTCCTTTTGGAAGATCAGTTTTTTGCCGTTGCCCAAGATCGTGCAATTTACGTTCTGCACATTGACGTCCGCGGGGACGACGATATCTTTCATCAGCTTGTACGTGTTTTGCGAGGAGAAATCTATTTGGCTGAGCTTTGTCACCTCTCCCTTTGAGACGTCGGGCAACAGCGAAACCGCCGTGATCGGGGTCGCGATGACGATCGCGATCGCAAGCGCGAGGCAGACGCACGCGGCGACAAGCCTCTTCCTCTCCCTCCTCGTAAGCGGGCGGCGCTCCAAGGAGACGGACTTGTCCTTGAAAGTGATCTTCAGCGCGTATTTTATGTTGTAGATCCGCCTCATCCTCTCCTTGACGGCTTCGGGAGGCCGAACCTGAGGATACGCCCTTTTCAGCCGTTTGGTCATATCCAAGATCAACAGCATCTCAAGCGGAGTGACGATCGCGTCGTCAAAGTAGAGCCTCGCGCACTTCCCCGCCTTTTCCGAAAACAGCGCGGAGACGGCGGCGGGCTCGGAGACGGGCTCCCATGCGGAGATCTTCAAAAAGCTCTTTTCGTGTTTGGACAAAATTCTGCGCGCGCCGTACATATAAAGCAGGGACAATACGGGAAATCTGCCCATGCGCAAACCGCCTAGGCGGAAGTCCTCCGCCAAAGCGTTGAACGCCCTGAGGTCGTCCTTTTTTATCGCAAAAAGCAATTGTTCCTCAAAAGATGCCATACGTACCCGAAAAAAGCCCTATTGTTTCCGCTTGATCTTGACCTTTCTGTCCGCCGCCCACTTGTCGAAAGCGTCGAATAGGTACTGCTCGTTGACAGAGCTGCCCTCGACCACCTTTTTCAGAAGCGCCGTCGTCTCGGCAAACATTGCGGTGAGCGTCGCCATATCCTGATTTTGCTTGACGACTATGGCTTTAAGCTCCTCGTTTTCCTTGCGGATATTTTCTATCTTGTCCGCGTTGCTCCTCATGACGGACGCGATATCGCGGTTGATGAACTCGCTGATCTTCTCTATGTTCGCGCTGAATCTGTCCAGCGATTTTTGCAACTCTTTGAGGTTGTACGAGGTCTTCTTTTCCTCTATGAGCGCGTCTATGCGTTCAAGCTGTTCGCGGGCGCTCCTCTCGGTCTCCTCCAAGGATGCCACTCTGTCCGCAAGGTCCGAAAACACGGAGGTCAGCCTGTTCACCGCCTGCGCGAAGTTGTCCCCCGAGCGCGCGTACTCGGATATCTTGTTCATCAGTTCCTGTCCGCTCTTCGCCTGCGCGTTTAGGGTGGAATGTACGCGCTCCAACTGCTTCACGGCGTCCCCCGAAAGGTTGTCGGAAAGCGCGTCAAGGTCCGCGCGTATCTCGGCGTACGTCTGCCCTACGGCGTTCAGACTCTCTTGCAGAGGGGCGATCAGGTTGCGATAGGCGACAAAACTGTCTATCAACTCTTGGATGTTGTTTTCGTTCATGATTTTCTCCTCATTTTCGCGCTTGCCTCTTTGAAAGAAGCGGATATTTGTTTGCAATCGTTGTTGAGCGTCTCCAAAATGATATCCCTTGCCAACTCGTTGTCCGCGACAAGGGGATAGAAGCCGACGATCTCGGGGTCGAGGGCGCCGCGCCCCTTCTTCTGACAGGCGTCCATAAGCTCGAAGAGTTTCTCGTCCCCCGAGCGCGAGAACATTTCGCGCGCCTCGTCGTCCATGCCTCTGCGCCAAAACTCCACGCCCGCGTCCCTGTATCTGCCGTATCTCAGGAACTTTTCATGCACTTCTATATACGCAAGGCGGCTTGCTCTGAGCTCGTCCGAGGACAGCCTGTCCGCCGCCGCGCGCGCGTTGTCGTACTGCTCGAGCGCGCAGAACTGCTCGATCCTCTCCACAAACTCGTCGTCGTCTATGTTGAGCTTGCCCGCGATCTCCCGCAACAGCGAGAGGGCGCGCTCCTTGTTCCTCCGCTCGAAGCACTCGTCGAACAGCTTGTCAAAGAAGCGCGGAGGGTCCGCCTCCACGACAAAGAGGTGCTGTCTCGCGCGGGATACGCCCACGTAAAACAGGTTGAAATAATATCTGAAAACCGAATTTTCGTCCGCGGTCTTGCGGTTGAGGGACATCTGATGCAGATATCTCCACTTGTCCGCGTTGTCGCTGAGCACGTCCAAGAGGATAACCGTGTTGCGCTCCAAGCCCTTCGCCTCCGCGACTGTCAAGATCTCCGCGTTTAAGGAGGGTTTCAAACTCTCCTTTTTCTTTTGCGAGGCAACGATGACGGTGAGGTTTTCAAAGCGCTTGTCGCCGAGGGCATACACAAAGCTCCTGTCGTGCACAAACACAGTCTCGCAAGGAAGAGGGGACGGAACGCTTTCCCCTTTCAGGACAAAGCTGTGCGTACCGAAGCGCGATATGTTCATCTCCCCCAGCTTTTCCGCGATCTTTTCTATGCGCTGAGCGCTGCGATAGTTGTGCCTAAGCTCGCTCACGCCCGTGACGTCCCCATACATGAGCCGCTTGAGATATCCGAAGTTGAAGTAGGAGGGGTTGATCATCTGCAACGCGTCCCCCACGCAAAACAGCTTCCTGCACAGCTTTTTCATGAGGCAGAGGTTGACCTGCGTGAAGTCCTGCACCTCGTCTATCACGCCCACCGAATATTCGGGCTCCGAAAGCTCGGCGAGCAACCTGCGACTCATCAGATTGTTGTCCGAATATCCCCTCTTTTTCAAAAAGTCGGCGTAGTCGAGCGCAACGGCGTAGATCACTTCGCACTCGCGCGGGGTGAAGCTGTCGCTGCGGGAGCGGACATACTCCTCCTTGGTCATCATATCCTTCGGCTCGGACAGCTCGTATTTGCCGAAGATCATGCCGTAGATCTCCTTGTAGACGATCTCGGGAGATATGTTTTTTATCTTGTCAAGCGCTCCCGAAAGGCGACCTCTGCCGTCGGCGAGATATTCCTTCAAAAACACCGCCTCTCCCGCGACCTCGACGGGCGGGAAACGGCGGGCGTAGATGTCCTCTATCAGCAAATAGTCCACGCTTTCTTTCAAAAACGCGGCGACGCGTTTGAGCGCGGATATCATTTCCGCGTCCTCGTCGTTTGAAAAGAGGATGCCCAATTTGTTTTCTATCGCCTTTTTGTGATTTCCGTCCAAAAAGACTATGTTCCCCTGCTCGTACGCGGAGACAAAATCGGTTATGTTTTTCAAAAACAGCTCCACTCTGCCGCGGGTCTCGCTCAAAAGCCCCCGCGAAAAGGTGGTGTAAAGCACTCTGCCGCGATAGCCCCTGCACGCGCAATAGACGATTTTTTCCACGCAGACGTTTGTTTTGCCGCTTCCCGCCACGCCCTGCACGAGCATGTTGGCGTCCTCAGTCTCCACGATCTTGCGCTGAACGTCGTTCAGATAGGGGAAGTTGACCGCGCCGTCCGCGCCCGACACAAGATACAGCCTTGCAAACTCCTCTTTTGCAATTTCGTCCTCGCTGTCTCGGAGGATAAGCTCGATTTCGTCGTTTGCGGAAAGATATTCGCGTATTCCTCTGTCCACTCCCCCGACGTCCTCGGCGGCGTTCAAAAATTTGTAAAATATTATGTCCCCCTCGGGGTTTACGCTTCGCCGCATGCAAAAGTACATGGTATAGCGCCCGTCCGCCGTCTGCACGCTGTAACAGCCCTCGGCAAGGTCAAGTCTCGCCGTCAATATCCCCTCCGCCGCGCGGGAAACGAAAGCGTCTATCGCAAGCGTTTTGCGTGTGGACGAGATGAAACCCTCCGTCTTGAAAACCATGTTTTCGGAGGATAGGGCGATCTTGTGGGTCTTAAGAAAGATGTCTGTTGTCATAACGCGATAAGTCCGTTTATGTACGACGGGAAGTCCGCAAGCGGGAATGGCACATTTTTGACGCTCTTAAGCCTCGCGTCCGTCATTGTCGAGCCCGCGTAGTCGAAGGATATGGGCGTGTTCTTTTCGCAAAATTGCGCGTAGATATCCCCCTCTATCCTCCTCTTTTCCGCCGCCTCGCTCATGTCCGTAAGCCTTTTTTGCAAGGTCTCGATGGCGCGCCGCTTGTTTTTGAGCTGACTGCGCTCGTCCTGACACACGACGGATATGCCCGTGGGGATATGCGTCGCGCGCACGGCGGTCTCCACCTTGTTTACGTTTTGCCCGCCCGCTCCGCTTGAGTGGAAGAGGTCTATTTTGACGTCATTTTCGGATATCTTGGGCGTCTCTGCGGCGGGAGTGACGGCAAAGCACAGCTCCTCGCTTTTGGCGTTGGGCACAAAAACTTTGTGCGCGCCGCGAAGGGGTTTTAGCCTTGCAAACACGTCCTCGCCCTCCGCGACGAAGGATATCTCGGAGACGTATCCGTCCTTTTCGCCCCTGCGCCTCTCTTCAACTCTTGCGCCCACGGATATGAGATAATCAGACATTTGCGCGAAGAGTTGCTCGCCGAATTTTGCGGATCTTGCCGTCATCTTCAGCCTTGCGTACGCCCGCTCGACGACGTGCTTCAAGCCGAGTGCGTCGCTGAGCCCCTCGGCAAGCGCCATCGCTTTGAGCCTGCACGCGGAGATCTCCGCATATATTCCGTCCCGCTCCCTCTCGTCCTCCGCGACGGAAAGCAAACGGGACAGTTCCTCCTGTTCGTCAAGCGCCGCGACAAGCCCGTCCATTTTGTCCTTTATGCTTTTTTGCGCGTTGTACTCGGACAGCAAGGACAGATAATACGCCTTGTCCGCCTGTATTTCGGGATACTCCAAAAGCCGCTCCACGCCGTCGAAGTCGGCAAGCGCCCTTTGAGCCGCCAAAATGATGTCGCTGTAAACGCCGTACATAACAAAAGTATATCATAAGCGTTTGATATTGTCAAAAATTCCTCTTTGCGGGGATAAATTAAAAGGCGTTTCACGCTCGCCTCGCAAGATGAAACGCGATTGCAAACAAAGCTCGTTTGGGCGCGAGGGCTTGAAGTCAGTCCGTCTCCGTCAACTTTTTCAGCAAACTTTCCACTCGTTTTCTGAAATCGTCCGCGCTCTGCTCGTTTGGAAGCACGTAGTCCGCGATATGCAAAAGCGCGTCGGGGTCTTGCGCGCGCATGCGGGCGGAAATATCTTCCGCGGACATGCCCCTCTTTTCAAGCCTCTGTCTACGGACGGCTTCGCTTGCCGAGATCAGCACCACGACGTCGAATATCCCCTCCGCCTCGTCTTTGTCAAAGACGGGCACTTCCGCGACAAGGGGATCCCGCATGTCCGAGCGTATCTTTTCAAGGATGAGCGGATGGGCGAGCGCGTTCAGCTTTTCCCTTTCCCCGTCGTCCGAAAAGACATGCCGAGCAAGCGTTGCCCTGTCCGCTCTTCCGTCCTTCACGGCAAAGGGGAACAGCTCCGCCAGCCTCGCGATATATTCCGCACTTTCAAGCAGTTCGCCGTTGATCTCGTCCGCGCTGAGGGTCGCCATGCCAAGCGCGCGCGCGACGGCAAGCGCCTCGGACTTGCCCGATCCTATTCCTCCCACAATCGCTATCTTCATGCTCATTTCAAGGAAGCCCAATCCTTTGCGCTTCTCGCCTCCGCCACAAGAGGGACGGACAGTTTGACCGCGTTTTCCATCTCCTCGGAAAGCAGGCGTTTGACCTCTTCCTCCTCCTCTTTTGCCGCGTCCACGATCAGCTCGTCGTGGATCTGAAGTATCATCTTCGACTTCATGCCGCAAAGCCTCTTCTCCACGCCCAGCATCGCCAACTTGATGATGTCCGCCGCCGAGCCTTGAAGAGGGGTATTCATCGCCATTCTCTCCGCCGCCGACCTGATGTTGTAGTTTGCCGAATTGAGGTCGGACAGGTTCCTGCGCCTGCCCAGCATGGTCAGCGAATATCCCCTCTCTCTCGCCTCGGACACGCATCTGTCCATATACTCGCGCACTTTGGGGTGGGAGAGGAAGTAGTTGTCGATAAACTTCTTCGCCTTGTACGGCGGAATGGACAGGTTTTCCGCAAGCCCAAACCCGCTTATGCCGTAAATGATGCCGAAGTTGACCGCCTTTGCGTCCCGTCTCTGCGCGGGCGTGACGTCCTCGAGCGCAATGCCGAGTATCTGCGCCGCGGTCATGGCGTGTATGTCCTTGCCGTGCTTGAAGGCGTCTATCAAATCCTCGTCCCCGCTCATGTGCGCCATAAGCCGAAGCTCGATCTGCGAGTAGTCCGCAGACACAAGCACGTTGCCGTCGCTTGGGAAGAAGGCGCTTTTTATGTCCTTTGCGTCCTCACTGCGAGTAGGCAGATTTTGAAGGTTGGGATTTGTGGAGGACAGCCTACCCGTTGTGGTGACGCACTGATTGTACTCGGTGTGTATCCGCCCTCCCCTTATAAGCGGTTGAAGCCCCACGACATAGGTGGATTGCAGTTTTGCATAATGCCTGTACTCCAAAATGTCCGCGACGATGGGATGCTCGCCCACCAGATTCGAAAGCACGTCCTCGCTGACCGAATAGCCCGTCTTGGTTCTCTTCCCTCTTGCAAGCCCCAATTTTTCAAACAAAATTTCGCCGAGTTGCTTGGGCGAGGCTATGTTGAACGAGGTCCCCGCCTCCTCGTATATCCTGTTTGTAAGCTCGCTTATCCTCTTCGCATACTTGTCCTCAAGCTGTTTCAAAATGTCCGCCGAAACGCAAACGCCGCGCTGTTCCATATTCCTCAAAACCACAGCAAGCGGCTGTTCAACGTCCGAAAACAGCTCGTAAAGTCCTTTTTCGTGCAAAATCGCCGTCAGCCTCTCCTTTTCGACCAACAGTTCGGAAGCCCCCGTTTCAAGCCCGTCCGCGCCCAAGACCTGCTCGATGTTTTTGATTGGCGCGCTGTCCCTTGCAAGGTGCGCCGCGATCATCACGTCGAAAAATCCCGCCGCTTGAATGTCGTATGTCTTTGACAGAGTTTTGTAGTCGTAGCAAACGACAAGCGCTCCTTTTGCCGCTTCGCGTATGACGGAGAGCGCCTCGTCGAAACTTATGCCGCTTGAAAACAGATCCTCCGCGCAGTTTACGACAAACTCCTCTCCCGCTTTCACGGCGAAGCGTATCTCCCCTCCGATATACAGCGCAAACTCCTCCGCCTTAAGCGCCTGCGCAAGCGCGTCCGCGGTCGCGATATGCGTTTCGGCCTTGGGGACGGACTGCGCGGAAGAGGGCGCGGGCGCGGCTTCGAACGTCATGCGCGAGGCGAGCGAATTTATCTCAAGCTCCGCAAGCCTCGTCCTGACCGCCTGCGAAAAGACGGGAGTGAATTTTATGTCGTCCAGCGTGCACTCCACGGGGACGTTTGTGTTTATCTCGGCAAGCGCGCGGCTGAGCAGGGCGATCTCTCTTCCCTCGGCAAGCGCCTGTCCCACTTTGCCGCCTACCTCGCTCGCGTGCTCCAGCGCTCCTTCCAAGGAGCCGAATCTTTCTATCAGCTGTTTCGCCGTCTTTTCCCCTATCCCGGGTATGCCGGGGATATTGTCGGACGGGTCGCCGCGCAACGCCTTGTAGTCAACATATTGACTTGGCGTAAAGCCCTCAGCAAGCAGCCTCGCCTCGTCGTAGACCTCTATTTCGGTCACTCCCCGCTTCGTCCAAAAGATCTGCGTGGTGGGAGACACAAGCTGAAAGCTGTCCCTGTCCCCCGTCACGATGACGCACTTGTCCTCGAAACGCTTTGCAAGCGTGCCCAAAATGTCGTCGCCCTCATATCCCTGCATGCTGACGATCTTTATGCCCATCAGCCGGAGCAACTCTTTCAGCGGCTCGACCTGCTGGCGGAGTTCCTCGTCCATGGGCTTGCGCGTCGCCTTGTACTCCTTGTACATTTCGTGGCGGAAGGTGGGGCCTTTGAGGTCGAACGCGGCGGCGATATGCGTGGGCTGTTGCTCCTTGATGAGCCTCAGCAAAATGTTCAAAAACCCGAATATCGCGCCCGTATACAGCCCCGTGGACGTCTTGAGATTGGGCAGAGCGTGATACGCTCTGTGCATAAGGCTGTTTGAATCCAGAAGTAATATCTTGTTTGCGGACATAATCTGCTTCCTTTTTGCGTATTGACTTGGGCTCAAAGCCCCAAAAATTCTTTAAGACCGTAGTCCATGGCAAGGCGCGCCGCCTCTCTCCCCATTTCCATAAGCTCGGCGACTTTTGACGAGGTGAAGTCCATCACGTGCGCAAGCTCGCGGTCGGGGATTATGTAAAACAGGTCGAGGTCCTCACGTATCGGTTCCTTGCACTTCGGCTTTTTGTCGGCGGGGTTTGTGCGCAAAACGAGCATCTTGTCAAACCCGCCGCGGCAGAGCAGATTGACGGGCAGATTGTTGTACACTCCGCCGTCTATATACTTTTTGCCGTCTATCTCCTTGGGAGGGAAGATGGGGAAGGTCGCGGAGGCAATCAAAAAGTCCACAAGCCTGCCCTCGGGGATCTCGTCTATCAGCGCTTCCACGGGCTTTTTGTTTGTCAGATCGTAGGTCACAACACCGAGCTGTTTTCCGCTTGCGCGCATCACGTCCTCGTGCACCTTGCTTGCAAAAAACGTCTCCGTCTTTTCGTACGAGCCCGTCAACAGGGACTTGAGCCTTACCACCCGCTTCCCAAGCGAGGCGATGGATTCCGCGTCAAAGCCGAAGTTTTTGATATGTTTCAAAAGCTCGTCGTCAACGTCCATGATGGTCCCCGCCCAAACTTCGGACCACATGTCCACGATCGCCTTCGCGCCGTTTTCCAAGTACAGCCCCGCGTTGATCGCGCCAATGGACGTCCCCGCAACGCCGTCAAACGTCACGCCCAACTCTGCAATGTAGGACAGTATGCCCGCTTCGAACGCGCCTTTGACTCCGCCGCCCTCCATCACGAGGCCAAGTTTTTCCGTCATCTTTTGCGTCTCCTATCAAGAGTATTATTGTTTATTATAACATCTGCGAAACTCTTTTTCCATACAAAAAATAAAATTCTTGCGGCAATCATCATCCGCGGGCTTTCGGCATACCCTTTGAAGAGGTGAATATGGGCGGACAGAAACAGATCATAGTGCTCAGCGGAGGCGGTCACAAGGGCGTCGTGAGGCTTACGGAAAGCGGAAATATCACAAGGGGAAGTTGCTCGTTGGACTTCCGTCCGTCGGGCGCCCAACTCTTTTTGATTGGCAAGAATGTTGCAAAAGTGGCGCTTTACGACATCAATCAGACGTTTGAAGTGCCGTTTTCGGCGGAAAGCGGGATAGGTTGCGTCATGCGCTCAAGCTCTGTGACCATGTTCGGAGGCGAGGGCGCGCACAGCGAAATGCTGCGCAAGATAGAGGAAGCAAAGGCGGCTTTTGCGGAAGCTCCGAAAGAGGAAGTCCCTTCCGCTAGCACAGAAACGCCGCTCCGCGAGGCGCGGGAGGAAACGTGCGCTTCCGCCCCCGAAAGCTCGGAAGCGGCAGAAGGGGACGACTCGGAAAAGGCGGGAGAGACCTTGGGCTTTTCAAAAATGAAAACGGCAAGTTCGAGCGCGGTGGGCGATCAGACGAGATACGACGGCAACAATTTTTACTACGCGGTCAAGCCTCAGCTTGACGAA
>CANQNC010000027.1 GCA_947625145.1 uncultured Clostridia bacterium
ATAAAATCCGCCCTACCCACTTAATACAAAAACCCCACTGTCTAGTGGAGTTTTTGTGGTGGGCAGGGGTGGATTCGAACCACCGAAGTCGCTGACGGCAGATTTACAGTCTGCTCCCTTTGGCCGCTCGGGAACCTACCCTTTGTATCCGTTGCCTACTGTAATGCTTTCGGCAATTGATATCGCATGGAGCTGGTGATCGGAATCGAACCAACAACCTACTGATTACAAATCAGTTGCTCTGCCTGTTGAGCTACACCAGCGTTTGGTGCCTCGGGGCGGACTCGAACCACCGACACAGGGATTTTCAGTCCCTTGCTCTACCACCTGAGCTACCGAGGCAAGATGTCAAGGCAAATCCTGATATCTGTTGACATGTGGCAGCGACATATGTCACTGCCACATACCATTGGCGACCCGGAGGGGGCTCGAACCCCTGACCTCCAGCGTGACAGGCTGGCGTACTAACCAACTGTACTACCGGGCCATTGGAATTTGGTGGGCCTTCACGGACTCGAACCGCGGACCGATCGGTTATGAGCCGACTGCTCTAACCAACTGAGCTAAAGGCCCGAAATCCACTGATGAAGCATTGCCGTGGTGTAGAGCTTTGATATGGTCGGGGTGAAGAGATTCGAACTCCCGACCCTCTGCTCCCAAAGCAGATGCGCTACCAAGCTGCGCTACACCCCGCAGACTGCCCGACTGATGACTTCAAAATAATACAATATAATCCGCTGAATGTCAATCGATTTTTAGGTGGATTTTGAGAAATTTTTGACAGGATTCGTGATAAACGCCGATGCAACTTCAAAAGTTGTTCTTTTTCTTTCATTCGGAATGTTTATGCTGAAACAGGAGGCAATATGGAACTTGATTTCAGGGTTGTCGGCAACGACATATGCGTTGCGCTTTCGGGCGAGCTTGACGAATACGCCGCGCGCACGCTGAAAGCGGATATAGACAAGCTGATCGACTCGCACGCTATGCGCACTCTCACGCTGGACATGAGCGGAGTGACCTTTGTGGACAGCACGGGGCTTGGGTTTTTGCTTGGGCGATACAAAAAGCTGAAGGCAAAGCGCGCCGAGCTGTTGTTGAAAAACGTTTCCCCACAGGTGGACAGAGTGTTCAGAACCAGCGGGATATATGCTTTTGTGCCCGTAATCGAATAGGAGAGCTTATGAACAATTTTTTTGAGATGACCATGCCCTCGGACGGCAAAAACGAAGCCTTTGCAAGGAGCGCGGTTGCAGCGTTTGCGCTGAGCTGCTCCCCCACCCTCGAGGAGATAAACGACGTCAAGACCGCCGTCAGCGAGGCGGTGACCAACGCGGTCGTGCACGCCTACGGCGAGGAAGGCGGGCTGATAAGCCTGCGCTGTGAGGTGGACGACAAAAACCGCGTCCTGACCGTGACCGTCACGGACTTCGGCTGCGGCATAGCGGACGTCGAAGCCGCCAAAGAGCCGTTTTTCACCACGCGCGCGGAGGACGAGCGAAGCGGAATGGGCTTCACCATCATCGAGACCTTCACCGACGAAATGATCGTCACGTCAAAGGTGGGCGAAGGCACCGCCGTGACCATGAAAAAGGTGTTTTCATAATGCTCAGCCACGAAGAAACCGTCATGCTCATAAAAGCGGCGCAAGAGGGCGACGACGAGGCGAAGGAAACGCTGATACGAAGCAACCTTCCCCTGATTAAATCCGTTGTCAAGCGCTTCAGAGGGCGTCTTGAATACGACGACCTCATGCAACTTGGCTCCATGGGGTTTGTCAAGGCTATGCTCAACTTCGACGTCGGCTACGGCGTACGCTTTTCCACCTACGCCGTGCCCATGATCAGCGGCGAGATCAAGCGCTTTTTGCGAGACGACGGCGCCGTCAAGGTGTCCAGATGGGCGAAATCGCTTGCGGCGAAGATCGCGCAATATATCGACGAGGTGCAAAAGACGGGCGGCGACGAGCCCTCCGTCGAACAGCTCGCCCAACGCTTTGAAGTGGAGCAACAGGATATCGTCTTTGCGCTTGACACCGGCCGCTTTTTGCTGTCTCTGTCCGACCCCTTGGGCGACGACGACGGCGCCTCGTTGGAGGACAAACTTCAAGGCGATCCCTCCCCCGACGAACGCCTCGACGAGCTTATGCTCCGCGACTGCATCAGCGCACTGCCCGAACGCGAAAAGAAGATCATCATCCTCCGATACTTCCGCGATCGCACCCAAAGCGAGGTCGCGCGCGAGCTGGGCGTAAGCCAAGTGCAAGTCAGCCGCATCGAAAACAAGATCTTGAAAAAGCTGAAAGAGGACATAGAAGAGTAAAAGGCAGGCGCTCGCCTGCCTTTTTCATGTGCCTTCTCCTATGATCTACTCATCCCCGTTTTCGTAGTCAGAGGGGGCCCTATGCACTTTTTCGGTCAGCTGTGCAAACACAAAACCTTCTTCTTTTTCAAAGTCAATGTAGCTGTCCGAAGTGTACCACTCATCCATATGCGGGAGTTCCTCTTCCCTCAATCTCTCAATTCTTTCAACGGAATTTGTGTAAATTATTGTTGTTTCCTCATCTTTATCCATGGGGATAATACTAGCCCCTAAACTCTCTTCTCTTGTTTCATCTATCAGAAAACCCAACTCCATTTCTTTAATATCTTTCAGAGCGTTTTTATTGCCGTATTTTTTGAAAGTATCCTTGATAAATTTGTATCTTACGTCAGAGATAGCGCCCGCGGGCAGTTTTGAAGCCATGACCTTTTCATAAAACTCCTTAGCTTCGTCAAGACCCTTTGCAACCGAGTCGGCGTCGCTGTAATCATACATATAAATAAGCAAATTGTCTTTATGTATTATGCCCTCATTCAAATATTCCTTATAATACGGAATGTCTTTTTCTGCGGATTTCGAGTCGGGATAACTGAAAATCTGCAAGTGACAATCATAACCACCAATTGAAAAAAAATTATCCGCACGAAGCCATGATGTTTCAGTAACCTCGAATTTTCCAATTTGGATCTGCCATAATTTGTCGCCTTGGCGAGTGTTGTTGTAAACATAGGCTATGCATGCGTCGAGTTCCGCATCTGTGGGTATGCCGTTGACCCAGATGCCATTCCCCGATGAATCGCTCACGCCAAATTTGTTTTTATCTTTCTCGCCGCAGGCGACGAGAGCGACGGCGAGCAGTAGGACGCAGATCGTCAAGAGTACGATCTTGAAGTGTTTTTGTTTCATAATTACCTCCCTATGCGCATTTGCGCAATTTGATACTCAGTCCTCGCGTCGCAAGCAAACAGGCAATCTAATCGGATAAATTGCATTTCATGTCCTAAAAAATGCGGCGCGTCCCGAAAGAACGCGCCTTGTCGAACACATAAATATAACAAGTGCATTCTTTTAGGATTCGCCACAAATCGCAACCATACAACAGAAAGCATAGCAAGAAATGCACTTGTTACCTAAATAAGCGCTATCTGTTATATTCACAATTTGTGGCGGTTTTATAATATCATTCGGCAAAGGAATTGTCAACAGGTATTCCGCCCCGAAGGCGCCGCGAGGAGTGGCATGACGATGACCGCTAGACGAGGCACCACATAAAGATAGCCCAATTATGCTCGTGAGAAGAGACGCATTTAAGGCTGTTACGGAAAGAGGCGTGGCTGAGGCGCAACTACGACGTTTCAAATAATGGGACAGCTTAGGCTCCGCGTTGATTGATACAGCTAAGACGTATCGATAATACCCCGCTTTGAGGGATACAGCTAATGCGCCGCAAAAGTGGCGCGGCTAAGACGTAGAGATGATATCGTGGTTAAGGCATAGCAAGGAGAGGCGCAACTCTTCGCAAAAATTTGGGAATATCCAAAAACCAAAATCCCCTGCTTTGCAGGAATCCGCGCCGCGGCGACAAAATGTACTTTACATTTTGCGAAGAGTTTATTATAATTATGAAGAAAACATAATCAAGGGGACGACTTATGGCAAACTATTTCAATGAACGCGACAAGAGCGTGACGAGGCGGCTTAGGGAGATCAGGGATACCCTGCCCGAATTTTGCGAGGAGTTTTTTGTGGGCATAGAGCCTCAAACCACTGCCCTGACCCGACTGAATTACGCCTACGATCTGCGCATATTTTTCGACTTTTTGTTGCACAACGTACGCGCTTTCAGAGGCTACAAAGACGTGACGGAATTCACCATAGAGGACCTGTCCAAGATCACCTTGGTCAACCTCGAAAGCTATTTGGAATATTTGAGCTATTACGAGTACGACGGCAAGGAGTACACCAACGGCGACAAGGGCAAGGCGAGGAAGATTTCCACAGTCCGCACTTTTTTCAAATACTTCTTCAATCACGACAGGATCCCGTCCAACATCGCGGCAAAGCTGACAATGCCCAAGCAGCATGACAAGGACATCATCCGCTTGGAGCACCGCGAGGTGGAGCGCATCCTAGACGTCGCAGAGACGGGAGACGGCATGAGCGAACATCAGCGCAAGATACAGCGCAACACTCGCGCGCGCGACGTCGCCATCCTCACCCTTCTGCTTGGCACGGGCATCCGCGTGAGCGAGTGCGTGGGGCTGAACACTTCGGACATAGACTTCGAGACCAATGCGTTCACGGTCACGCGCAAGGGCGGCAACCGCGCGATACTCTATTTCGGCGACGAGGTGGCGGACGCGCTGAAATACTATATCTACGGCGAGAGGCAGGCTCTTATCAATCGGTGCGAAAAGGTGGAGATCAAGGATCGCGACGCGCTGTTCCTCTCCTTGCAGGTGCACCGCATATCCGTGCGCGCGGTGGAAAACCTCGTGAAAAAGTATGCGATCGCCGCGGCGCCTCTCAAAAAGATATCCCCTCACAAACTTCGCAGTACCTTCGGCACAAATCTGTACAGAGCCACGGGAGACATCTATATGGTCGCGGACGTCTTGGGCCACAGAGACGTCAACACCACCAAAAAACACTACGCCGCCATTGAAGAGGATCATCGCAAGATCGCCGCGCAAGTCGTGAAACTGCGCGACAACAAAAGCTGAACAACTCCGCTTTTTGGCAATATCCGCCATTTTACGCAAAGAAACTGCCGAGGGAAGCAAGATAAACTATTACAGAATATTGACTTATCTATAATAGTTTGATAGAATCTATATATAAATCTACGGAGAATTTTTATGGATATCTCATCAGTCAACAGCGACCTTATCCGCGGCAACGTGACGACCATCATCCTCGGCTGTCTCGTCGGAAGCGATAGGTACGGATATGAGATCCTCAAGGAGATCGAGGACAGGAGCGTGGGGCACTACTCTCTCAAGCAGGCGACGCTGTACAACCAGCTGAAAAGGCTTGAAAAACAGGGTCTCGTCTACTCCTACGACGGCGACCCCGACGACACGGGAGGCGGTCAACGCCGCTATTACGGGCTTACCCCCGAAGGCCTCGCCTACCTCAAAAAGGAAAGCGGAGAGTATGAGTACGCAAGGACCATCCTCGACAGGCTGGTGTCTGACAGGGAATTCGACTTTTCAAACCCCACTCCTTTCGACGCGTCCGAACTGCGCCCCTACTCCAAGCGCGAGCAAGGCCCCGCCGAGGAAAAACCCGCAAAACCCAAGATAATTTACAGGGACAGGCTCGTCGAAGTGGAAAAGACGGTCTTTCTGGACAGACACGGCAATCCCGTTTCGGAGTCGGACGCGGGCAGGCTTGCGCAGGAAGCGGCGGATCAAGAGGATCGGATCAGACAACTCAACGAGGAGTTGGCAACTTCAAAGGAATGGGTCCGCGTCGCAAGCGAAGAGCTTGAAGAAGCAAGACAACAGGCAAAAGAATACGAGGAGCAATTGTCCTCCACTCGCGAACATTCCCGCCTCACCGAGGAACAGCTTGAACAAGTCCGCGAAGAGGAAAGCTCCACACGGGAGAAACTCGCCCTTGCCGAGATGGATATCGCCCGTCGCGACGAAGCGCTGAGAGCGCGCGAGGAAGAGATAGAACAAATGCGCGAACAGCTCAGAGCGACCGAAGCGGGGCTTGAGGAAACGCGCAACAAATTGCAAGCCCTAGAGGAAGCGGAGGCAAGACGCGCCGAACAGGAAAGACTTCGCCGCGAGGAAGAGGCAAGACGCCTTGCCGAAGAGGAGGAGCGCAGACGGGAGGAACAGGCTCGTCCCTCTTCCACAGTGGAGGAAATGTTTGCAAAACTCGAGGCGGAGTCCGAATACGACGGCAACGCCCCCGCATACATAAACTCGGAGGAATCCCTCGAAGAGGGAGAATACTCCTCGCTTGAAAGCCTATATCGTCGCCTCAACGAGCGCGCCGCCGAGGTGGACAGCAGGCTCGCCGCCGAACAGGCGGAGCGCGAACGCGAAGAGGAAATGCGCGCGGAGGAACAACGCAGGCTCGACGAGGAAAAGAGGCTGAGCGAAGAGGCAGCCGCAGACGGCTCCCCCACCGCCACTCTCAACCGCGAGGACGGCTTCGCATACGAGCAAGCCGACGTAAATTATCGCGACTTCTTCTACAATATCACCGAACAGCCCGAGCAGGTACGCAAGCCCGAAGCGGCTCCCGCTCCTGCCCCCGCCCCCGCGGCAACGGATATCAAGACCCGCCTCTATGCAAAAGGCTATTATATCCGCTCGTACGACAGGGGCACAACTTCGGAATACTACACCTTCAACTTTTTGCAGGCAAACCGCCTCAACAAGGACGCGTTTTTGCTTGTGCTCGCGCTCTTCCTTGCGGAGATCGCGGTGCTGTGGGTGTCGCTGTATTCGCGCATAAGCTATGCGTACTTCCTGCCCATCACGCTTGCGGGCGTTGTTATATGCCTCATCCCCACCGTGGTGTATTTGATCAATCCGTCGCGGCGAATACGGGACAATTACAACTTCAAACTGTCCCTGCTCAACCGAAGTATGCTGTTCATCGAGCTGACGCTTGTGTGCATCTTGATAGGGTTTTTCGCCCTCGGAGCAAGCGTAAACGACATCGACCTCATCCTCTGCTCCATCGTCATTCCCGCGATCCTGTTGCTCAACCTGCCCCTAAGCGCGGTGTTCTATTGGCTGTTGTACCGCACGAGGAAATACCACATTTCTTGATGACAAATCGCAAGGCTGTCCGCGGACAGCCTTTTTGCTTACGGTTTTTGCCTTTGCGCTAAATAATGTTTGACTTCAATTGTGCGGTGTGCTATGATATTAGGGCAATTTAGGGGAGTGGCTCAACGGTAGAGCAACGGTCTCCAAAACCGTCGGTTGCGTGTTCGAATCGCGTCTCCCCTGCCAACACTCTTGCTTCGCAGGAGTGTTTTTATATCCGACGCGATTCTCCACGCAACCACATCCCTGCGCTTCGCTTGGTCTGTCGGTTTCGTCTGACGCTTCGCTTTTTTACCCCACAAAATATTCATTTTGCGTGGACCCCATGCAAGCGAGCTTGCCCGCTCCGCTTTTCCGTTCCTTACGAATCGCGCTCCCCTGCCAACACTCTTGTGAATACAAGAGTGTTTCTTTTTATTCGACGCGATTCTCCACGCAACCACATCCCTGCGCTTCGCAGTTTTACCCCACAAAATATTCATTTTGCGGGGGCCCCGATTTCCACAACAAAACGCTCTTTTGCGGGGACCCCCATGCAAGCAAGCTTGCCCGCTCTGCTTTTCCGTCCCTTACGAATCGCGTCTCCCCTGCCAACACTCTTGTGAATACAAGAGTGTTTTTATATAACAAAAAACCCGCGCGGTTGGCGCGTGGGATTGGATAAGGCTGTGAGCAGTAAAAACTCATATTGTACGAGATGATAAAAACTCCTACTGTACAAGATGATAAAATTTTGTGCAAGAAAAGAAGTCTGACCTGCCTGTCCGACCGCTACTGACAATAAGAGGGCATGAAAATGCGTGAGCAAAATGATGACGATGAAAGTTTGGCGAATTCAAAGCGGAAATGCAATCACATAGCGTGCGCGCCCGAATATAGACAAAAAGCGTATGAAAGAAGCGTTTTTTTGAAAATATCCCGCAAATGTCATTGCGGGGTCGGATTTGAGGCGTTTGGCTGTAAATTCGGGCAGCCCTTGAAAAGATCACTGCCGAGTGGGTTTTGAAAAGTTTTTGATGGCGGTGCGCGCAAGCAGGTCGCAACGATTGTTCAACTCGTTGTCGGCGTGTCCCTTGACCTTGACAAACGTCACTTCGTGGAGCTTGGTCAGTTCAAGCAAACGTTGCCAAAGGTCCACGTTTTTGACCTCCTCTTTGCCCGCGGTGCGCCAGCCGCGCAAGATCCAGCCCTCTATCCAATTTTTGTTGAAGGGGTCCAACGAATAGGCGCTGTCGCTGTACAGCGTGACCGCGCAGGGCTGATTGAGCAGACTCAACCCCTCGATGATCGCCGTCAGCTCCATACGGTTGTTGGTCGTGTTCTCCTCCGCGCCGAAGATCTCCTTGCGGTGCTTCCCGTAGAGCAAGACTGCCGCCCAGCCGCCCGTGCCCGGATTGCCCGAGCAGGCGCCGTCTGTGTAAATTTCAACCTGCTTTTTTTTCATACGCCTCGCAAATTCGTAAACGGATTTTGTATACCGATATGTTACATTAAATCCGCCGAATTGTCAACAAAGGCGCGAGAGCATGTCAAAACTGTGCGGCGTAGTCGGTGTAAACGACACGGCATACGGCGTAATCGGCGCAAACTGCTCGAGTACAGCGTAAACTGTGCGGTGTGCGGCGCAAACGGCGCATGAATAATGTCAAAAATCCGTGAATATACTTTTGCATGAACGCAAAGCAATATTCCTTTTCCGAACTGTCCAAAAAGACCGTGATAAACGTCGCCGACGGAAGAGAGCTTGGGCATGTGTGCGACATGATCTTCAACAGCTGCGGCGGGGTTTTGGGATTTGTCGTGCCCGGGAAAAAGAGCCTCTTCAAAAGCATAACGTCCTCAGACACCATATTCATCCCCTTCAATCGCATAGTGCGGATAGGCTCGGACGTGATCTTGACCGAACTTCCGGGCGGCGTGAACGCCATGTCCGCGTCCGAACCGACCTCTTCGCCCGACGACCGCGCCGAGGAAGCCCCGACCGAGCCTTCGTACACCTCGCACACCTACTATCACACTTCCTGAAAAAGCAAGGGCTGCGCGTAAAAACGCACAACCCAGCTTTCCCCCTCCTTGCCTGACAACTCAGGCAATTTTAGGTTGTCACTCTATCGCCGCTTTTATTCTTGCGAGAGCGGATTTTTCCAATCGCGACACCTGCGCTTGCGATATCCCCACAAGGCGGGATATCTCTATTTGCGTTTTGCCGTCGAAATATCTCAGTTTTATCACTTCAAGCTCTCTGGGCGGGACGTTTTTCAGCGCCTCGTGCAACGCAATCTGCTCGGACCAATTGTCTCCCGTCTCCTTTTTGTCCGCAAGCTGATCCAAAAGCGCCACCTTGTCGTCGCCGTCGCTGTAAACGGGCTCGTAGAAGGATATCGGCTCGCTTACGGCGTCGAGCGCGCACGCCACCTCTTTCAAGGGCACACCTATCTCTTCCGCAATTTCCATAAGCTGAGGCTCCTCGGCGGACGTCTCCATCATTCGCTCTCGAGCTTTGAGCGCCCTGTACGCTGTGTCTCGCATGCTTCGCGACACTTTTATCGTCGTCCTGTCTCTGAGCGCGCGCTTTATCTCGCCGAGTATCATGGGCACGGCGTAAGTGGAAAAGCGCACGTTAAGGGAGATATCGAAATTTTCAAGCGCCTTCAACAGCCCCACCATGCCCACTTGAAACAGATCGTCCGAGCTTTCCTGCGACTTTGAAAACCTGCCTACGCAGGACAGCACAAGCCTCATATTTGCCCGCAAAAACAGCTCGCGCGCCTCTTTGTCCCCCGCCTTGATGCGCACAAGCAACTCGTCGCACTCGCGGCAGTTCAGCTTTGGAAGAGTGGAAGTATCTATTCCGCAAATTGTAACTCTGCCCATAAAAAAGCACCTCCGATATGTAGATGCTTTTTAAGTTTGCGCAGAAACGTGCGTTCTATTCGCTTAAATTTTTATTTTTTTCGCCTTTCGAAGCAGGACGACGGATAAAGCCCATTTTGCCCGCGCATATCGCCGAACGCTCTTTGCTTAGGCGTATCGTTTGTCACTTTGTGCAAAAGCAATTGGCCTTGCTTATGTCCGAAAGCGGCTAGTTCTGCTTCTCAAGACTTTTTCGAAGATTGTCCACTATCTTCTTTTCGAGGCGGGATATGTAGGATTGCGAAATGCCCATCATGTCCGCGATCTCCTTTTGCGTAAGCTCGTCCTTGCCGTACAGCCCGAATCTCAGCTCCAGTATTTGCCTCTCCCTTGCGGGGAGCCTCTCGAAAGAGGAGCGAAGCATCTCCCTTTCCGCCGTGCCCTCCACGTCGTTGTACACACAATCGGGATCCGTGCCCAACACGTCGGACAACAACAGCATATTCCCCTCAAAATCCACGTTCAGCGGCTCGTCAAGGGACACTTCGGAGCGGATACGGCTGGTTTTGCGAAGATGCATGAGTATCTCGTTTTCTATGCACCGCGACGCAAAAGTGGCAAGTTTGATGTTTTTGCTCGGATCGTAGCCCGACACCGCCTTGATCAAGCCTATCGTGCCGATGGACACGAGGTCATCCATATCCACGCCCGAGTTGTCGAAACGCTTGGCTATGTACACCACAAGGCGAAGATTGTGCTCTATCAAACTCAGCCTCGCTTCCTCGTCCCCGTCGAGGTATCTGCGCACCGTCTGCGCCTCCTCATCGGGCGTGAGCGGAGACGGCAGACTGCTGCCCACGGATATATAATTGACTTCCGAGGCGGTTTGAATACCGAGAAATTGCAATATTTTGTTCCAAAGCCTTTTCAATCGCTCGAACATACTCCCTCCAAACGGCAAAAGCCGACATTTTATACCATTAGAACATAGAATTTTGCAAAATTATGTCATAATCCGCAAAATCCTTGGACGTACACGCGCCAAGCGCCTTGAAGTCCTTTCCGCCGATCTCCACAAAGTCGAGGCATATGAGTTTCAAACTGCTCTGCCCGCTTACCGTCTGCACTTCTATGAACCCCTCCGCGGGCATGTCGAGCGCCTGTTCCGCCCGCGCGGACAGCATCACCACGGGAAGTCCGCTCACGCTGTCCACAAGCAGATTTCCGCTGTCCATAAGCGCCTGAGCGTCAAACCTATGCTCCCCCGCGACTACAGTCGCCTTGCAAGTCTGCCTGCGTCGGACGCGCCTGTCCGCAAGCGCACGCGCGACAAGAAGCGTTACCGCCACGGCAAGCGCGATCCCGCCGAGCGCGGCGTAGGAGTTGACGTCGATTTCAAGAAGCGCGGAAAGCCCGTATACGACTCCGCCCGTCAGATATGTAAACAGCGCGAACACAAGCAACGTCGCAACAATATCCCCCGCCTTTTTGCCCGTTGTGCCGCCCTCGGGTTTTGCAAATATCCCGACAAGCAGGGGGCAAAGCAAAACTTTCAGCAATATCTTGACCGCTGTCGGCGAAACGGCGTAAGCGGTGGCAAGCGCGGCTCCCACGCACGCGGCGATGAATACCCGCGTCTTGTATATCCTCTTCCGCCTTGCCGTGAGAGTCGCGATCATAAGCGCCGCGTCCACTGCAAAATTGTTGAAGAGCACAAGCTCGACATAAACCTGCATGCCTCCATTCTAAATCGCGCAAAGCGAAATTTCTTTCCTTTTCTGTCGAGGGATTGCGATGATTTTTCGGTATTCAAATCGTGTAAAACGAAAGTATAAAAAAAAAGGCGCGGGTCGCGCGCCTTAATTTGACATCAAAGTCAGTCGTTGTTTTCCTCGTCCTTTATGCGCCTCAAAAACTTGGGGACGTCTCCGCGTTGAGAGGGTCTGCTGACAACGCCAACTCTTGAGGAATGTACGTCGGACGGAGGAGGCGTTTCGCGCTGTGCCTCTGCGGGCCTTTGCGGCTGAGGAGCAACTCCGAAACCTCCCATAGGTCCTCTGTCCCCCGCATACGCTGGATTGGGCGCGGCGGGAGTCACAACGGGGCCTCTGGGCATGACAGTGGAATTGACGGCGCCGAATGTGGGAGCGCTCTTTTGCGCGCCCGTAAAGCCCGTTGCGATGATGGTGATCTCTATCGCCTTCTTTTCGGTGAGCTCGGGACGAGTGGACGTGCCGAGGATGATGTTTGCCGTCTTTGAGACGACTCCGCCCACAAACGAGCAAGCCTCCTCGACCTCGGCGAGGGTCATATCGTCCCCGCCGATTATGTTGATGAGAAGCGCGGTCGCGCCTTGAATGCTTGTTTCGATAAGCGGACTACCGACCGCACTGCGCACGGCGTCGTACACTCTCTTTTCGCCCTGACCGAAGCCTATCCCCATATAGGCAAGCCCCTGCTCGGACAGCACCGTGCGCACGTCCGCAAAGTCAAGGTTGATGAGCCCGGGATTGACAATGACCTCGCTTACGCCCTGTATGCCCTGCCTCAAAACGTCGTCTGCCATTTTGAAGGCTTGATTTATGCCGACTTTTTGATTTTTGAGCAGTTCGGCGAGGTTTTGGTTTGGAATGACAAGCAAGGTGTCAACATGCTTTCTGATCTCCTCTATGCCCGCCTCCGCGTTTTTCATGCGCTTGTCGCCCTCAAACAGGAAGGGTTTGGTGACCACGCCCACGGTGAGTATGCCGAGATCTTTTGCGATTTCGGCGACGACGGGAGCGGCGCCTGTGCCCGTGCCTCCGCCCATACCCGCGGTGATGAACAGAAGGTCGATGCCTTCAAGCGCTTCCTTGATCTTGTCCCTAGACTCCTCCGCGGCTCTTTTGCCGACCTCGGGATTTGAGCCTGCGCCCAGCCCCTTTGTGGTCTTTTCGCCGAGTTGGAACTTGCAGCGCTCGGGCACGGGAGAGGCTTTGAGCGCTTGGACGTCCGTGTTCATGACAATGAAAGTGGCGGTCCTTATGCCGGCGGCGACCATGTTGTTGACGGCGTTTCCGCCCGCTCCGCCGACTCCGACGACGACTATATTCGCCTCGCCCGCTATCTTGCGGGAGAAGGGCCCGCCTTGATAAAATTGCGCGGCGGGAGACTCGGGAGCGGCGCCTGTCTCGGCGGCTCCGTCGTAGATGTCATCTATGCTCACATTTTCTGCGGCGTTGTCGTAATCGTCGTAAAAGCTCATTTATTTTTACCTCCGCTAAACAATCTTTTGAAGAATGAAACTATGCTTGTTTTCGAAAGAGTTTCCGCCATAAGCAGTACGGACGCTCTGGTGCTGTCCTCGGGCTTGACGAAGCCGGGAAGCCTTGGAGTGAGGATCTCCACGGGATTTGGACGATCCATGATGTCCACAAGCATCTTTTTTGCCCCGCGCATGGAGGAGATGCCCTCGCCCGTGAGATATATGTTCATATAAGTCGGATATTTGTCCGGGCTTAAAATGCTGTTGATGGTGTCCGCAAACATGACAAGCCTTTCGTAGACGATGCGTTGCACGTCCAAGCCCAAAACTTCCGTTTTTGCGTCCGCGACGATCGCCTCGTCGTCGGCATAGTCGAGATTGAGGTCAACAAGGCGTTTTGCGCTTTCCGCCATGTCGAATGGGATGTCGAGTTGCTCGCAAATGTCCCCCGCGATATGGCCTCCGCCCATTGAAAAGGACTTAAGATCCAACAAACCTTCGCCTTTGCCCACGCACACCGCGGAGCTGAGATAGCCTATATCAACAAGCGCGTACGTGCCCTCACGCTGTTCGTTTTCAAGCAAATTGACGCACTCCGCCCACTCGGTGCTTATGTAGCGTATGTCCCTGAAGCCAAGCTCGGTGGCGATGGCGTCGAACAGCTGAATGTAGCTGTTTTCGGCAAGAATGTAGGAAATGCGCGCGCTGATCTGCCTCGCTTCAAGCCCGCGGATGTCGCCGTAAAGCCTGTCGCTGCCCTCAACGCTGAAGCACACGGCGGACGTGTTGATCACTGTGTAGCCCGCCTCGTAAAACGAGCCGCCCTTCTTCATCAAATAATCTATGTCGTCGTCTACGACTCTTCTTTTCCTGTCGAAAGAAACCGAGACGTCTTTAAGCACGGTCGTCGCAAACTCCCCGGGCACGCTGATGAACAGCCGCCTCGAACGAGAGCCCGACTCCTTCATCGCCGCCTTTATGGACCTCTTCACGGCGTCAACTGTGTCCTGCTCGTCATACCACTTGCCGTCCGCGTAGCCCTGATGGCGGCACTCCTTGATAGCTTTTATCGCAAAGACGCTTTGCGCCCTTTTATAGCCGACAATGGATGTGATAAGACGGGAAGTGACGTCCACAACAGCTATATCCGAACTCATATCTCCTCCTACGCGAAAAACGCGCCGAATATACTTTTATATATCTATTATATATTAAATAAAATTCATGTCAAGGAGTTTGGAGGAAAATGTTGTCGGAGAATAAAAAAATTCGGACGCACGAGTCGGGAAAAGGAAAAAATTCGAGTGCGCGCACGCATAATGCGTGCGTATGCGAGGTTGCCGCCCCTCTCAAAACGTGGGCGCTCACACATGCGCGCTTAGTGCACAGGCGCATGCGCGTACGGAGCGAAAACTATATCTGCCTTGTCACGTCCGCGCCGAGAGAGCGAAGAAGTTTCGGGAGATCTTCATAGCCTCGGTCTATAAAATGCGGGTTCAATATCTCGCTTTCGCCGTCTATGCCAAGCGCGGAGATCACAAGCGCGGCTCCCCCTCTCAGGTCCTTCGCGCTCATGACGGCGGGATGAAGAGGCTCGGGAGAGGATATGCACGCGACGTCCCCGCCCGTGACCACGCGCGCGCCCAAACGCGACAACTCTTCGGCGTGGGCAAATCTGTTTTCAAAGACCGTCTCGCGGACGAAGCTGACCCCTTTTGCGTAGCAAAGACACGCCATAAGTTGAGGTTGCATATCCGTCGGGAAGAGGGGAAACGGCGCGGTGCTTACGCTGAGCGCGCGCAGGTCCGCGTCCGAGCGCACGCGCATACACGCGCTGTCGCACGTCACGCTCGCGCCCGCCGCTTGAAAGACGTCCGTGACAGAGGACAGCAGATTCGGGCTTATGCCGTACATGCTGACATCCCCGCCCGCAAGCGCGACTGCCGCCATTACGGTCCCCGCGACAATCCTGTCCGCGCAGGGAGAGGCGGACGCGCCGTGAAGTTTTCGGACTCCTTCCACGGTCATCACCGATGTGCCCTCTCCCGTGATGTTCGCGCCCATTGCCCTTAGGCATCTTGCAAGGGAGATTATCTCGGGCTCGCGCGCGCAATTGACAAGCGTCGTCCTCCCCGTCGCCAAGGATGCGCACATAAGCAGATTTTCCGTCGCGCCCACGCTGGGATAGCGCATCACTATGTCCGCTCCGTGCAGAGCTTTTGCGTAGCAACGAAGTTCGCCGTCCTCAAACTCGCAGATCGCGCCCATCTTTCGCAAGCCGTCCAAATGTATGTCCAAGGGGCGCGCGCCTATGTCGCAACCGCCCGGCAGAGGCATTTTCACCTCGCCGAGAGAGGCGAGCAACGCGCCAAGCATAAACATGGACGAGCGCATGACGGACGCAAGTTGTCCGCTCACGCACGTGCGCGTCGCGCGCCCGTACACGATCACGTTTCTGCCTTTCCGCTCGGCTTTTGCGCCAAGCTCACCTACAAGCGCGAGCATAGCGTCTATGTCCGAGATATGCGGGCAGTCCGAGACCGAAACTCCGTCCTCGGTCAAAAGCCCCGCGGCGAGCATGGGAAGCACGGCGTTTTTCGCGCCGTGTATCTGCAAACTGCCCACAAGGGGCTTGCCTCCCCTTACAACTATTTTCTGTTTGTCACACATTGTCATGTCGGACGCGTCGGATAAAAATTCCATACTTCACCGTATGCGGCGAAGGCGGAGCGGGTGTTTTTGTGCGGGCGGATCGAGGAAAGAATCCGTCCTGACGTACGCCATACGTCTGCGGGATATGGAGAGCAAAACTCCCGTCGCGCACATGTAGGCGACAAGCGAACTTCCTCCCGCGCTTACAAACGGAAGGGGCAATCCCGTGGGAGGAATGGCGCCGCACACGACCGCCATGTTCACGATCGCCTGCACGGACGTGACGGCGGTTATGCCCACGGCAAGATAGCACTCGTATCTGCTGCTCGCCTCTCTTGCGATCTTTATCCCTCGTATCGCGTACACGGCAAACAGAAACATGACTATCCCGACTCCCACAAGCCCCGTCTCTTCCCCTATGACCGAAAGGATGAAATCGCTCTCGGCAAAGGGCAAAAACAGATATTTTTGTCTGGAAGCGAAAAGCCCTACCCCAAACAGCCCGCCGCTTCCCAGCGCATAGTAGGATTGGATAAGCTGATAGCCCTCTTCGAGCGGGGACTCCCACGGATCCAAAAACGCGAGCAATCGCTGAAGCCTGTACGGCTCGAGCAAGATCAACAGGACGGCGGCGAGGACCGCGGGAATGAGCAGGAGCAAAAGATGCTTGACTCTCGCGCCGCTTGCAAACAGCATGATAAAGAGGACGGCGACCGTGCATACCGTGATGGACATGTTCGGCTCCAAGATGAGAAGCACGCACACCGCGCCTCCGAGCATAAGCATGAAAAAGACGTTTCGGAGCTTGCTCATGTCCGACTTCGAGGCGTAAAGCGCGAGCGCCATGACGAGGAAGAATTTTGCATATTCCGAGGGTTGAATCGTGAAAAACCCGAGGTTTAACCACCTTTTCGCGCCGTAACTCTCAACTCCGAGCACGGGGACGAACACAAGTCCGAGCAACGCCAACCCTACAAGATAGAGTATGGGCGAAAGCCGCTTGAGGGTCTCGGGACGGACAAAGGACAGCCCCAACATGCCGAAAAGCCCCAAAGCGAGCGCGATACCCTGAGTTTTGACGTAGTGGAACGCGTCGCCGAGTTGGGCCTGCGCCCCATACGAGGACGCCGAGTAGATGAATATCAACCCGAGGACGCCCAGCGCGACGGCGACAAGCGCAAGAGGCTTGTCCACGCTTCTGCCGTACTGCGTCGGCTCGCCTATCAACTTTCCGCCCGCGAGGGTCGCGCCGTCCGCCATGATCAGCCCCTCTTGACTCCCGCGGCTTTTGCGCAGGCGTCGAAAAATTTGCCCCTCTCGTTGTAGCCCGAAAACAGATCGAAACTTTTGGAAGCGGGAGAAAACAGCACGTTTTTGCAACCCAACTTTTTCGCCATATCCAGCGCGCCGAGAAGCGCGGAGCCTATGTCGTCGTAGCGCTCGATATCCCTGAAATCCGCCTCGTTTGCCGCGCTCAAAATGGCGTCCGCGTTTTCCCCGCTTACGCAGATATGCCTGACTGACGCGGGAAGAGCGGCAAACAGCTGACCGAAGCACTCCGCCCTAAGCGCTCCGCCCAAAATAAGCACGACGTCCCCGTCCATGCCGAGGCACGCGCTTATGCACGAGGATATGTTTGTCGCCTTGCTGTCGTTGAAAACCGAGATATCCCCCGATTTGCCTACGAACTGTCTGCGGAAATCCGGCCGTTCGAACTCCGCGATCCCCGCCGCGATGTTGAAGAAGGATACGCCTCGCAAGGCGGCGACGGCGACGGCGGCGAGCACGTTTTCAAGCTCCTTTCCGCGCATATCCGTCTCCTCAACGGCAAGCACGGGTACGCCGTCGAAACACACGAATCCGCCCGATATGTACGCTCCGCCCTTTTTCGGCCCCGAAAGCCCGAAAGGCACCTTTTTTGCGATCATTTGAGGCTGTAAAGCCGCAATTGCTGGATCGTCCGCGTTGAAAATCACCGCGTCCGAGGGGGACTGCCTCAGGAAGATATTGCTCTTTGCCTCCACATATTTTTCAAAACTGCCGTGCCTGTCTATGTGATCGGGAGTTATGTTGAGAAGCACCGCGATCTCGGGCGAGAAATTTTTGCTGCTTTCAAGCTGAAAGCTGCTCGCCTCAATGACCGCGATCTCTGTCGTGTCCAGCCTGTCCGCGATCGCGGAAAAGGGAGTGCCTATGTTCCCCACCGCGTGAGAGGGAAGCCCCGCCCTTTTGAAGATGGCGTCCACAAGCATAGTTGTGGTCGTCTTGCCGTTCGTGCCCGTGATGGCGATCTGCTCCGCCTTGCAAAGAGAGGACGCAAGTTCAAGCTCGCTCATCACGATCTTGCCGCTGAGTTCGGCGTCCACAAGGAAGTCCTTGCACGAGTCCACGCCCGGGCTGAGCACGATGACGTCCGCCGAGTCGAAAACGCCTACGCTTGAGGTCGCCCTCGCCTTTGACGGATCGTCGTCGTAGATCGCGACGTTCGCGCCCCTTTCGCGCGCGAGCTCGTACGCGGACAGCCCGCTTACGCCCGCGCCGTAGATCACAACATTTTTTCCAAGAAGCCTCATATTGCCCTCGCAAAGATAAGTGTCAGAGCTCCTCCCACAAGGCTTATGATGAAATAGACAGTGACGATTTTGCTCTCGTGCATCCCCTTCATCTCAAGATGATGATGGAAGGGCGCCATAAGGAAAATCCTTTTTTTTGTCAGCTTGAAGAAGAACACCTGCAATATAACAGATATGCTGCTCCATACAAACATTATGCCGGATGTGACGATCAAAAGCGGATTTTTGGAAAAAACGGCAATGCTCGCGCACGCGGCGCCGAGGGCAAGCGACCCCGTGTCCCCCATCATTATTGCGGCGGGATAGCCGTTGAAGATCAGATAGCCCGCAAGTCCGCCCATTGTGGAAACTCCGAACGCGGCGAGGGACAACAGCTGTTCGGCGTACGCCGTATCCCCGCTTGCGGCGGCGTCCGAATACATGAGGTAGACAAGCAAGGAAAACCCCAAAAAGTAGGCGAGCGACGTATAGCCCGCAAGTCCGTCCAAGCCGTCCGTGAGGTTGACCGAGTTTGTCGTCGCGATATACACGAGCGCGACAAACGGAATGACGCCCCAGCCTAGGTTTACGCTGATGTCCGAAAACGGAATGTTCATCGCGCCGTCTATGAAGCCCGACGCGTACGCAAAATAGCCCGCCGCAACGCTGAGTCCGAGTTGTCCTATGATCTTTTGATAGGGTTTCAGCCCCAAGTTGCGGGCGTAGCGTATCTTGATGAAGTCGTCCAAAAAGCCCAGCAGACAAAATCCGAGGGTGACGGAGATCGCCACAATGGAAAACCGCTTCCACTCGACAAGGGAAAACACGATCGCGGGAAGCAAAAATATGAAGCCGCCCATTGTCGGCGTTCCGCTTTTGTGCTCGTGCTGTTTGACATAGCCCAGCACCGTCTGCTTCGCTTTGAGGCGGGACATCAGCTTGACGACAAGCGGCCCCGCCAAGGCGGAAATGAGCGCGGAGACGACAAAATACAGAAGAAGTTTTATGCCCGCGCTCATCTCGGCTGACCATATCTTGCAACCATGTCGAAGTCGCTGTATGGGACCTTGCGCCCCTTGATCTCGATATACCCCTCGTTGCCCTTGCCCGCTAGCACGAGGGTGTCTCCCTCCTCCATCTCGGCAAGCGCGTATTTGACCGCTTCCGCTCTGTCCACAATGCTCTTGAAGTCCTTTATGCAGACGCCGCTTTCAATGTCTCGGATGATGTCCGAGGGGTTTTCGCCGCGGGGATTGTCCGAGGTCAAGATGATGCTGTCGCTGTACTTCGACGCCACCTCTCCCATCAGCCTGCGCTTTGAGACGTCCCTGTCCCCGCCGCATCCGAAAAGAGTGATGAGGCGGGATTTTGTCAGCGTCCTCGCCGTGGACAACAGACTGCGCAATCCCTCGGGCGTATGCGCAAAATCAATGATGACAGTGCCCTTTTCGCATCTTAAAACCGAAAATCTGCCTTTTACGGTCTTGACTCGCCTCGCGGCGTGCGCAAGCGTAACGGCGTCCACGCCAAGCTCGTGCGCGACGGATATCGCGGCAAGCAGGTTGTAGACATTGAACTCCCCGAACAGCCCCGACTTGACTTCCACTATGTCGTCCGAGAGGTTCGCGACAAAGGATATGCCGTCCATGTCCTCTTTGACGTTGACCGCGAAGCACTCGGCGGGATTGTCAAGCCCGAAGCCTATCGCGTTCAAGCCCAAGGACGGAGCGC
>CANQNC010000028.1 GCA_947625145.1 uncultured Clostridia bacterium
ATCAAGTGTCTGCACTTGTACAAAAACAAAGGTGCATGCCGTGCCCGAGCAGAGATCCTCGCCAAGCAATTCGGCAGGGACAAAAAGGCTCGCCCCTTCGTTGCGACCTACAAGCTCGACGAGTAAACCGCGGTCCCCCGCGGTTCGTCGGCAAAGGAGAGATAATATGAAAAACAACAAAAAATCTACGCGTGGGAATATGGTCTACAACGCAAGGACGGATTCCTATACGCCCAAGCAACAAATGGACAAGTATGTAATTTATTGGGGCTGGCCCGCTTATAACGATTGGGAGCGTTACGACAGCCTCGCCGAGGCGATGCATGCGGCTGACGATGGAGCGTGCTATACCCAAAACGACATTGAGATATACAAAGTCTCGGCGTTAGAGAAATACGGCAACGAAGCCGTGCCCATCGCTCGACGCCGGTGGTGGGGCATCGCATACGATCCCGAAGAAGACGATGACGATCGCGCCGATGTTATATGCATAGGCGGCGGCTATTATGGGGCTTGGCGCGTGAGAGCGGACGCGTGGGACGATCCGGAGGACAGCGCCGATTTGAATCGTTGGCTTTGGGAATACTGCTCAAGCGAAGACTATTGATATGGAGGTGCAAAATGAAACTAGTCAAGATAAAAAACAAATATATGTATACGCCCAAAACTAAGAAAGAAGCAAAAAATTACATACCGGATGGCACACATATCTATGCTGCCTATAAAGACAAAGAGTCCGGAGAGACTCGCCTTGTCCAAATGACACATATGCTTGAGGATCGCAAGGAAAAGAGACTCAGAAAAGGGGAATTACTTATGGTTAAGCTCCCCAACGTGGACATGCCGTCAGGTGTAAAAAACGAATACTTCTCAAAGGATGTGAATGGCAACGACATAGATCTTGCCAAAGTGAAGGCAAAAGACGTGAAAAGCAAGTCAGGCAAAGCAACCTATTTGTGCAAGCCGCTTGCAGACAAAATAAAAGCGTTTGCGCAGAAACGCCTCAAATAAAAGAAAACGCACAGGCCTACCCTGTGCTAAAAGAAAAACTTGCGTTTTTGCTTTGTCTGATTATATTATATGCAACAATAACGTGCTTGTCAAGAGAAAAAATCAAAAAAATTGTGGAGAAAGGATATGAGTCGAGCAACAGAAAAGCAGTACTACAAAGATATCATCAAAAAGGCTGTGCCCGCAAAAGCCGTCGCTCCGAGCAAAGCCCCCACAAAGGCATGCACTCCGAGCAAAGCTCCGAAAAAGATCCCCACTGCCCCGCCCGCCGCGCCGCCGAAGAAGGTCAAATACTATATCCCCGGCGTCATAGTGGACGGCCAAAGCTATTATGAGGACAACAAAGGCGTTCTGATAGGGGTCCTCGGAGTCGATATCAAGTGTCTGCACTTGTACAAAAACAAAGGTGCATGCCGTGCCCGGGCAGAGATCCTCGCCAAGCAATTCGGCAGGGACAAAAAAGCTCGCCCCTTCGTTGCAACTTACAAGCTCGACGAGTAAACCGCGGTCCCCCGCGGTTCGTCGGCAAAAGGAGAGATCTATGAAAAAGAGGAAGAAAAGCAATAAAAAATCCACGCGCGGGAATATGGTCTACAACGCTAGGACGAATTCCTATACACCCAAACAACAACCTAAGTCACATTCTGCCCATACCCATACAAAGATCAATGCATGGCGCAATGAACCGGGCGTTGATGAGCCGCTGCGCGTGGGACGCGCTATACGTACACGAGATGAGTTTTTCGCTGGGCAAAACGGAAAAACAATTCATCCTGAACTGTCAAAGGATGAATTATACCGACGTGCTGTAGTTTTGGATATGGATGATGATGAAAATCTTGCTGTGGTCAAAACGCACAGCATAAAATCTGCTCTTTATCCGCCAATTCCAGACGATCCACAGCGACGTAAATACGAATTAAACCTACAAACTCAAAGTGGTGGTAACAATGAGCAAGAGATGGAACCGATACATCTTCAAACAGGCAAATTTGAACTTGCTCCCGCTCAAGACAATGTGACAGAAACACAGGCAAGTCAAATCTTAGAAGCAGTCACACGCAACTCCCCAAAGAATCGAAACCGATTAAAGGTTTTCAGAGCAAATAAAAATAGAAAGCAGGATAATTGATCCTGCTCTCTGACCAGAGTGGCAGTACAGAATTTGTCTCCTTCCTCGGCAAAATTCCGTCTCCATCCGCGCCGACGCTACTCGGTGACGACCTCGCATTAACGGCCCTGCCGCCGTGTGGCAGTAATTCATGAACTATTATCTATTTTATAGGTGTTTTGAATTGCTGTCAACTGTTTTCGCAAAAAAAACACATGGAGAAAGGATATGAACAGAGCAACAGAAAAGCAATACTACAAAGATATCATCAAAAAGGCTATCAAAGATGAGCCAATATCCATGGACTCCATCACGCAGGCGCGCGTCGAAGAAGTCATTGACGCTTTGGCGCTCGGATGCACTCTTCAGAAGCCTCGCCGCATGGGAAGCAACTACATGGCAGCTGAGAGCTTCCGAAGGATTGCACACAACATTGATGGGACGCAAGTTGCAATCGCATGCAATGCCTTGCTCCGAGCGGGCGATAACGTAAAAAATCGCTGTTGGTACATATTGGGAGTTTTGGCAAGGCTGTCAAACAAAAAATAGTGCGCGCGTACGCGTGACTTTGAAGGGGCTGTCCTCCCTCACAACTGAATACTCAAACCGCATGTGCTAGTAAGCGGTCAACAAATTACTAGGGTTACAAACGCATCTGTAGCGCGCAGCGCAACGTCCGGACAACGACAGATGATGGCTCAGCCCACGCTAAAAATGGAGCCGAAGAGAGCGGATATCGTTGGATAGTTCAGCTCTGATCAGAAAAAGTTTCTCCCATTGGGCGGCAGCGCATGCGCGCTGCTGCTTATTTTTGGGGGTAGGGGGAGCTCAAGCGCTAGTGCGCGTTAGCCCTGCCGGGGGCAGAAAGGATTTTTAACCAAAACTTCTGTAGTCCTCAAACTCTCGGAATTATCCCATACTGAATCCACTCCGGCGTTAGCCTGTCGTCTCAATCAGGCGTGGGTATGTGTACAAGTTGCAAACTTGTGCATATATCCACCGCCGGAGACGACTGACTGTCAAGCGCAGCGCGCTAGTTCAGCCGGAAAAGAGATAGCTCACAATTGTATTTATAAAAACTATTGACATTTTATCATAATGCTGATAAAATTTATATATAATAGTTTAGGAGGTACAACAATGATTATTAAACCTGCATCAGAACTTCGTAACAAGTTCCGTGAAATATCCGAGCTGACCAAAGCAGGCGAAACAATCTTCCTTACTCGTAATGGCTCAGGAGATATGGTCGTAATGTCCCAAGATTCCTATGACCGCATTTTGGACATGTTGTCGCTGTACAAGCATCTTGCCGACGGCGAGCGGGACGTGCGGGAGGGGCGCGTACACACCTCCGCGGAGGTGTACAGTGAAATTCAAGACGCTCTTAAAGCAAAAAAACAATAAATACAGATATTTTCTATCCCGAATTCCACAAAATCGATAGCGTATTGCGGTTTAGGAACGGCACGCTTTATGACTTATTTTAATTTGACTTTTCCATGGAATTTTTATAAAATAAGCCTAAGGATACATAATGACTATAATTGATGAGAAAATAAAAGATGAATTTCAAAAACTTCCCGAAGATTTTTGGGATTTTAAGCTTTCGACCACCCATGACTTAACGCATGGGCTGCATTCTTATCCTGCCATGATGGTCTATCCTATTTCACGAAATATCATAAAAATCTATAAAAAATATCAACCTATAGAGACTCTTTTGGATCCGTTTATGGGTTCGGGGACTGTTTTGGTTGAAGGCATGCTCGGGAAAATACCAAACATTTATGGAGTTGATCTCAACCCATTGGCGGTGCTGATGAGCGCAGTAAAGACAACTCCCCTATCTTTCTCTCAACTCGAATCGATCGAATCGCACAAAAACAGCCTCTCGCAAATAAAAGCGCAAGCCATTGCAGAATCCGAGGCGTTTGAAAGATACATTCGGGAAGAACTACGCTTGGATATCACCGCAAAAAACGGTTGGGGCGATTGCGCGCATCAGTATATTGATGCATATTTCAAAAGTAAAAATCAAAAATTCGACTGTAAATATTTTACAAATTTGGGATTTTGGTTTTTGCCCAAAATAGTCGTTCAATTGCAAACAATCAAAAACTTCATTTTATGTGAAGAAGACGAGGCGGTAAAGAAATTTTTATCTCTGGCTTTCAGCGAGACCGTTCGGACGACCTCAAACACTAGAAATAGCGAATTCAAACTGTTTCGTATGCCTGCGGCCAAATTGCTTGATTACAATCCAAATGCGTTTGAAGAATATTTTAAGCTATTGGACAGAAATATTGAAAAAATGAAGGACTTCATTTCCTGCGATGTCTTTGAGTCAAGCGTACATATCAACTATGACGATACCAGAGCCTTGAATACTGTGCCTGATCAAAGCGTTGATTTGGTCATCACTTCCCCGCCATATGGAGACAGCAGGACTACAGTGGCCTATGGGCAATTCAGCCGCTTGTCTATGCAGTGGTTGGGTTCCAACAGCCCAATATCCGATTCTATCAACATAGATAGGGCTCTTCTCGGAGGGAAGCCGTCCCGCGACAAACAACAATGGGCCACGCTTGGAAGCTCCACTCTTTCTGAAACGCTTGGCAGAATAGCAGAACTAGATTTGTCCCGCGCCAATGATGTGTTCGGTTTTTATGTAGATTTGGATCAGTGCCTAAACAGAATCTCCGCCAAGATGAAAAAGGATGGATATCTCTTTTGGGTCGTCGGCAATCGAACGGTAAAACAACAAATTTTGCAAACCGATCGAATTTTAGCCGAAATGGCAAAAAAGTACGGCTTGAAATATCTGTTTTCATTCGGGAGAAATATCAGCAACAAAACCATGCCTTCTTTAAATTCACCGTCCAATGAACCGGGAAAGTCGGCAAAAACCATGACAAAAGAGATCATAGTAGTTCTAAAAAAGGAGTGACGCGCACTCCTTTTTGTTTTTGCTTATACAATTCTTGTAACTTTTTTAAACAGTGCCGCCTGATCTTTTTCTTTTATTCTGAATCCCGTTCCGTGATCGTGCGTTTTCCCATCGTTTGCACCGCCATGATATTGTCCGATTCGCAAATCTACATAGATAGAACCTGCTCGAAGCAGATCAATAATATTTGCCGCGCTAAATCCTTCCACCAAATAAGCCTCTTTAAAATAGAATTTCTCATCCGCTCCACTCCCGCGTGATTTTGCTTTTACATAGATAAACTTTGTTCCGAGTTTCTTTGCCATTTGCCGTTCCAACACGCTTATAGACCAATACACATCCGTCAATCCGTTTTCGTCTTCAATATAAAGTTTGTCCATCACAGGAGTCACTTTCAATTTATGCCTCGTATTTGCAATGGTTGTAAAAGAATTTGCGTTAAGAGTCGAATGCAAAACTTTCTCATTATTGCCATATGCGCCGCTTGCATAACCATATCTCAGTCTTAAGGTAGTATTCGCTCGCGGCGTATCCGGGGATTTTGTAATTAAAGTAAGCATACTGTTTGAATGAATCCGCGCCGACTTCAATTCATACTCTCCAAAATCAGGTCCCTGAATATTATTTTCTGCAATGCCGAGCAAATCCTCAAGCGTTTTTCCTATGCCCGTTTGTCCTGAACGGTGAGTGGGGATCCAACCCAAATTCTTTATTTTTCGAAATCTGACGACGAATTCTTCCAATGTTAAAACATGTTCCATATTTTCCTCCTAAAAGTTAAAAAATTCCGATAATGAAACGCCCAATGCTTTCACTATTTTTTCTAAAGCTATGATAGATACATTCCTTTTCCCGACTTCCAAACTCGCTATGTAGGTGCGATGGACATCCGCACGCGCCGCCAATTCTTCTTGACTGATTCCAAGTTTATGCCGAAGTTCTTTTATTCGCATTCCGACCTGATGAGTAATCATACTTACACCTCTAAATTATTTTATTGGCTTGTTACTTAATCATCAACATACGATAAGTAACAATTTCTATTTCGGCGTTCAACATACACGCGCTCTCCCCCGCTTCTTGCGAAGAGAATATTTACTGAAGTTTTTTCGGAGAGCGTATGCAAATTCTTTTTCTGTATAAGCGGAAAAAGATGATTGAGAAGCGCTTAAAGAGTCAAGTGAAAAGAGCCCGCGTTGCGGACTCTTTTTGAACGATTGTTTTGCGTTTGCAATGCGCTTTTGTACGCTTTTTGTGATTTTTTGTGTTTCGTGCAACTTCTGCGCTTTATGCACGTTTGTGTGTTGTGTGGGTGTTGTGCACTTCGCGCACTTTGCACGATTTTATGTTTTTGCTTTTTGCGTTTCTGGGCGCGGGTTACTTGACGAAGGCACTGAAGGCTTTGTGGGCGGAATAGACGTCCGCTTTTGACACAAGCTCATACGGCGCGTGCATGGAGAGGACGGGGACGCCCATATCCACGGTGTCGATGTTTTGGTTTGCGATGAACTTTGCAACGGTTCCGCCGCCTCCGACGTCCACTTTGCCGAGTTCGCTGGGTTGCCAGATCACGCCCTCCTTGTCAAACACGCCGCGCAGATAACCGATATACTCTGCGGAGGCGTCGTTTGAGCCGGATTTGCCGCGCGAGCCCGTAAACTTGTCCATTGCGACGCCGTGATGCACGTATGCGGCATTGAGCTCCTCGAAAGCGGAAGGGAACGCGGGGTCGAAGCCTGCGGTGACGTCCGCGCTGAGGCACTTGGAGTGCGCTCTGACCACTGCGGGATCCGCGCCGTAGGAGACGGCTATGCTCCGCAAAATGTCGCGGATGAGGATGCATTGCATGCCCGTGTTGCCCTCCGAGCCGATCTCCTCCTTGTCCGCGAGGACTGTGAGGACGGTCTGTTCTGTTTCGGTCTGCAGGGTCGCGGTGATCTCGGGATACGCGCACACTCTGTCGTCGTGGCCGTAGCTTGCGACATACGCGCGATCGAAGCCCACGTCATGCGCTTTCAAAGCGGGGACGGCTTCAAGCTCTGCGGACAGGAAGTCCTCCTCGCAGATCCCGTACTTTTTGTGCAAAATTTCCAGCACTCCCCTCTTGACCCTATCGCTGTCTGCGGCGTCGCCGACGGGGATCCCGCCGACAAGCAGGTTGAGATTTTCCGCGCTGAAAGCGTCCTTGACGGGCTTGACGTCGATCTCCTGCGACAGATGCGGAAGCAGATCGGTGATATAAAACACGGGGTCCGCCTCATCCTCGCCAACGTTGACGCTGACGAGCGTGCCGTCCTTTTTTGCGACAACGCCGTGCAGGGAGAGAGGAATGGTCAGCCATTGATATTTTTTTATGCCGCCGTAATAGTGGGTCTTGAGATACGCCATGCTCGCCTTTTCGAACAGAGGCACTTGCTTGAGATCGAGGCGAGGGCTGTCCACATGCGCGACGAGAACGCGAACGCCGTTTGTTTCGAGGTCCGCCGTGCCCGCGCGGATGATGAACAGGCTTTTGCCCCTGTTGTTGTAGTACAGCTTGTCGCCCTTGCTTATCTTTGCGCCGAGGACATAAGGCTTGAAGCCCGCCGCTTCGACGAGCTTGATTGTGTTTGCGACCGTTTCGCGTTCGGTCTTGCCCGCGTCGAGGAATTTTTTGTAGCCCTCGTTGTAGGCCATGATCGCATCGAGTTCCGCTTTGTCCGCGGTCGCATAGACGTTTGTACGCTTATAAGTAAGTCCCATAACCGAAAACCTCTCTGATGAAATATTTGTCCTAATCATTATACCACACGCCCCCGAAAAAGCAACATAAACGGCTAATGTTTTGACAACTCGGACAAATTGTGTTATTGTATTTATAACGTTTGCGAGGCGCAAAACGCAAGGTTTCCGCTTCGCGCGGAAGAAGGAGACATATGCATCAAGATCTCAGCACATTTTTGGCGGAAAGGCGGGAGGACTGCCGCGAGCTTGTCAAGGAACTCAAAAAGAGTTTTTCCTACGTCAGCGTCTTGGGCGTGGACGCGGAGTGCACAAACATACGCGTGACAAGCCGCACGTCGTCTGTTTCGGACGGAGCGACGGCGGACTGCGGGTTTGCGGTAAGACTGTATGACGGCGGCGCCTTTTACGAATATTCGCTTGACGACGTAAAAGGGGACAAAAAGGAGCTTGCCGCGCGCATAACGGCGGCGCTTCAAGTGGACGCGTCCATCAAGGACACCGTGGACACTCGCCCGCTTGCCGACGAACCCCTCGAAAAGACATTTGTGCGCGAAAGCGACTTTGACAAATATTCGGACGCACAGCTTCTCGACTTCTGCAAGGTCACGAAGCAGGCGCTCTGCGCAAAGAGCGACAACATCGCAAACGCGGTGGTTCAACTGCGCAAACAGCGCATACGCAAGCTGTTTGTATCCTCAAACCGCGTGCTGGAGCAGGCGTACACATGGGTCAACGGCGTGATGCTGATAGGTTATCGCGAAGGCGACAAGCTGATCACGGCGAGGGAGGGCGCGTGCAGTCATCTGCTCGGCTACGTGATGGCGACCCTGCCTTCGAAAATAGACAAACTTGTAGACAAGGCGGCGCATCTTGTCCACGCAAAGCCCATTGTCCCCGGCGAATACGACGTCATCACCGACCCCTCCGTCACGGGGCTTCTCGCGCACGAGGCGTTCGGGCACGGCGTGGAGATGGACATGTTTGTCAAGGACAGAGCCCTTGCCAAGCACTGTATGGGGCAACAAGTGGCTTCCGAGATATGCAACATGCATGACGGCGCGGCGGCGACGCTAAGCGTGGCGAGCTATTTCTTCGACGACGACGGCGTGCTTGCAAGCGACACGCACATAATACGCGACGGCATACTCGTCAACGGCATAAGCGATCTTGAAAGCGCTTCCGAGCTTGGCACGGCGCCCACGGGCAACGGGCGCAGAGAGAGCCACAAGCGCAAGGCGTACACTCGCATGACAAACACCTTTTTCGAGCGGGGCAAGGACAAGTTGGAGGACATGATCGCCTCCATCAAGCACGGCTATATGATCTTCGAGACCAACAACGGCATGGAGGACCCGAAGAGCTGGCAGGTGCAATGCGTCGCGGAGTACGGCAGGGAGATCGTGGACGGCAAGCTGACGGACAACTATGTCGCGCCCGTCGTGATGAGCGGCTACGTCCCCGACGTGCTGAAATCCATAAGCATGATATCCTCAGACTTCGAGGTCGAGGGCGCAGGCATGTGCGGCAAAGGACACAAGGAATGGGTGTGCGTTTCGGACGGCGGACCCGCATTGAAACTTAAAGTAAGATTGGGGTAAATATGCAAACAATGACTTTAGACGGCATAATTGAAAGGATAAAGTCCGCAAACGGCGTTTCGGACTTCAAGATCACGGAGTGCGTCGAACATTCGTATCAGCTGTTTTTCGTGCACGGCAAACTCGAGACCGTGCGCTGTTGCGAAAGCGAGGAGACGCAAATTTCCGTGTACGTCGATCATGACGGCAAAAGGGGCAACGCCTCGTTTTCTCTCAGCGGAAACATGAGCGAGGAGGCGTTGGACAAAAAGCTCAAGCAGGCGATAGACAACGCTCTGATGATCTTTGACGAGCCATACTCTTTGCCTAGCGACGAGACCTCGGACGTTTGCATAGAGTCAAACCTCTCCTCCCTCGAGCCGAAGGAAGCGGCGGCAAGAGCGGCAAAAGCGGTGCTCGAGGCAAACGTCTACGACGACTGCGACATAAACGCGCTTGAAGTGTTTGTGACAAAACACATTTTGCACATCGTAAACAGCCGCGGCGTAGACAAGCGCCAAACCAAACACTCCTTGAGTTTGGAGGCTATCCCCACATGCAACGGGGAGAGCGAGTCCGTGGAGCTGTTTGAGACCTACACGCTTGCCGAGCTTGACGAGGAGTGGATAAAAAAGGAGATATCCGCGCGTATAGAGGACGTGCGCGCAAGGCTGGTCGCAAAAAAGCCGACCCAAAAGATAGACTGCCCCGTCATACTCAACGCGTACGAGCTTAAAGAGCTGTTTGAAACGCTTGTAGCGGATTGCAACTTCGCCACGCATTACAGCAACACAAACCTGTTCAACGTCGGCGACGCGATGCAAAGCGCGCCCAAGGGGGACAGGCTGAACATAAGCATGAAACCTCTTGTCAAGGGCAGTCCCGCAAGCTCCAACTTCGACGGCGACGGCTGTGGGCTTGTGGGCAGACAGATCGTCAAAGACGGCAAGGTTGCGGCGGGGTTCGGCTCCTTCCGCTTCGCGCAATACCTCGGGGAGATCCCGACGGGCGTCCTGCCCTGCATAGACGTCGGCGCGGGCGAGACCGAAATCAAAGACATGCTGGCAAAGCCTCATCTTGAGCTTGTGTATCTCAGCGGATTGCAAGTGGACCTTTTGAGCGACTATATCGGCGGCGAGATCCGTCTTGCCTACTATTTCGACGGCGAGCGCAGAGTCCCCGTCACGGGCGTCGCCATGAGCGGCAAACTGAGCGAGGCGCTGAACACTCTGACCCTTTCAAAAGAGCGCGCGGTGCTCGGGGACTACAGCGGCCCCGCGAAGATATCCCTCGAGGGCATGAACATATTCTGAGCAAATGGACAAAAAGGACAAAAAGAAAAAGAACGATTGGGATCCCGGCATAGTCGTCGCGCCCATGAACGGCGACGAACTTCCCAAATATCGTCGGCTTGCCTATCTCAATCGCGCCAAGCGTCCCCCGAAAGAGGAGCGCAAAAAGAGCGACCTCACAAAAAAGGAGCGCCGAGCCATCATGCGCGCGGGCTTTTTGTCCATGCTTCCCCTGCTTCTCATCACGCTTGCGGCGTTTGGAGTTGTCGCGCTGTTGCTTGTCTTGTGGCTCAAATGACGAATATCCGACAGCCGTCCGAAACCGAGTTTGAAAAGACACCGAAAAGGCGGCAAAACTCATTATAAACTCATCGGAAATGGACGAAAATCCGTTAAAAACCTAACGTAAATCCATTAGAAAATCGCGTTAAAAAATCATCGGAAAGGCCCTCGGATATCGTCGAATAGTCATAAAAAGCCCCTGATAAACTTATCAAAAGTCAACGAAAAGGCGTCAAAGGCTCATAGACAATTCTATTAAAACTCATCGGATATCGCCGAAAAGGCATAGAAATCATATTGAAAGTCATAATGAAATACTTCCGCCTATACTTTAGACAAATCCAACGTGATATTTGCAATTCCAAGACGTATGTGCTAAACTGTTGATGTCATTTTCCATAATGACTTTCCTCCTATCTAAATGTTATAGTTTTGACGGACTTTTCCACACATTTAGCATAGGAGGATTTTTCATCACCTGCAAACCTTTTCCCAAACAACAGGACTATCCGTCGGTTTTCTGTAAGCAAAAAGTTGGTTTTCTGTAAGCAAAAAATACGGAGCGCTCGCTCCGTATTTTTGATTTGAATTGCATGCTCTTCACTCCGCCGCCGTTGGTTCGGGATATTCGAAGGAAGTCCCGTCCGAAAGTTGGACCGTGAAGGTGAGATTGCTCGCCCATGATGACGAACTGCCCTCTACCATGGTGTTCCACTGATCTTTCGAGCCTTCAAAGACGACTGTCGCAAGCGCGTTACAGCCCGAAAATGTAGACATTTGGAAAGTCATTCCCGCGGGGATCGTGACCTTTGTAAGCTGTTTGCAATCTTGGAAACAGCTTGACCCGACGCTTCCTCTCACTTCAAGCTCGGAGATCTTTGTCCCTCTGAATGCGTCGTAGCCCACAGTCACGGAGGCGGGTATGACCAACTTGCCGCTGGCGCCCGAATTTCTGAACGCGTACAGCCCTATGGACTTCAAACTCGCGGGCAACGCGATCTGTGCCGTGAACCCGCTCATGCCGTCAAACGCATAGTCGTGTATCTTGGTCACGCTTGGAACAGTGGCGCTGTTGGAGCCCAAAACAAGATCCGTCTCCCCCGTAAGCGCGCCCTCTTCGTCCGCTTCCTTCATGACGAGGCAGTTCCCATCCGCGTAAAAGCGCTGATTGTCCGCGCTCACAGTGATCTCGACAAGTTTTTTGAAGCCCGAGAAGCTCATCGCGCTTGTCCTGAACGATATTTCGTTTACGTTTGCGCCGATATGCAACGAGGTCGCGGAACTGCAGCCCCAAAAAGCCTGATTCCCTATTGTCGTAACTCCGTCGCCTATGGAGATGGACTTGATCGTACTGCAACCTTTGAACACGTTTTGCGGAATGAGTTCCACGCCGTTCGGGATGACGATGGCGCCGTCCAACTTCGCGTTGCCCTCAAAAGCGGAAACGCCTATGAAGGTCAGCGTGGACGGAATGTCGAAGCCCGAAAGTTTTTCGCATGTCTGGAACGCTTGATGCCCGATATATTCGAGCTTGCTCTCGGACGCAATTTCGACCGTGACGAGCTGTTTGCAATATTGGAAAGCGTAATCGTCTATCTTTGTCAAGGTCGCGGGCAAGCTGATCGACGTAACGCCCGTCTCATAAAAGGCGTATTTGCCTATCGTTTCAAGCGCGCTGTCCTCGGCGATCTCGACAGTTGCGAGCGCCGTGCAACCTCTGAACGTATCGCTGTAAATTTCCTTTATGCCCGCGGGGATGTTGATGGCCAGCAGTTTGGTCGCGCCTTTGAACGCGCCCTCTCCAAGCGAGGTCAAGCCCTCGGAGATATGTATGTTCTCAATCGCGGTGCGGTTGAACGCGTTGCTTCCGATCTTGGAAACGTTGTCCCCCATGGTGACGCTTGTCAGGTTCGAGCAGTCGTTGAACAGCCCCTCGTTGATCTCCGTGACGTTTCCGAGGTCTATGGTCTTAAGCCCCTTGCAAGAGTAAAACGCCTGCATGCCGATTGACGTAACGGTGTCGGGCAGGTCGATGGATTTGACGCATCTCACGCCCGCGAAGCAGTACGCGCCCACGCTCTCTATGCCCTGAGGCACAGAGACGTTTTCGGCGAGCACGCCCCCGAAGTAAAGCTGAATGTCTATCTCGTCATCCCAACAGTAGGCGGGATTTGAGGTCGCGTCCGCAAATTGTATGGACACCCAATCCCCCGCGTTGCCCGCGAAGCGCACTTCGTACAGAGAGCGGCAAGCCTTGAACGCCGCGGCGCCCACTTCTTTCAAAGACGCGGGAAGAGAGAGTTTTTCCATCGCGGAGCAGAAATCGAACGCGTTTTGCATGATGACTTGCGCGCCCAAGATCTCCACCTCTTTGAATTTGGGCGAGGTGGATGCATAGCTTGCAAACGCTTCGTTTGCGATCGTCTCTACAGATGCGGGAATGGTCAACTTTTCGTTTTGCAGATTGCGGCACTCGTAAAACGCGCGGGAGCCTATCGTCTGTATGCCGTCTCCAAACTCCAAATACGCAAAGCCGTAACAGCCGTTGAACGCCTCCAATCCCACTGTTTTTACGGACCCGGGGATATACAATCTGCCCGAGCATGTCTCGTCCTGATACGCGCCCGAAAAGGCGTAATTGCCAAGCTCGATAAGGCCTGCCGGCAGGATAAGATCCCCCGTCAACCCCGCGCAACCCATAAACGCGCCCGCGCCTATCATAAGCAGTCCGTCGGGCAGATCCAGCTCGCACGCAAGTCCCACGCAACCGCTGAACGCCTCTTGCCCTATCACCTGTATGTCCTCGCCGAAGGACAGTTCGGTCAACTTAACGCAACCTTCAAACGCGGAGGCTCCGATGTTTTTCAACGAGGAGGGAAGGTTGAGCGCCATCGCCAACACTTCGCACAGGTTGAAAGCGCCGTCGCCGATGGACAACAATCCCTCGCGAAGCGGGAAGGACACAAGATTGATGCATTGTGAAAAAGCGTTTGTGCCGATCGTCCCTATCACGCCGCCGATCGTCACCTTCGAAAGCTGACTGCAGTTTGCAAAACATCCGTTCGGGATATCTTTTACGCTTGCGGGTATGGTCACAGATGTCAGCGCGGCACAAAGATTGAACGCGTTGTCGCGGATCTCCGTCACGCTGTTCGGAATGGTGATCTCGGTGATCGCGCTTGACAAAAACGCTTCCTTGTCGATTATTTTCACGGTGTCGGGTATGCTGACCGAAACGATTCCTATGTTATTGTCTATGTTCAAATCACCGTACGGATAAAACGCGTCCTCGCCGATTTCCGTCACGGGCAATCCCAAGTGCGTAGGAGGGATAGCCACGACAGAGGACCTCACTTTGCCGTAGCCTACCACCTTGTAGGCGACGACTTTTTCGCTGTCCTCGTCGTCATAAATGGGCGCGAAGTCCAAGTCCTCGGTGTACGGCATGTTGGGAGCGCCCTTGCCGCAATAGACGCACGCGATACCGTTGAAAGTGTGCTCGGTCATGGCAAAGTCCGCGCCGCACTCCGTGCAGACGTGATAGTGATAGCCGTCGTTGATCAGCCAACCGCTCGTGCTTGAATGGGGCACAAGCGCGCTTTGACTGCCGCAATCCTCGCACACGCGCCAATGGAAGTTGCCGTCCGATTGGTATCCCGGGAGGAAGTTGTGCTCTCCCGTCGCGGGTATGACTTGATTTGAAAGCGAGACGGGACAACGCTTGCACTGCAAATTCTCCCTGCCCTCTGTGCCGCAAGAGGCGGGGACGATCACGTCGTGATCCCAATCATGCCCAAGCGGGGACACGGGTTCGGTCTCTTTCTCATGACATACCGAGCATTCTCTCACCCTCTCGCCCGCGTTTGTGCAATCGGGCTCGGTGACAAAGCTCCACTCTCCCCACTTATGCTCGTGCGCGGAAGTGCAGGCGACAAGCGCGGTGGCAAGACACACCGCGATCAGAGCCGCCGTAAGCAACAACGCGATTTTGTTCGACTTTCTATTCATATGCTTCGCTCCTTAAAGCCGTATATGCATGCATTTATACAAATAATGCATAATAATACATTTCTTATGAATATTATAAATCTATATGCATAAATTCGTCAACAAAAAATTTTTACATTTTTCGCGTTTAATCCTTGCAAAATTTCCTCGTTTTGTAGGCAAAATTCGGACTTATGGCGCTAGGCACCAAAATCTTCCGCCGCCCGAACGCTTTGCAAAGATGACTTTTCAACAAATCGACAAATAAATGATCAAAACGGCTTGCGCTCTCCGCAGAGCGCGCAAGCCGTTTGCAATATGACATAAATTTTGTTTTGCGGCTGAATTTTTATGCTATGTCCGCATTTTGTATACAAACGTCCGCTTTTGTTATACATACGTCCGCTTTTGTTATGCAAAAGTCCGCTCTCGGCATACGGACGTTAGCTTCTGATTTGCATTTGTCCGCTTTTCGCTTTTCAAGCGCGACACTTTACGCAAAGCGTGCAAGGCTCGCCGTCAAGCGAAATCGTCCCAAGCGGCTCGCCTTTTTCGTTTGTCACTCTGACCTCTTTGGTGCATATCCCGCGCGGTTCAAGCGCGATCTTCACGCCGCCGTCCGTCGTCGTCACCGTTGCTTTGAGGCTGCCCTCCTCGTCAAACAGCGTATACTCCGCGCTCTTTTCCCCCTCGCCGAAGGGATACAGCCGAAGCTCCAGCGCATCAAACGCCATGCTGTTCCCCTTGCGGGCGGGCAACATGGGGACCACGCTTCCGCTCTTCACAAAAACGGGATATCTGTCAAGCGGACAGTCGTACACAAACTCTCTGTCCCCGACAATTTTCTCCCCCGTGAAGAAGTCGTACCACTCGCCCTTGGGCAACCACACTTTCAGGCGAGTCCCCTTCCTGCACATGGGGCAGACGAGCATGCTCTCGCCGAAATAATATTGATTGCGATATTTTTTGCTTCTCGAGCGCGGGTCATCGTCAAAATAGTACATCGGGCTGACAAGAGGCACGCCGTCTCTGTTTGTGCGCACGGACGCGGTGTACAAAAACGGCAACAGCCTGTGGCGCAGGCGCATGAAGTCCTCCGCGATACTTTCCACCTTGGGATAAATCCACGGCTCCTTGCTTCTGCCCTTGTTGTTGGAGTGCAGTCTGTTGATAGGGGAAAACACTCCGAATTGAAGCCAACGCAAATACAGCCCCTGATCCCCCACGCCCATCAGATGCCCGCCTATGTCGTGCGACCACCACGTGTAGCCCGCGTTTGCCGCAAGCGCAGTGAAATAGGGCTGAAAGCGCAGGCTCCGCCAGCACACAAACGTGTCCCCCGAAAAGCCGAGAGGATATCTGTGCGAGCCAAGCCCCGCAAAGCGGGAGAGTATCAACCCTCTCTTTCCGTCGCGGCAATTGTCCAAAAAATGATAGTGATTGAGCAACCAAAGAGGGTCCAGCCCCTCCATTTCCGATTTTGTGCCCTGTTGCCAATCTATCCACCAAAAGTCCACGCCGTCCGCCTCGTAGGGGTGATGCAAAATGTCAAAGTACGCGCAGAGGAAGCGGCGGTCCGTAAGGTCGAAGCGCACGGTCTGCTTTGTCGCGGGATCCACGCCCACCGCGCGCGCCATATCCTCGTACATGTCCTCGAAATAGCGCACGCCGTCCCTCGGGTGCAAATTCATCGTGACGGCAAGCCCCCTCTGTTTGAGCGCATGCAAAAACCCTTTGTGGTCGGGGAAGAGGCTCTTTTCAAAGGAATAGCCCGTCCAGCCCCTGCCCTGCATAGAGCGATATTCCGCGTCCTTGGGCACACTGCTCACGCGATGCCAATCCATGTCTATGGTGGCGACAGTAAGCGGGACGTCCTTGCTTTCGAACTTGTCCATAAGCGCGAGGTATTCGACGTCCGAGTACGCGTGATATCTGCTCCACCAATTTGACAGCGCGTACTTGGGGATCACGGGCGCCGCGCCCGTCAGCTTGAAAAACTCTTTCAAGCCGTACAAATAGTCGTCGCCGAATGCGAGAATATATTTGTCCACGCCCTCCTCGCGCTTCGCCACGCTTCCGTCCTCAAGCAACAAAAACGAGGAGCTGTCGTCAAGCTCGGTCACGCCGTTCGTCGCAAAAATGCCCTTGCGCAAATGCCCGAGAAAGAAGTGATCTTTCTTTTCCCTCTTCCCCTTGAACCCGCCGAGCACTCCGAACGTGCCGTCGAGCGTCCTCGCCGTGCCGCCCATGTTCGCCATTGCAAGAGGGGACGCCTCCACGACTCCGCACTTCAAAGGAGAGGCAAATCGGACCTTGGTCGAAAGCGTTTCAAGGTCAACGTCAAATCTGCAAAAATTTGTCTCGATCGACAGTTTATCCTGCGATTTTGTCACATTAAAGTCGGGATCTGCGAAATCTCGACAAAAAACGACCTGCGTACGGCAGTCCGTGTACGCGCCCTTTTCGACGCGCAAAATCCTGTCGGAAATCACCGAAAACCGTATGCCGTTTTCAACAAAACAGCGCTCCTGTCTTGCGGGAGCCTTTGGCATAGAAAACCTTTGTTCCATAACGTTCCCTCCGAAGATATGATATCATCACGGCGGTTTGTTGTCAATTATAAGGTTATCTTAAGGTTTGCGGGAGCATTAAGGTTTGACATATAATGTAAAATCATTTATAATTTTTTATATATGCGCGCGAAGAAGCGCAAATACGCGAGAAGGACTTGTTTATGAAAGGCAACGCAACAACTTTGAAGCAGGGTTTTGACAAATTCCTTGCGCTCGCCAAAAAGTTTTTCGGATCCGACTTTTATATTGCGCTTCAAGCCATTCTCATCCTCCTTGGTTGGAGTTTGAAGATCTGGGTGCCCATGCTGTGCGTCGTAGCGGCGCTCGGCGCGCTTCCCCTATTTTTGTTCAGGGACTCGAAGCCCTTGCTCGTACCCCTCGTCATGTTCACCGTCATCATCAGGGACAACCGCCATCACCTCAACAGCTTCGCTCCCCTGCTTGTGATCGTCGCGGTCTTGGTCGCCGCAATGATTTTCAATCTGATCCGTTTCAAACGGAGCTTCAAGCCCCTGCTTCCTCAAAACATAAAGGGATTCCATCTGTCCCTCATCGCGCTTGCGATCCCGTTTGCGTTCGGCGGCGTAGGTTCGCCTTACGACCATCCGCTCGCCGTGTTGACCGCGTTTGCGCTTGTCCTTGTCATTGCGGGCGCGTACACCTATTTCACGGTCACTCTGCGCGACAGCGAGGACCGCGAAAAACTTCCCGAATACATTTTGAAGACCCTGTTTGCAACGGGGGTCGTGATCACAATTCAACTTATCATTTATTATGCGGGCCTCGGCGACATAAACGAAGTGCTGACCGCAATGAGCAGGAAAAACATCGCCCTCGGTTGGGCGGGTCCCAACAACGTCGCGCCCATGCTTTCCATCTGCGTCCCCGCCACGCTTTACTTCTGCATAAAGCGCAACATGTTCACGCCTTTGTTCACATTCCTCGCGCTTGTCGAGTACGTGCTGATCATCACGACGGGCTGCCGCGGCGCGATACTCTTCACCACCATCGCAATGCCGCCCATGATCCTGTATGTCGCGGTGAAATCCGAAAACAAAGTTTCCTTCATCCTCTCAGTCAGCGTGATCTTTCTTGTCGGAGTGGTTCTTTGCGCCTACTACGGAAACAAGGTCGTCGAGGTGCTGTCCGTCATGCTCAGGAAGGGGTTGGACGATTCCAACCGCAGCTCGCTGTACGACAGCGCGATCAAAGCGTTCAGGCAGTGGCCCATCTTCGGCGCGGGCTGGGATTACAGACTGGGCGGTTTGGCAAAAAACGATTATACGCCGTATTGGTATCACAGTACCTTCTTCCAAATCCTCGCCACAATGGGATTGGTCGGACTGGTCACCTTTGTGTTCTTCTATTTTTGGAGATATCGCACCTTCCTCGTCATGGCAAAACACCCCGCTTGCCTCGCGCTGCTTGCGGGACACGCGCTGTTTGACGCCTACGGCATGATAGACACCAACTTCTTCGGGCCCACCTTCTTCATCATCCTGTTGGTCATGACCATCGTCGTGGAAGTCAACGTGCCCGACAACAAGTGCAGAGCCTTCGCGGGACACAATCCCTTCTCCGAGCTTGCGTCCTACTTCCGCTATGTCAGCGAGAAAAAGCGCTCCGCACGCGAGGCGGAACAAAAGCGCCTTGAAGCCGCAAACTCTTCCGCCCCCGCAAGACCCGCGCAACCAGCAAACTCCCAGACCGGGGGACATTCCGAAGCCCCCAAGGTCTCGTCAACTCCGCCATCCAAACATGCGAACTCCCCCTCGAAAGCGGAGAACTCAAACGCGGAACCTGCCGTAAATGAGGGACCCGCCGTAAACGACGAAAGCGCAAACGCGGAACCATCCCCGACGACAGACGAAACTCCCACTCAACACGAACGCGAAACGCCTGCAAGCGGAGCGCCTGCCCCTTCGGACGAGGGATAACCCCTCTCCCTTGTGCGCACCACCAAATCCCGCCAAAACGAGGCATAAGCCGTTCCCTCAAACACGAGGCATAAGCAAACTTCACCGCAACGGGAAAACGGGCAAACCCCGCCAAAACGGAAAATCACTCAAAGCTCAATCAAAAACCGCCAATAAGGCGGTTTTTTCTTCCCCATAAAAACGCTCCGCGTTTTGATGGGGCCCCCAAAAGCACTCACCCGAGCTATCATATTAGAAATATGCTTTGACACAGCTATTCGCTCAATAGTGCCGTTTTACGTAAAACCGCGATATTTGGATGCTAGGCTAGGAAAAGTCAATCGCCAAATAGCGCGAGCGGAGAGGACACGATGTCAACGTAAAATATAATAGTGAAAGGTAAAACCGCGATATTTGGATGCTAGGCTAGGAAACAGCCCTCTCCCGAACCGCCTAGTGTACATGGCGTACACGACGGCGAGGGATAGGGCTGTTGACAACGCATAGCGCCAAATAGCGCGGTTTTACACGGAGGGGTCGGTGACAACATCCCCCTCCTGCGAATACAAATGACACGCCACGCAATGTCCGTTGCCGTAATCAATGAATTTGGGCTCGACTTCGCGGCAGATGTCCATGCACCTGCTGCAACGGGTGTGGAATTTGCAAC
>CANQNC010000029.1 GCA_947625145.1 uncultured Clostridia bacterium
GTCAAGGGGGCTTGTCCTCGCCGTCATGTACTACATGTACATTAGGCGCCTCGGACAAGCCCCCTTTCCTTGCTCTTCATCCCTTACAGGCGGTTTTACACGTCTCTATCTTATTTTTGGATTACACCGCACTATTGAGCGAATAGCTGTGTCAGCTTTGCTCTCAAAAAGTTAATACAAAGGGCTTCCCCGGGGTCCCCATCAAAACGCGTAGCGTTTTCATGGGGTGGGATTGGGCCGCCCTGCCGAGGGGCGCTTCCTTGTCACTCATCTCAATATCGCGGCTTTACCTTTCACTATTATATTTTGCGTTGACATCATATCCTCTCACCGCACCATTGGGCGCTATGCGTTGTCAACAGCCCTTTTTTATAATAAGATAGCTTGTGCGAGTGCTTCCCCGGGGTCCCCATTAAAATGCGTAGCGTTTTCATGGGGTGGGATTAGGCGGTTCGCAAAATGGGCTTTTCCTTGTCTTTCATCCCGTACAGGCGGTTTTACCTTTCCCTATCATTTTATTCGGTGACATCGTATCCTATCCTCTCGCACTATTGAGCGAATATCTGTGTTACCCATCTGAATATTGCCGCTTTATTTTCTTTATTGTTTTGGTTTTGAGGTATCATCATGCGATCTCTCCTCGTGCGTTTGGACGATATGCATAGTTGGTGTGTTTTTGTTGCCGAGGTGTGCGGGGGCGGATACAGGCGATTAGAATTGGGTTTTTTTGGGTTTTGGGCGGAGAGATGGGAGATTTTTGATTTGATTTTGCGGGAGGCAAGCGGCGGGGACGGCGTGGATTTCGGAAGATTAAAAGCGGAATTTCGGAAGATTAAAATTTTTTAGGAAAAGTTGATTTTCCTTGCATATTGACAATTTAGGCATTGTGCGCTAATATTATATTTGTATCGGTATATATGCGGGCGTTCGTATGCGCATGCGCGTGCGGAGCCGCAATCGGACATAAAGGTTTGAATAGGGTGGAAATTATGTCTAAGAAGATAAGTATCGTTTTGATTTTGGCGCTTGTCGTTGTGCTTACGGCGACGCTTGTCGCTTGCAACGACGCCAAGGTGCAGACCCCCGACGTGATCGGTCCTTCGGGTTCGGGCGGCGGGTCCACGGTGGCAGAGAGCGGAGCATATTTGCGCTTTTCCTACACAACGCACGTAAATTCGGTGTTCAGCGCCGTCTATCTCGATGAGTTTGACGTGAGCGACATAAAGTATTACGTCGTGTACGTCGACAAAAAGGGCAGTCCAACGCGCGAAGTGGACATGGGCAGCGTGCGCGAGGAAATGATTGCGGAAGAGGACAGACCCTTGCTGAAAGTCAAGGGACATCACAACATTCGCATATCCGACGTGCTTGACGACGGCAAGGTGGCAAGCGGCACATTCACGTTGCACCTCAAAGATCGCAGTGTGACCGAGCGCGTGACCCTCACCTTCAACATCGGCGCGGCGAACGCGTATTTCGGAAGCGGCTCGGAGCAATCCGGCGGGCAGACGGTGATCAAAGTGCAAGTCGACAAGGGCGCGAGCTTCTCGTCTTGGAGCGAGTTTTTGCGCACGTTCAGGCTGACCTTGCAAGACAAGGCGCTTGTCGGCTACACCTATCAAGAGGGCGGCTCCGCCAAGGAGATCGGCGAGGCGGGAGGCTTTGACGTCCCGTTTGTCATCAACAAAAATTACACTTTCACTCCGCATTGGGACGACAACGTGATCCACGTGCACTTCCACCTTAACTTGCCCGCGGTCGCCAACGTCGCGGACGGCTCGGCGGACCCGAGGCAGACCTTCGACGCCAAGTACGGAAGCGTTGCGGTCAGGCGCAACACGGGCACGATAGGGCGTCCTGCGGATTCCGAATTCAACGTGTTCGCCAATCTGTATTTTGCGGGCTGGTACACCGCAAAGACGTCGGACGGCGGCGTGCAACTCGACTCCCTTTGGAATTTCAGCCAAACTGTGCGCGCGACGGACATAGACCTGTACGCGAAGTGGGTGGAACATTCCTATTCCTACACGCTGTACACAATGGGCGGCAGTTTTGCGGAGGGCCTGCAACCCTCCAAAGTGGACAAGGGGACCTCGCAGGAGACCGTCACCGAGGCGAATTATAAGGAGCTTGGGCTTATCCTTGTGGACAGCAGTTCCCGCTTCTCTTCGGCGACGGGCGTGCTGAACCGCATTGTTTTCAGCGGACTCAGCTACGACGTCAAATATGACTCCTACGTCGCCAAAGTGCAGACCAAGGCCGACGGCACGACGGTCATGCTGAAACTGTCCGACGTGCTTGGCGCGGGCAGTTCGGTGTTCACCAAAGGAGACGGAAATTATCTGAAGTCCACGGGCATTTACGGCGACTATCAATGCACGCAGGATCTTCATTTTGCAGGCGCGTCGCAGGTCAAAAACGACGTTTGCGCGTATATCGGTTGGAGCTTTGACGGCGGGGAAAATTACGACGAAAACCTCAGCGATTACTATCAAAAAGTGCTTGTCAAGGACGGCTTCACCATCAAGGCGGACGGCTCCGTGCGCTTGGACGACGTGGACGACGACACGGTAAACGCTGTCGTCATACCCGAATATCTCATCGTCAACGGCACCGCGAGAGCGGTCACGGAAATAGGCGAATCCGCGTTTATGAACCTGAAGGGCTTGACAAGCGTGGACTTTTCCCGCGCGACGCACCTTGCCAAGATAGGCGAAGAGGCGTTTGCGTATTGCCCATATCTCAGCACGCTCACCTTCCCGTCCGACGAAAATTGCGTCATCACGCAGGTCGGGCAGGACGCCTTTGAGCACACCGCGTATGAGGAAAGGTATTATGCCACCTCGTTCGGCGTGGAATTTATCATCATCAAAAACATTTTGTACAAATATGTCGGCTCTCCCGAAAAGATAGAGATCGACCTCACCAAAGACCCCTATTACGACAGGGAGGCGTTCCCCGAGGACTCCGTGCCCGACGAATTGCTTGAAAGGCTCAACAACAGCGTGAAGGGCATAGTCAACATAGCGGAGGGCGCGTTTGAGGACGCGACCATGCTTGAAAGCGTCGCCTTCCCCGCGAAGCTGGAGACGATAGAGGAGGGCGCGTTCAGAAATCTGAAGGGTCTGAGATCCGTGGACGTCCCCGGCATCGACAAGGGCGACGAAGTTGACCCCAATCTTGACGGGCTTGAGACGGGCAACGCGCTCAAATACGTACACGAAAACGCGTTCGAGGGCTGCGATCTGTTTTTGAGCAACAACAGGACAAACGACAATTACAGGCCGTTTATGGACGCGGTTTTGATAGGCAACATATATTATCGTCACGTCCAAGACGAGGTCTCCACGGCGACCATACCCAAGCAGTACAGATGTGGGCACAACAATTGGTTTGAGATCAAATACATTGCTCCGCTTGCATTCAAGGGCTGCACTCATATAGAGGACGTCGTGATAGAAGCCCCCGAAAACATAGAGCTTATCGGCGGCGACGCGTTTTCAAACACGACCTACATTCACAACACGGGCGAATCCTTCATTGTGGTCAACGGCATTCTTGCGGAGTTTGTGGGGCCGCAAGAGAAAAACGTCATAGTCCCGAGCGAAGTCACCGCCATTTCGGACAGGGCGTTCAACAGCTATGCGACAAATGTTCAGACGGTTGAGATAAGGCAAAACGTCAAGAGCATAGGCAGCTACGCTTTTTACGGCGCGAGACAGCTTGAAAGCGTGATACTCTCCTCGGCGACTGTCGGCGGCGACGTCCTCGAAGCCCCAGCCATTGCGGACGACTCCTTCGCGGACAAGGACGGGCAGATGATAGACGGGCTGAAAATCTACGTCACGCAGGAAGTGTACGACTTCCTCAAAGGCTTGGCGGACAAGATAGAAACAGCCGACGCCATCACGGATCCCGTGACAAGAAGGTGGGCGGCGCTGTTCCACTACAACGAGGAAAACTTCGAGGTGGAAAAGATCAACGAGCTGAGCTTGAACAGCAGGTTCAGCAGGCGGCTGTTGTCCTCGGGCAAGATAGAGGACCCCGCGACGGCGATCCACAAGGCGTTTTTCGACCTGTACGGAACAAACGAAGCATTGCTCGATTCCGCGATCATCGTCAGAAGCAACACGGGCGCGGAGATGTCCCGCGACAGGATAGAGCAAGGTTCGCTCAAATTCACGTTGAGTTCCAACCTCTTGGAGGGGGATGAGGGCTACGCCACTTTCACCGCCAAATACACCTACCACGGCGACGATTACGATCTGGGGCAGTTCACCCTTTACGCCGCGGCGGTGGGCAACACTCTCAGCAGATTCTACGCGTCGAACGTGTACACAGACAAGGTCAACGGCGGGCAAAGGATCAACCTTTTGGGATTCAGGAAGCTCGCCGCCGACAAGGCGGATCCGCAGAGCGATTTCTGGTTTGAAGGCCTTGACGGAAGCATTCCGTCAAAAGACAGCATTGTCTATTACACGTCCACGGACAGGGCTTCTGTCGTTCCCGTGTTCTGCTACAAGGACGCAAACGGCAAGATCCATCGCATGAAAACGGGCATAACCATGCGCCAATTTTCCACGTCGTCCGAGCACGAGTTTATGGAGGCGGAGCTCACCGTCAACTTCAACGGCCTCGGCACGTACAGGTTCTACTTCCCGTTCACCGCGCGCAAGGCGAAGTTTACGACCATAGAGCAGGTCGGCGCGATATCTCTGCCGCTCAACTCAAACGGCGAAGCCCTCATTGCGCAGTACACGGTGACTCTTCTGAGCGAGGATAAGCTGAAAAAGACGTTTGAATTGTCCGCGTACAATTTCATCTTCAATTCCGATGTCAAGACGGACGCTCTGGGCTATCACACGCTCAACATAAGCTATATCCGTCCCGACGAGTGCGCGGACAACATTTCGGTTTCCGCCGACATACACTACACGATCGCGCTTAGCGCCGCGTCCGACATATTCGGCTTCCAAATCAAGGGCAGACCTTTCAATGAGGGCGACAAGCACTACGACGGCACCGCAACGCTTGTGAGCTATGTGGGCGCAAATCCCGCCTCGGCGCTGTCCTTGATCGTCCCCGACGAGTATCAGACTCAGGACAGAGTGTACAAGGTCACCGAGATAGGAGACGGCGCGACAAGCCCGTTTGCAAGATGCGTAAATCTTCAGACGATATATCTGTCGCAAAACATAACCCGCGTCGCGGTCAATGCGTTCAGCGGGCTGAAGGCGCTCAAGACAGTCCACACCGCAAGCCCCAACAGCACGAAGGACGTCGCCTTGAAGGAAGCCAACTACACAGTGGTGACCGAGGGCAAGACCGAGAGCGAGATTTCCATCAAGAGCTTCGACGGCTTGGAGTTTGCCATGGAAGAGGGCGAGGATATCGCAATACTGTCTTTGCCCGCCACGTTTGATGCGGACGGCAAGACGTACAGAGTCGTGGGCTTCGACGGGCAGGTGAGGCTGCCGTCGTCCTCGGCGGAAAGCAAGTATGTCTATCTGCCCGACACCATTTACAAGGACGTGGATCTGCTTGACAGCGAGGGCAATCCTCTCGGGGCTTCCTACCATGTGGTGTTCTACAAAAACGCCGCCAAATACAGGGTGGAGGAAAAGTTGCCCGCCGCGCTCAAATACATTGGCAACAACGCCTTTGCGGAGTGCGCAAGCCTCGTAGACTTCGACTTGACGGACGCGACCGCGCTTGAGGATATAGGCGTGCGCGCATTCGCAAATTCGGGATTGACGTCAATTGACCTAAGTCAAAACAAACTCATCACCGAGATCTCGGATCAGTGCTTCGAGGGAAGCGGCTCGTTGACCAATGTGGTCTTGCCGTCCGATGTCGAGTATATCGGCACAAGCGCGTTTGGCAATTGCGTCGCCTTGGAGCAGGTGGACGGCTTGGGCGAGGCGCTGACGACGATAAAGATGAACGCGTTTTCGAGTTGCCGCAGTCTGCTCGTTTTCGACCTGTACGCCACAGTCGTCAGCGTTGAGGACGGCGCGTTCGGCTCATGCGGCGCGCTCACTTTGCGTTGCCATGTCAAGCAGGACACAAAGCCTGCGGGTTGGGTCGCGCTCAACACGATGAGCAATCCCATCATATGGGACGCGGGGACAAGCGACGTCGCGTCGGACGGAAAGATATATTATGTCGAGCCGACCTCGGGCATAAGATACGCGCTGTCGTATGGCGGCGACAAGTACACCGCAACTGTCGTCAGCCAAAAATTCACGCTGAAAACCGCGGCGATCTCAGACAAAGTTCACTACAAAGACCACGACTACACAGTGGTCGCGATCGCGGAGGACGCGTTCAGAAACAACGTCAACCTCCGCTCGGTCACGGTCGACATGCACCTCACCACGATCGAGAGGAACGCCTTCTTCGGTTGCGTATCCCTCAACTCGTTCGGATTTGTGGGTGACAACGGCTTGACGTCCATCAGCGACGAGGCGTTCGAGGGTTGCGACGCGTCCTTTGCAAGGCCCACTGTGCCCACCGAGGTCAAAAAGGACGGCTTTGTGTACAGCCTTGACAGGAGCAACGGCCAAGCCACGATCGTCAACTTCGAAAACTTGACCGACGCGATCGTCATAAACGATACGTTCACATACGCGGACATCGAGTACAAGATCGTCGCGATAGGCGCGGGAGCGTTCAGAAACAACGTCAACATCAAATCCGTGACAATCGGCAACAACGTCGTCACAATAGGCGCCGAGGCGTTTGCGGGATGCTCGCAACTTGCCACTGTCACTCTCGGCAACGGCGTCACGACCATCGAAAGCAAGGCGTTTGCGGACACCGCCGCCCTTGCAACGTTCGACGTCCAAAGCGCGGTGTTGACCTCGGTCGCGGAGGACGCGTTCGAGGGCTCCGCTCTCCCCGAAGAGAGCAAGCCGAAAGCGGCGTAATAAGGCTCAAAAAGTCGTAATATGCAAAAAGGCGTTGCGCTTGCGACGCCTTTTTTATGCCTCTTTGAAATATCCCGCAAAACGCGAACGAGAGTTGACAAAATATGACGGAACGAATATAATGTGTTCAGTATCTTTGGATTGGGAGATCCAAACCGGTGGTAATGCCGCTTCAAGCGGACAAGTCCAACAGCCCCAACAGCCGATGCGGTGAGATTCCGCAACCGCCTGTCAAGTCAGAATGGGAAAGATCATCAAATGCGGCGCTTTGCCGTACGTTTGTGATCTCCTCAAAAGGAGATTTTTTATGGACAGAAAAAAACTGTTGCGATTTTCCACGCGCACCCTCGCCTACGCGGCGGTCATGACCGCGCTTGTGTATGTGGGGACTTTGATCGGCTTTTCAAGCGCGCAGTTCTATTTCAACCTCGGGGACAGCTTTGTGCTGATGGCGGCGGCTCTTCTTGACCCCATATCCGCAATGATCGCGGGCGGGCTTGGCTCCTTCCTCGCGGACCTCACCGTGTATCCCGCGACAATGGTGTTCACCCTTGTTATAAAGGGCATAGAGGGGCTTGTTGCGGGCGTACTTTTCAAGCTCGTTTGGCTGTTTTTCGACAGATATATCCGCAAAAAACCCGCATGCAAGGCGCAACGGACAAAAGACAAGGTGATAAAAGACGGTGCACGCCTTGCCACCGACGAAGCGACGGATATTGATCAAGTGTCCGCCAAAGCCGAGGCTTGCGTTGACGAGGGCAAGGACAACGCCTTAGAAGTTGACAAACATGCGGACAACGCCGCCTTAGAGGCCTCGGAACAAGGCGAAAAAGCCGAAGAGGCAAAAGGCGGGGACGGCGCGAGGGTCAAAGCCCTCAAATGGTTGCTCGTTTTTGGCGTTTGCCTCTTTTCAACCGCGCTGATGATGACGGGATATTTCATCTCGCAGACCTTCTTTTACGGCACGTACGCCGCGGCGCTCGTGGCTCTGCCCATGGACGCGGCGCAGGCGGGGATATCCTCCGTGCTTGCGACTGTCCTGCTTGTGGCGTGCAGGTTGGAAAGGCTGAGGTTTGGGCTGTTTGGTTGCGATCCGAGCTGAGGAAAGAGGAAGGCAGAGTAGCGGACGACGGATATCCGACCTTGGGAAAGAGTCGGCACGAGCTGAGAACGGCGGATATTCGAGCTGAAAAAGAGGCAATCAGAGTTGAGAAAAAGACATGCGTCGTTTAGGACGGAGTATGTTTGGGCTTAGGACAGCGGCAGTCGGAGTTTGGGACGGCGGATATTCGAGCTTGGGAAGCGGCGATATACGTTTTGACGGCGGCTATTACGTTTTGACATAAATTGCGATTTATCAATCGTTTTTCAAAAGTTTAGGCAAACTTTTCAATGTTTTTGTTTTCCGCGCCCGACCGTTTTCGGCGCAAAAATCAAAGCCTTGTCAAGGCTAGTCAATTGACAAACCGCTTAAAACAACAAACAAATACAATATCTTAACAAACGTTATATATATCCGCGGTTTGGGAAAAAATAAGTTGACAATTTCCGCAGGCGGTTATAAACTTGAAGTATGAAAAAGGCAAATCTCTCGGTTTTCGCATATTACTTTTGCTTCGGTTGCGGCAGGTGACCTCATTTGGTGTTGCGGAAATCCCTTCCCGACGCTGAATGGTGTCGGGATTTTTTGGATATTCGGGCGCTTGTGCGCGACGGATAAAAGGACAAGATCATGATAGTCGTCATCAAAAAAGGACAGCAAAAACAACAGATCGACAATCTCGTGGAGTGGATACGCGGCATGGGGCTTGGCGTGCACATAAGCGAGGGGGAAAACTCCACTATAATCGGGCTTATCGGCGACACCTCGAAGGTGGATATCGGGCTGATACGAAATCTCGACATCGTGGAAAGCGTCACGCGTGTGCAGGAGCCGTACAAAAACGCAAACCGCAAATTTCATCCGCAGGACACGATCATCGACGTGGGCGGCCACAAGTTCGGCGGGAAGCATTTTCAGTTTATCGCGGGGCCGTGCTCGGTGGAGAGCGAAGCGCAGATCATAGAGGTCGCAAAAGCCGTCAAGGCGGCGGGCGCCACCGTGCTGAGGGGCGGAGCGTTCAAACCGCGTACGTCGCCGTACTCCTTCCAAGGGCTTGGAGCCAAGGGGCTTGCGCTTTTGCGCAAAGCAAAGGCGGAAACGGGCATGCCGATCGTCACGGAGATCATGAGCGAGGAACATATCGACGAGTTTTTTGACATAGACATCATTCAAGTGGGCGCAAGAAACATGCAAAACTTCGACCTGTTGAAGCGCCTCGGCAAGCTCAAAACGCCCATCCTTTTGAAGCGCGGGATCGCCGCCACGATCGAGGAGTGGCTGATGAGCGCGGAATACATCATGTCCGAGGGCAATCCCAACGTCATACTTTGCGAGCGCGGGATACGCACCTACGAGACCTACACCCGAAACACGCTTGACATATCCGCAATTCCCATACTCAAGGAGCGCACGCATCTTCCCGTGATCGTGGATCCGTCGCATGCTTCGGGGCAGGCGAGGCTTGTGAAGCCTCTGTCCCTCGCTTCCGCGGGCGCGGGCGCGGACGGATTGATCATCGAGGTGCACAACGACCCCGCCCACGCGCTCTGCGACGGCGCGCAATCCCTGCGCCCCGAACAGTTTGCCGACGTCGTGCGGTGCATGGACCCCGTGCTGTCCGCGGTCGGAAAGGAGAGAGACAGATGAAGATAGGCGTCGTCGGGCTTGGGCTTATCGGCGGCTCGCTTGCGCGCGCGCTCGCCCGCACTCCGCATGAGGTCGCGGGCTTTGACCTAAATCCCGAGGCAGTAAGGCGGGCGGAGGAGCTTGGCTGCATATCCTCCGTGCTGAAAGAGGAGGACTACGGCAGTTTGGACGCGCTTGTTTTGGCGCTCAGAGAGGGGGACACCCTCGCCGAGCTGGACAGGCTTGCGGGCAAGCTGAAAGACGGCTGTCTTGTGATGGACATATGCGGCAACAAGCGCAGGATCGTCGCAAAAATGACAGAGCTTAAGGGGATATATCCAAAACTCCGCTTTGTGGGCACGCATCCCATGGCGGGTAGGGAGTACAGCGGCATAGAGCATTCCTCGCCGCGGCTTTTCGAGGGCGCGTTCGGCGTGCTCGTGCCCGTCGTAGACGATATGCAAAGCGTTGAGCTTGCGCGCGAACTGTACCTTTCGATTGGCATGCGCGGCGTGAAAATTTGCGGCGCGGAGGAGCATGACGCAATGATAGGTTACACCTCTCAGCTTGCGCATATCGTGTCGGGCTGTTATGTCAAAAATCCGCGTTCCGCCTCGCATTGCGGCTTTTCGGCGGGCAGTTTTATGGACCTCACCCGCGTCGCAAGGCTGGACCCCGACATGTGGACGGAGCTGTTTTTGAACAACGCGGACAATCTGTATGAGGATCTCAACGAGATCATATTCCGCCTTTGCGAGTTTCGCGAAGCCCTCGGAGACGGGGACGGCGAACGCCTGCGCGCGCTCTTGATCGAGGGCGTAAGGGCAAAGGAACTTGCGGATCTCAGCCTTAAGGAGGACAGAGATGAGTGAGCGTATCGGAAGCCTTGGATATGACATAATTTTGGGCAGAGGCGAGGCGAAAAACCTCGGAGAAAAAATCAAACCTTTCGGCGCGGCGCGTGCGCTTGTCGTCACGGACAGCAACGTGCAATATCTCCTTTCCGACATAATTCGCGGGCTGGGCAAAACCGCGTGCAGTATGGCGATCCCCGCGGGCGAGGAAAACAAAAATTGCGAAATTTTCTTGAAGATCGTCGAATGTATGGCGACGCTCGGGCTCAATCGCTCGGACCTCGTGCTTGCGATAGGCGGTGGCGTTGTCGGGGATGTGGCGGGCTTCGCGGCGGCGACGTATATGCGCGGAGTGCGCGTGATACAGGTCCCGACCACCCTTCTTGCCATGATAGACAGCTCGATAGGGGGCAAAACTGCGGTGAACCTCGGCGAGGGCAAAAACCTGCTAGGCGCGTTTCACGACCCCTCCCTCGTCGTCATAGACCCCGACTTTTTGACAACTCTGCCCGCCGTCGAATGGAAAAACGGCCTTGGAGAGGCGGTCAAATACGCTTGCCTTGCGGGAGGAAGAACGCTCGAACTCCTCGAAGATGGCTTGACGGAGGATAATCTTTGCGAGCTGATAGGGCTTTGCGCGGCGTACAAGGCGGAGATAGTCGCCGAGGACGCAAGAGAAAACGGAAAACGCCGTCTGCTCAACCTCGGGCACACACTCGCGCATGCCATAGAAAAGAAAAGCGATTATGCCATTCCGCACGGCATTGCGGTGGCAAACGGGCTTGCGATCATGGCGCGCGCGGCAGAAAGAGCGGGCGAGATATCCCGCGGCGAGCGCGACAGGCTTTTGCGGCTTCTTGAAAAGTACGATCTGCTCTGCGATATGCCAAGCACGGACGAGCTTGTCGAGATATGCAAGCACGACAAAAAGGCGGTCGGGACGTCGGACATCTACGCCGTGACGTTTGCGGGATTCGGGGATTGCCGCATACGGCGCACGAGCTTCGACGCGTTTGCCGACTATGTGCGCGAATGACAAAACAAGCTGTTTATCATTGCAAAACGTTGTGATAAACGCGGGTTTTGTGCAAATTTAGATATGGATATAAGGATAAGACGTTCAAGCATTTTCGGAGACGTGACCGCGCCGCCGTCAAAATCCGCACTGCATAGGTTGCTTATCGCGTCCTATCTTGCGGACGCGCCTCTGAACTTTTCGGGGGCGAACGACGACGTTGACGCGACAAGCCGTTGCCTCGAAGCGCTCTCGCGCGCAAAGAGCGGAGGCCGCGCGATTTTGCGCGTGGGCGAGAGCGGCTCCACGTTGCGGTTTTTGTTGCCCGTTGTGGGAGCGTTGGGCGTAGAGTGTGATTTTGTCATGGAAGGCAGGCTCTCGGAGCGCCCCGTCGAGGGATTGCTCAACGCCTTGTCCGCGCGGGGCATGAGTTTCGAGCGGGAGGGGAGCGTCCTCAAAGCAAGTGGCAAGCTCGTGAGCGGGGACTTCGTGACGGAGGCGAACGTCAGCTCGCAATACGTTTCGGGATTGCTGTTCGCTCTGCCTTTGCTTGACGGGGACAGCAGGTTGATCTTGGAAGGAGAGCGGGTTTCGGCAAGTTATATCGAACTTACGCTGAGCGTGCTCGACGATTTCGGGATAAAGACAGAGCGGACGGAAAGCGGCTTCGACGTGAAGGGCAATCAAAGATACGTCCTTCCCAAAGATACGTCCGCGGAGGGGGATTGGTCGGCGGCGTGCTTCTTGATCGCGGCGGGTCTGCTTGCGGGCGAAACTCGCGTTTTCGGCTTGAAAGAGGACTCGTTGCAGGCGGACAGAGCGTTTGCGGATATGATGAGAGAGGCGGGGGGAGACGTCCGCTTCGAAAACGGCGTCTGCGTTGCGAAAAAATCCGAGCTTCATGGGATATGCGTGGACGGCTCGGCGTGCCCCGACGCTTTGCCCATGCTTGCGATCGCGCTTGCCTTTGCAAAGGGGACATCCCTCGTCAAGGGCGTGGAGAGGCTGAGGTTTAAGGAGAGCGACAGGCTTGCACAGATCCTCAACTTGCTTTCCGCGATGAAAGTGGATTGTCGGCTTGACGGCGGGCTGTTGATAGAGGGCGGACATCCCTCTTGCGGGGAGTTTTTGAGCGCGGGAGATCACAGGATCGCGATGAGCGCGATCGTCGCCGCGCTCGCCTTGGACGGCGAAAGCGGGGTCGGGGGCGTGGAGTGCATAGGCAAATCCTATCCGCGATTTTTGGAAGATATGGCAAAATTGGGCGGACATATACGGTTTTCGGAGGAAAAATGATAGCGAAACTTGACAAACTTACGCTGGAAATTTTCGGGGAGTCGCATGCGGAAAGCATAGGTATGAAACTTTTCGGCGTGCCCGTGGGCAGCGCGCTTACGCTCGAGAGGATGAAAGATCTGCTTTCGCGCAGGAGGGCGAGAGGCGCTTGGGCGACGCCTAGACGGGAAGAGGACGAACCCGTTTTGCTCGGCATACGGCGCGACGGCGAATACGTCGTGACAGAACCCGTTATACAGGGCATAATTGCAAATCGCGACGTCAGAAAGGCGGATTATGACGAAGTTGTTCCCCGTCCCTCGCATGCGGATTTTGCCGCGTATATGCGGGACGGAAAGATATCGAGCGGCGGCGGAAGATTTTCGGGCAGAATGACCGCGCCTTTGTGCGTCGCGGGCGGGATCGCGCTCGAACTGCTTGAAAAAGAGGGCGTACGCGTGTGCGCCTACGTCTCGGACATAGGCAAACTGAACCTCGGCGGCTACGGCGACAGCGAAGAGGTCTCGCTTTGGGGTATAAGCGAGGAGAGAGAAAGAGAACTTCGACAGATGCCCATACCCATGCTCGACAGCTCCAAGAGGGAGGAAGCGGAGGCCCTGTTGCTTGACGCGCGGGGAGCGGGCGACAGCGTGGGCGGCGTCGTTGAGTGCGTCGTGACGGGCGCGAGAGCGGGCGCTTTCGGGGACGCGATGTTTGAAGGATTGGAGAGTAAATTGTCATATATGCTGTTCGGCGTGCCCGCGGTCAAGGGGGTGGAATTCGGAAGCGGATTCGGCTTCGGCGCGGGCAGGGGGAGCGAGATGAACGACGCGTTTGTGTTCAAAGACGGGCAAGTGCGTTGCGCCTCAAACCACAGCGGAGGCATAAACGGCGGGATATCAAACGGCATGCCCTTGCTTTTGCGGGCGGCGATGCGTCCCACGCCGTCCATTGCGCTTGCACAGCGCTCGGTCAGGTTGGACGCGCAAGATGAGTGCGAGCTTAAAATCAAGGGCAGGCACGACGCTTGCATTGTCCCGCGCGCGGTGCCTTGCGTGGAAGCGGCGGTGGGTATAGCGTTGTACGACGAGCTGTTGAAGAGGCAAGGCGACAAAGGCTGATTTTGACAAAAACGCCTTTTATCATACAAAAATCGCAACATAAACTTGTTGTTTTGGAGAAACATGCATATGCAACTTGACAAAATAAGACAGGATATCGACGCCGTTGACAACAGCCTTGCCGAGCTGTTTGTGCGGCGCATGGCGCTTGCAAAGCAGGTGGGAGAGGAAAAGGCGGCGCAGGGTCTGCCCGTCGTAAACTCCGCGAGGGAAAAGCAGATCTTAAGCCGAGTCGGCGACCTTTTCCCCGAGGAGCTCAAACTGTACGGCAAGCAATTTTTCGAGACGCTTTTCGAAACGAGCAAGGCGTATCAATACGCCGCGCTCAAACTCGGCTCCCCGATTGCGGAACGGCTGAGCGAGGCAATCGAGAATATGCGTCCCTTCCCCGTGCAGGCGAGCGTGGCGTGTCAGGGCGTGCAGGGCGCGTACAGCTGTATCGCCGCGGAAAGGTTTTTCCCCATCCCCTCCGTCTCCTGCTTCAAGACTTGGGAAGGAGTGTTCGGCGCGGTGGAAAAGGGACTGTGCAGATACGGCGTCCTTCCCATTGAAAACAGCTCCGCGGGCAGCGTGATGGGAGTGTACGATCTGATGCGCAAACACCGCTTTTATATCGTGCGGAGCCTTAGGTTGCAGGTCAGGCACTGTCTGCTTGCGCCAAAGGGAGTGAGGATAGAGGACGTGCGCGAGGTCGCCTCTCACGATCAAGCGCTGTTGCAATGCGACAGAGCGCTCAAAGAGCTTGACGGGGTGAAGCTCACGCGCATGGACAACACGGCGGTCGCGGCGAAGTACGTCGCGGAGTGCGGCAGACGAGACGTCGCATGCGTCGCCTCCAAGGAATGTGCGGACATTTACGGGCTGGACGTCCTGAAAAAGGATATCGCCGACAGCGCGGGCAACTTCACGCGGTTTATCGTCATATCCAACAAGTTGGAGACGTTTGAGGGTGCGAACAGGATAAGCATACAGGTCAACCTCGCCCACGAGGCGGGCAGTCTGAACAGATTGCTGAACAAGTTTTCCGCGGCGGGGCTGAACCTTACGAAGCTGGAATCTCGTCCAATACCCGATCGTCCTTTCGAGTTTTGCTTCTATTTCGATTTCGAGGCGAGGGCGACAAGCCAAAGCGTGCAAAATCTCCTCGGAGCCATTTCGGCGGAAGTGGAGGACTTTGAGTTTTTGGGCGCGTACGAGGAGCTTGTATGAGCAAATTCTGTCTGATCGGCAAAAGCCTGCCGCATACCTATTCCCCCGCGCTTCACGCGGCACTCGGCAATCCGTCCTACGGGGTGGAGGAACTTGGCGACGTTGCCGCGCTCGAGCGCTTCGTCAAAGAGGGGGACTACGACGGCTTCAACGTGACGATACCCTACAAAAAGGACATAATCCCCTTGCTCGATTTCTTGTCCGAAGAGGCGGCGGTGATAGGCGCGGTCAACACGGTCGTCAGGCGAGGCGGGAAACTTTTCGGCTGCAACACGGACGCGGACGGCATGCGCTATGCCCTCTCGCATGCGGACATCGACATACGGGGCAGGAACGTGCTGATCTTGGGCAGCGGGGGCACCTCAAACACCGCCGCTTACGTCTGCTCGGGCGCGAAGGACGTGCGCAAGGTTTCGCGGACGGGGGAGTTGAATTATACCAACTGCTATCAATATGACGCCGAGATCGTCATAAACGCGACTCCCGTGGGCACTTCTCCGAATTTTGCGGATATGCCCGTCGAACTTGCGCGGTTCAAAAATCTGAAAGGCGTTTTCGACTGCGTGTACAATCCTCGGCGCACTCGTCTCGTATGCGCGGCGACGCAAATGGGGATACCCGCGGCGGGAGGACTCGGCATGCTTGTGGAGCAGGCAAGACGGGCGCACAATCTGTTTTGCGACGTCGGCGCGGGGACTTCCGTGCCCGAAGAGCGCACGGCGGAGCTTGTCCGCGAATTGGACGTAAACAGAAGCAACATAGCCCTCATCGGCATGGCGGGAAGCGGAAAGAGCACAATAGGCAGAGAGCTTGCAAAAAGGCTGTCCCGCCCCTTTGCGGACGTGGACGAGGAGATTGAAAGGCTTGCGGGGAAGAGCGTCCCCGACATCTTCCGCGAGAGCGGGGAGGGGGAGTTCAGGCGGCTCGAGCGCGAGGTCATAAGCAGGGTCTGCGCGCAGAGCGGAGCGGTGATCGCAACGGGCGGCGGCGCGGTCTTGGACGAGCAAAACAGGATATCTATTCGCGCAAATTCCCTTGTCGCGCTTATCCGACGTCCCGCGCGTTTGCTTGCCAAAAAGGGCAGACCTCTCATGACGGACGACGAAGCGATCGCACGTATGCTAGAAGAGAGGGAGCCTATCTACTCCGCGCTTGCGGATTTTTGCGTGGACAACGCCTCTTCCGTCGAGGAAGCTGTGGAAAAAATTGTGAATTACATTTCAAAACTTGCGGGAAAGGGGGAGCGCATATGAGCAAAAAACGCGTGCTTGTGCTGAACGGACCAAACCTCAACATGTTGGGCATAAGAGAGCCCGAATTGTACGGCAACGGGGACTATGCCTCTCTTGTGCGCTACGTCAAAAAGAGCGCGGCGGACCTTGGACTGAAGGTCCGCGTCGCGCAAAGCAATTGCGAAGGGCGGCTCGTTTCGCTGATACAACGCGCGTACAAGAGGGCGGACGGCATCGTGATAAATGCGGGCGCGTACACGCACACTTCGGTCGCCATACTCGACGCGCTGAAAGCGGTTCGACTGCCCGTCGTCGAGGTGCATTTGACGGACATCTCTTCCCGCGAGGAGTTCAGACGATTTTCCTACGTCTCGCTTGCTGCGGAAAAGACCATTGCGGGGAAGGGCTTCGAGGGCTACAAAGAGGCGCTCGAACATTTTGCGGACAAAGCGTAGAGGAAACAAAGAAAATTTCATAAAAATTTTTACGGCGGCGGGAGCGGCTTTTTTGGCGTACGGCGGACATTTTGCGTTCGGTTAAAATTCAAATAGGCTTGACATTTGATTGCGGTTATTGTATCATTTTTCGGGTGTGAAAAATAAATATATTCATAAGAGTATATTTGTCGCTCGCAACTTGACTTCGATTCAAATTTTGTGCGCAAAGCACACGGAGGTTATTATGCATTTTACAAGCAAAGGAGTTGAAAAGTTCGTCGACGAAAACGTGAAACTTTGTCAGCCCGACAAGGTTGTGCTTATCGACGGAAGCGAGGAACAGCTCGAGGCTTTGAGAGCGGAAGCTGTCGCCACAGGGGAAATGATCAAGCTCAACGAAAAGTTGCTTCCCGGATGCTATCTGCATCGCACTCAGCCCAACGACGTCGCTCGCGTTGAGGCGCGCACCTTCATCTGCACCGAAAAGCAGGAGACGGCGGGCCCGACCAACAATTGGATGCAAAAGGACGAGGCGTACGCAATGTTGCGCGAGATCTACCGCGGCGCAATGAAGGGGAGGACGATGTACGTCATTCCTTACAGCATGGGCGCGGTCGGGTCTCCTTTTTCAAAGATAGGCATCGAGCTTACGGATTCCATCTACGTCGTGCTCAACATGGCGATCATGACAAGAGTTGGGCAAAAAGTGTTGGATCAGCTCGGCGAAAGCGACGATTTTGTGCGCGGACTTCACTCCAAAGCGGACATAGATCCCGAAAAGAGATATATCTGCCAATTCCCCGAGGACGACACCATCATGTCCGTCAACTCCGCATACGGCGGCAACGTGTTGCTCGGCAAGAAGTGCTTCGCTTTGCGTATCGCTTCCTATCAGGGCTGGCACGAGGGCTGGATGGCGGAACATATGCTTATCTTGGGGCTTGAAAAGCCCAACGGCGAGACAAAGTATATCGCGGCGGCTTTCCCGTCCGCATGCGGCAAGACCAACCTCGCCATGCTCATTCCTCCCGAGGAGTTTGCCAAGAAGGGATACAAGATCCACACGGTCGGCGACGATATCGCGTGGATCAGAGTGGGCAAGGACGGCAGACTGTACGCAATCAACCCCGAAAACGGCTTCTTCGGCGTCGCGCCCGGGACAAACGTCAAGTCCAACCCCAACGCGCTTGCTTCCACAAGGAAGAACACGATCTTCACAAACGTATGCCACAACCTCGAAAACAACACCGTTTGGTGGGAAGGTCTGGACAAAAATCCGCCTAAGCACGCAATAGATTGGCAGGGCAACCCGTGGGGACCAGAAGAGCAAGCGGCGGGCGTGAAGGGCGCGCATCCGAATTCTCGTTTCACGGCGCCCACAGTCAACTGCCCCTGCCTGTCAAGCGAGTTTGAAAACCCCGAGGGCGTGCCGCTTGACGCCATCATCTTCGGCGGCAGACGTGCAAAGACCGCGCCCCTAGTATACGAGGCGAGAGATTGGAATCACGGCGTGTTTGTCGGCTCCATCATGGCTTCCGAAACCACCGCGGCGGCGGCGGGCGCAGTCGGCGTTGTGCGTCGCGATCCTATGGCGATGCTTCCCTTCTGCGGCTACAACATGGGCGACTATTTCGCGCATTGGATAGAGATGGGCAAAAAGGTCGCGCGTCAACCCAAGATCTTCAACGTCAACTGGTTCCGCACGGACGACGAGGGACATTTCCTGTGGCCCGGCTTCGGCGACAATATGCGCGTGCTTGATTGGATCATCCGTCGTTGCGAGGGCACGGTGGACGCGGTTGAAACGCCCATCGGCTATGTCCCCGATCCCGAGGATATCAACATCAACGGGCTGGATATGACCCGCGAGGATATCGCAAATCTGCTGTCCGTGGACAAGGAACTGTGGAGACAGGACGCGGAAGGCATCAAGGAATTCTACAAGAAGTTCGGCGACAAACTGCCCAAGGAGTTGCGCGAAGAGCTGGACACTCTAATCGACAACTTGAAGTGACAAAATCGCCGAAAGATATCAGGCAAAAATCATGCGCCGCGCCCTTTCATGGGCGCGGCGTTTTTACGTCGGATAATGTTTTGCAATAGGTTTGCAATATGCAGACCTGTCTGAGCTCGTTGCTTGCCCTAATTGGAAATCCTGTTTTTTTGAGTTGATTGCTTGCATAATTGAAGTCCTGCTTTTTGCGCTTGCGGCTCGCCTTGATCGGCGAGCTTTTTTATTTGAAACGGAATGAGAAAAACAAGCGCGGCGGGTGGGGTATGCGAAAGCGGGCGCATACTGCCGCCGCTGTTTTCGCTACGTCCTTGTGCGCTTGCGCAAAGGGATTTGAATGAATTGCATATAATATGTACGCGTATGCACGCGTACACATATGCGCATGCGCGCGCGTGAGTATGGACAGGCTTGTCGCGGGCTTTGTTTTGGATACGCTAAGCGCAGGGCGACGGGAGGCGCTTTGCGGTAGGCATAAGCATATACGCATGCGCCGCGTCCTTGTCCTTGCTTGTTTGAATTCCGCGCACTACCAAATCCTCATAAACATGCGTATGTGGCGATAGTGCGCAAGGTGGGAAAGGCATGTCGCCGCCTGCCATATGTATGTGCGCGGTGCAGGCGCGGGGCGGTCTGGACGACGGAGGATAGGCGATATACATGCGCGCATGCGCATAGTGTTTGCGGCGGAAGGCGCCTCAATATCTTGTGGGTTTTGGGCGAATGTGGGGAAATATAGATTTTTTATCAAAAAATCGCAAAAAACGCTTTACAAATCAAACGATATGTTTTAAGATATTCGCAATATCGTACGACGAACGGAGTCCGCGATTTTTGAAGAGAAAGAAGTTTTCAATCAAAAATTTCTTTCAAAAAACTTCAAAAATTGATTGACAATGTTTTGCGAGTATGGTATTATGTCAAAGCTGTCTACAAAAAAGGCAGCGCGAACCATGAAAATTGAATATTGGAAAAGTGATTTTTTAAGTGAATTAAACTGAAAAATCGTCTTACAAACCTTTAGTTATAAGACGCCAAGATTGAACTCAAGAGTTTGATCCTGGCTCAGGACGAACGCTGGCGGCATGCTTAACACATGCAAGTCGA
>CANQNC010000030.1 GCA_947625145.1 uncultured Clostridia bacterium
ATCCGCTGCACGCTTCGCTCCCGAGTGCAAGCACTCTCGCTCGCTGAAACGCAAGTCCCGGTGACCGCACCAAAAAATTGCCGACGGGCAATTTTTTTTTGCGTTCACGGGACTTGAACTGCGGCATATAGGATATGCCGCGCGCGTTCCACGCGCCCCGGATGGACATCCGCTGCACGCTTCGCTCCCGAGTGCAAGCACTCTCGCTCGCTGAAACGCAAGTCCCGGTGCCGCACTCGCCAAAAATGCGCATAGACCTGATACGCTTTTGTTGATACAAAAGCGCAATAAAGGTCACGTGCATTTTTGGCTATCTCCGCGCACGGAAAATGACGCTGCACAATTCGTATTTGGCAAGGAACATGCGCACGAGAAAAAAATACTCATGGTTTGCTATTTTCCGTGCTTGGTAGGCTCGCTTCGCTCGCGGATATGGGGAAAAACACATAGTTGTATGCAATTCTTGCTTATGCGCGAATGTTTTGCTATAATAACATAAATCACTATTTTTGGGAAAATTTTATGGAAAAAGAAAATCTCGTATCACTTTTACCCCCCCCCCGTATAAAGAGCCGTGAAGCCTCTTTCGAGCTTTTGCGCATAATCTGCATGTTGCTGATCATCTTGTCTCACTTTGAGGGACACGGAGGCTGGACTGCTAACATGACCGGATACAACTATGTCATTGCAAAGGTTTTGCACAGCGTATTCAGACCCTCCGTCAACTTGTTTGTGATGATAAGCGCGTATTTCGGTTGCATGAAGGATCAGCGGACAGTTCAGTGGAAAAAGATCGGCAAATTGTATTTGCAATTGCAATTTTACAATATTTTGCTTTTTGCCGTTTTCTTGGGTGCAGGACTCATCAAATTTGATTACGTTTGGTTGATAAACACACTGTTTCCTCTTGCAAGAGGGAAGTATTGGTTTTTCAGCGCTTATGTTTTTATGATGTTGGCGTCTCCTATTCTCAATTTTTTGATAAGACGACTGGATCGAAAACAGCATTTTGTCATTTGCGTGGCTATCGCTTTTTTGGCAGTGTATCAAAACGCGATATTCGGACAAATGATACCTCTTTCAAATGGTTATTCGGGTGTTTGGTTTTGCATGCTTTACATAATCACAGCATACATAAGGAAATATAATATTTCTTTTGCCAACAATCTATCGGCGCTCGCATGTATGGTTGCGTATTTGACGATAGTGGCGGCGGGGTATTTTGCGAGTTTTTCCTATTCGGATTTTCCGACGTTGTTTGCAAGCATATTCTTATTCCTTGTGTTTAAGGGGCTCAAAATCAAAAACGTTCGCGTTTCAAAAGCAATCTGTTTTGTATCCTCGTTGACTTTTGGCGTATATCTTCTTCACGACAGCCCCGAACTGCGTGCATACATGTATCAAAACATCTTTTTCAGCTACAAATTTTACGGCAATCAATACGCCTGCTTAATCATGATAGGCTTTATTTTTGCAACATTCATCGCTTGCGGTATTATGGAATTTTTCAGACAGCAGCTTTTCAAAGTTTTTGGCATCTTATACTCAAAAACGTTGAAAGAGAAGATACATGCTCCCAAATGGGCGGTCGCTGTCAAACAAAAATTCAACGACTATTTCATAGCGCACGAAAATGAAAACGTTTACAAACATGAACAGAAAAGCTGAGGCTTTATCAAACATTCGTTGCTTCTTTGGCAAACCCTTGCGCGCGATTTTGAGTTGACTATTCGTCCGAATGGTGTATAATCTATATATAATATTTGCAGAGGTGCAGCATGAAAAGCAACGAAGAATATATCGAAAGTTTCAGGCGAATGGTTCAACAGCCTACGGTCACGGACAGCGGTCACGAGTTTTTCGAGGCGTTCCACAAGGTGCTTGAGGAGGAGTTTCCGCACGTGTTTGAGACCTGCGAGCGCATAGAGCTTGGCAGGGACGTGCTCCTTTTCAAGTGGAAGGGCAAGAGCGATCAAAAGGCCGTTGTGCTTATGGCGCATCAGGACGTCGTGCCCGCGGTGGGCGGCGATTGGAAGTACGAGCCGTACAGCGCGACTGTTGAGGACGGCGTGATCTACGGCAGAGGCACGATGGATTGCAAAAACACCCTCTTTTCCACCATACAGGCGGTCGACGAGCTGATCGAGGAGGGCTTTGTGCCCGAGCACGACGTCTATTTGAGCTACAGCGATTGCGAGGAAAACTCGGGGCCGGGCGCGGAGATGGCAAGAGATTGGTTCAAGGCGCACGGCGTGCGTCCGAACGTCGTGATAGACGAGGGCGGAGCGATACTCAGAAAGTTGGACAAGTTTATGGTCAAGGACGCGGCGGCGGTCGGCATCTTGGAAAAGGGCTACGCCGACGTCAAGCTGATCGCGCGGGGCGAGGGCGGACACAGCTCGCAACCCCCAAAGCGCACGCCTATCGCGAGGCTGGGACAGCTTATCGCCTACTGCGAAAAGCACACGGTGTTCAAGCCCAAAATGTCCAAGGCGGCAAAGGCGATGATCAAGGGTCTTGCCAACGTGCTCAAGCCCGGGCTGAGAGGGCTTGCCAAGTGCGTGGCAAATTTGGGCTGTATCACCGCGCGGCTGGCTCCGAAGATCAACGACCATTACGGCAAACCTATGTTTGAGACGACCATGGTGTTTACGATGTGCGAAGGCGCGACGGCGCCCAACGTCATTCCGCAAGAGGCGTGGGTCAACGCCAATCTCCGCTTTGCGCCCACGGACAGCAGTGAAAAGTGCATCGCAAAGCTGAGGAAGATCGCAAAGAAGTTTGACGTAGAGGTGGAAGTCGTGAAGTGCAGAGAGGCGTCGCCCATGGCGGATCTGACGGGGGACGGCTACAAGCAATTTGCGGACGCCATCCGCAAGGCTTGCCCCGGGGTTGAGCCCGTGCCCTACCTTATGTTCGGCGGCACGGATTGCCGCACCATGCAGGAGATCGCGACGACGGCGATACGTTGCACGCCTTGCAGACTCAGCTTCAAACAGCTTGGCGGCATGCACGCTTCAAACGAGTGCGTTGACGCTGCTTCCGTCGTGGAGTGCGTGGGCTTCTTCAAGACCTTCTTGAAAGATTATCAATGACAAAAACAGGGGTTTTAGACTACCGAAACGGCGGATAAAACGCGTATCACGTAAAAAGCGGTCGCTTATCGCGGCCGTTTTCATATACGTTTACAACCAAAAAAAGCAGGTTTTTATGTTTCCGTTTTATATCAATTTTAATCAAAAAGCGAGTTCACGAATTCTCGTTTCATATCCGTTTTATGAAAAAAATCAAATTGCGGAGTTGACGTTTTCATTAAAAAAGGCAAGATAAGGTATAGACTGTTCATATTTGTTTTCAAGCAAAAAACCGCGTTCGTGCGCACACAGCTTCAATCAAAACGGCAGGGGTCCGAAGCGTACGTTTTCATGTACGTTTTTGGGAAAAAAGTTTCTGTGAGGCGAGCGTGAACGCGTTTTGTCATGCGTATTGCCGTGCGTTTCGTCCGCCACGAGGCATAAGGTATGGGATACTATGTATATGTAGGAAGCCCGAAGATATTTTGACTTGGGACATATTTTGGCGTGTGCGGGGGCCCGAAGATATGGTTGACTCGGCGAATGTTTTTTGCGCGCAGGGAGCCTGCGCATAGGCTTGAAGGCGCGCGGACTTCACAAATTTTTCATCATTGTCAAACGCTATTGACATTTTTTGTTGAGAACTTTATAATTATTTTATAAATATATCGGGAGATTCTTATTATGAGCAATATTTGGCATGATGTTGATCCGTCGCGCATATCGCCCACCGATTTTGTCGCGGTCATCGAGATTTCAAAAGGCAGCAAAAACAAATACGAGCTTGACAAAGCGACAGGTGTGCTTATCCTCGACAGAGTTTTGTACACCTCCACGCACTATCCCGCCAACTACGGGTTTATCCCTCGCACCTACTCCGAGGACAACGACCCGCTTGACGTGCTTGTGCTTTGCTCCGAGCCGATCGTGCCTTTGACGCTTGTCAGATGCTATCCCATCGGCGTCATGATGATGCAGGACAACGACGAGATGGATTACAAGATCATTGCCATTCCGTTCAAGGATCCCACTTGGAATGTCTACAAGGATATCGAGGAATTGCCTCAGCATATCATGAGCGAGATGTCCCACTTCTTCAGAGTTTACAAACAGCTTGAGGACAAGCACACGACTGTGTTTCAGGTCAAGGGCAGGGAGCACGCGGAGCTTATCATCAAGGAAAATATCCTCGAATACAAAAAGAAATTCAACAGGTGACGGGAGGGCGCTTTTGCGCCGAAAAAATGGACAGACTTTTCGACTGTGTTGTGATAGGGGGCGGCGTCATTGGGACGGCGGTGCTTGACAGACTTGCATGTTATGATCTGAGCGCACTGCTGCTTGAAAAAGAGGATGACGTTGCCTCTTTTGCTACTCGCGCAAACAGCGGTATCGTGCACGCGGGCTATGATTGCGAGCCGAACACGCTGAAGGCAAAATTCAACGTCCTCGGCAATCCGCTTATGTGGCGGGACGCCGAGCTGCTTCACGTTCCCTGCCTCAAATGCGGCTCCATCGTCGTCGCAAGAGAGCGCGAACAGCTTGACGAGCTTGTGCGCAAGGCGGAGGCGAACGGAGTGGAGGTGGAAGTCCTCGACCGCAAGCGCACGCTGGAGCTGGAGCCCAACGTTGCGGATGAGGTTGGGTTCAGCCTGTACGCGCCGAGCGCGGGCGTGATATCCCCGTATCAGCTTGCGATTGCCTACGCGGACAGGGCTGCGCTGAACGGCGGGGAGATATTGCTCGAGGCTCCCGTTGTCGGCATTGCCCGAACTTCGGACGGAAACTTCGAAGTCCAAACTCCGAAAGGAACTTTCAAAGCGCGGATAGTCATAAATTGCGCGGGCGCATACGGCGCGAACGTAAACGATATGGCGGGCGCGGAGCACTATGAAACTTCGTACAGAAGAGGGGACTATTTTGTGCTTGACAACACCGAGCGCAAAAACGTCAACACCGTGATCTTTCCTCTTCCCACGGCGGCGGGTAAGGGTATCCTCGTCGCGCCCACGGCGGACGGGAACGTCATTTACGGCCCCACCGCAAACGATACGTCGTTGGGGGACACCGCCACGACCCTCGAAAGCCTTGACGAGCTGAAACGCAACGTTCCGCTCAGCTACAAGCGTCCCGCTTTCAACAAGTGCATACGCGTGTATTCGGGCTTGCGCACCATAATAGGGCACGATTTTGTGATAGGCGAGTCCGAAAAGGTGGACAACTTCTTTATGGCGATAGGCATATGCTCGCCCGGACTGACGTCCGCGCCCGCGATAGCGGAGTTTTTGACGGACGGCGTGGCAAAACGTCTGGGCGCGGCAAGAAAACAAAACGTCGTTGCGGAGCTCGAGAAGCCTGTGCGCGTCAAAGAACTTGACGACGTAGCTTTGAACGAGCTCATCAAAAAGGACAGCCGCTTCGGAAGGATAGTATGCCGCTGTGAAAAAGTCACGGAAGGGGAGATCGTGCAAGCCATTCATTCTCCTCTCCCCGCGCGCACCGTGGACGCGGTGAAGCGCCGTACCCGCGCGGGAATGGGTAGATGCCAAGGCGGTTTTTGCTGTACGAGAGTGATGGAGATCCTCTCGCGCGAGCTGAATATCCCTCTCACCGAGGTCAAAAAGGGATTGGGCGCGAATATCGCGAGATACAGGATAAAGGAGGTCAACGATGACTGAGCTGTTTTACGACGTGGTTGTCATTGGCGGCGGTCCTGCGGGCATGGCGGCGGCGCTTGCCGCGCGCGAGAAGGGCGCAAAGACCTTGATCCTCGAGCGCGACGTGCGGCTGGGCGGCATACTCAATCAGTGCATTCATCAGGGGTTCGGACTGCACTATTTTTCGCAGGAGATGACGGGCCCCGAATACGCCAAACGCTTTTCGGACGCGGTGGCGCAAACGGACATAGAGGTCAGGCTCGAGGCCATGGCGCTCGGGCTTGGCGAGGACAGGACGGTCAGCGTTCTCTCTCCTTCGCGGGGGCTTGAAAAGATACGCGCGGGCGCGGTCGTGCTTGCGATGGGATGCAGAGAACGCACGGCGGGCGCAATCATGTTGCCCGGCACTCGGCCTGCGGGGATATACACCGCGGGCATGGCGCAAAAGCTGTGCAACGTCAGCGGATATCTTGTGGGCAAAGAGGTCGTCATCCTCGGCAGTGGGGATATCGGGCTTATCATGGCGCGCCGCATGACCACAGAGGGCGCAAAAGTCAAGCTGGTGTTGGAGCTTATGCCGTATTCAAGCGGGCTGAAGCGCAACATTGTGCAGTGCTTGGAGGATTACGACATCCCCATCAAATATTCGCATACCATCACGCGCGTCGTGGGCAGTCCGAGGATAACGGGGCTGTACTACGCGCCCGTGAAGGACAGAAAACCCATCTTGGAGCAGGAGCAATATGTCTCGTGTGACGCACTGCTTCTGTCCGTGGGGTTGATACCCGAAAACGATCTGCTGAACGGCTTGGACATTGAAATGAGCCCCGTCACAGGGGGCGCGACGGTGGACGAGAGGCGCATGACCACCATAGACGGCGTGTTTTCTTGCGGGAACGTCCTGCACGTGCACGACCTTGTGGACAACGTGTCGCGCGAGGCGGAGATCGCGGGCGCGGCGGCGGCGGACTTCGCAATGGGGAAGCTGGCCGAAAGAGGCAAGCAGTACGCCGTTGTCGCGGAGGGAGACGTCAGATACGCGCTTCCGCAACGGATACACGAGGGCGGAGTGCAAAAGCTGTTTTTCAGAGTGGGAAGAGTGGTCAAAAATTGCCGCCTTGTCGTGGAAAGCGGGGGCAAAACTCTTCTTAGCAAAAAATATATGGTGCTTGCTCCCGGCGAGATGGGCAGCGTGGACATTGACGCAAGCGCCCTCGAGGGAGATATCAAAGTGAGGCTTGAGATATGAAAGAGCTTAACACGATCTGCATAATGTGCCCCATGGGCTGTCCCTTGAAGATTGTCGGAGACGGCGAAAAGGTGGAAGTGAGCGGCAACACCTGCAAACGCGGGGAAATATACGGCAAGGAAGAGCTGTTGCACCCAAGCCGCGTGATCACATCGCTTGTCATACTCGAGGACGGCTCGGTCGCCTCGTGCAAGTCCTCCTCGCCCGTCCCAAAGGAGAGGATCGCGGACGTTGTGGACGCGATATCGCATATATCCGCGCCCAAAACCACAAAGGCGGGGGACGTCCTCTTGAAGGACGCGCTTGGGCTTGGAGTTGATATCATCGCGACGGGGGTATCGCCTAAAAGCGGTTTGAATTGACAAAAACGGCACCTAAAGTGCCGTTTGTGCATTTTGTATGAAAAAATCCAGACGCGTTTTGAATTACCGTCCTATGTGCGTTTTCGCCTTGTTTTTGATCGGCGGCGTGCTGAGCGGGGAAGCTATGTACGGCACGGATTGGAAGTATATTTCCATACCGATCGTCGCATTTGTCGTTGCCCTCGTCGCGCTTGCCATTCCCAAAAAGACGAGGCATTTTGTCTATATTCCGCTCGCGTTTGCGATAGGGCTGTCCTGCATCATGATCTCAAACGCCGTCTACGACAGCAAATTGTATGTCGCCGAGGACATGCAGGAGGTCAACATCGTCGCGCGCACCGCAAGCGAATCCATCCTTGCGAAGTCGGGATCCGACATATTTTCGGACGAAGAAAAATATTACACGAGATTTTATGTTGACGAGATCTACATAGACGACGTTCAGCTCAACTATTCGGCATACGTCATCATCGAGGACGAGCCGGAGGAGACTTTTTCGGTGGGCGATATGCTGTTCATTCACGGCTCGTTGGTGGTCACTCATCACGAAAAGTTTTCCACCGAGTGGGCGCAGTCGCGCGCAAACGGCAACGCCTATTTTGTGGTGGCGTACAACATCACAAAGCTGACGGACGGAAAACCCAAACCCGTCGAAAGCGTGCGGCAGAAGATCAAGGAATATTATCACAAACACATGAGCAAGGAGTCCGCTTCCATTGCGCAGGCGCTGATGCTGGGCGACAAATTCGGCTTCGACCCACAGCTGAAAAGCGATATCGCAAACAGCGGGCTTTCCCACGTGCTTGCCGTAAGCGGTTTGCATATCACCGCGCTGTCCGCCGCGCTGTATTTTGTGCTGAAAAAGCTGAAACTCAAGCCCATGATCAGCTTTGTCGTCGTCGCCGTGATCACCTTTTTGTACGTCATGCTTTGTTCCTTTTCCGCGTCCGCGCTCAGAGCGTTCATCATGGGATCCGTGTTCAACTTGGCGGCGTCGTTTGGCAGGAAAAAGGACAACCTGACGACTTTGGCGTTTGCGGCGATATTGATCTTGCTCGCGCGTCCCACCGCCATAATGGAGCTTGGCTTCCTGCTTTCGTTCTACTCCATGCTCGGCATATTCGTGCTTGCGCCGCCCATCACCCGCTTCGGCATGCGTATCGTCAAGCGCATAAGCCCCGCGAAGTTGCGGGGCAGGGGAGTGGCGGAGGCGTGCGCGATCTCGCTTGCCGCGACAATATTCACCTATCCAATCGTGGCGTACGAGTTTGGGTTTGTATCCTCGCTGTTTATGCTGTCAAACCTTGTGGTGTTGCCGTACGTCATGGTGATCTACGTCGTCCTGCTTGTCGTCACGCTGTTCGCGCTTGTCACCACGCTCGGACAATGCGTGTGGATATCCTCTGTGCTGACGTTGCCCTTCTATCTATACGTCAAGTTTTTCGGCGAGCTTCCTCATTCCGCCGTCTCGACCCTGCCTCTCAGCGTGGTCGGGATAGTGCTGTTTACGGCGTGCGCGCTGTTTGCGTCCGACCTCAACCTCATGCCGCGCAGGAAAAAGCTGAGGCGGGGCATGCTTTTGATCTCGGCAAGTCTGGTTGCGGAGGTCGCGGTCATGCTTGCGACGGCGTAAAATTTTAATGTTTCGCATATCGTCGCGATTTCCGATTGAAAAAATTCATACGAATAGATATCCGATTTTGTGTCGAAACGCGGATTTTTTCGGCTTGTCACGCGTCCCGAAACATTAAAAAAATAAATTTGGTGTTGCATGTGATGACTTTGTGTGATAATATAATTATATAGTCCTAATAAGGGTGGATTTTGTATGGAACAATTCTCTGAAATGATAAACAATTTCAAACTTGGCGCATTGCAGGGATATTCGGCGATTTTGGTGCTTGCCGCTGTGGCGTTGGCGCTCATCGCCGTGTTTATTGTCATCATAGTCAACGGCGCAAAGGCGGCAAAGGAGCGCGCCGAGGCAAAAGAGAGCCGCACTGAGGATAAATTTTTCGCGGAATTCGGCATTACGGGGGAGGAGATGATGCTCAACGAACAGCTCGCCGTCAAGCGCGAGGCGTTGCGTTCGGGCAAAAAGAACATGGTGGCTGCCCCCGCTCCCAAACCCGTCGTTGTGGAAAAGGTCGTGGAGAAGATCGTCGAGGTTCCCGTCGAGGTCGAGAAGATCATCGAGGTGCCCGTGGAAGTTGAAAAGATCGTGGAAGTGGAAAAGGTCGTCGAGGTGGAAAAGGTGGTCGAAAAGCCCGTAGAGGTCCCTGTCACGCCGCCTGTCGAGACGCCTGCCGAGCCCGAACCTCCTGTGGAGGAACCTGTCGCGGAGCCCGAGGAAAAATCCACCGCTCCCAAACCCGCGGAAGAGGAAAAGAAGAAGTCCGAACCCGTCGAAGCTCCCGCCAAGCCGAAAAAGGTCGTCCCCAAAAAGGAGGACGATTGGTCCAAATACGAGGGCGAATACGAAGGATTTTACTATGATCCCGAGGACGGATGCTATTATAAAGGCGAAGCTCCTAAGGAGCTCAGGAAGAAGCTCGCCGCAAAGAGAGCGGAATACGAAGCCGCTCAAAACAAGGGCAAAAAGTTTGAGATCAAGTCCGTGCGCCCGCCCTTCCTGCCTCTTGACACTCCCAAAAATCCCCGCAGTGCGCCCGCGCCCGTGGACGGCTTTGACGAGTCCGTCATCTATGGCAAATACGTCATCGAGCACGTCGCCAAACCCGACGGCAGTGCGGAATATTTCTACACCTTGTACGATCCCGCAGGCAAGATCATCTATCAAAGCAGCAACTATTCCACCGAGGAGTATTGCAAACGCGCGATCAACCGCTTCAAATCCCATGTCAAGATCGGGGCGTTCACTGTCGGCGCGTCGGGCGGGAAGTTTTTCTTCGTGCTTCGCCGCAAAACCTACACGCACAACGGCGAGCCCGTCGACCTCTTCGATCAGGCAAGCGATATGATCACAGAGGTCAAAAACTATTACGGCACGGACATCATCCGCGTGCAATAGCCCCTCCGCCCGCAAAACTGAACAAATCAACAAATTAACAAGTCGGAACAGAGCAAATCAACGCAACACTTGTTGAAAGAACAAAATCCAACTTGTTTTGTCAAGTTTGCACCAAAAAAAACCTAATTCATGTTCGAATTAGGTTTTTTATGGTGGAGACAACAAGACTCGAACTTGTGACCTCTACGATGTCAACGTAGCGCTCTAACCAACTGGGCTATGCCTCCGAAGTTGCGGGGAGGGGCGGCGCAAATCGCGTCCGCGACCTTAGCATTGATTATAGTACACTAATTCGCGGCGTTTGACAAGTAATTTGCGACAATTTCAAAAAAAATTGCAATAATCCTTTTTATGTGATAGAATACAATATATGGATAATCAAAAGTTTGACGTCATAATAATCGGCGGAGGTGCGGCGGGATTGTTTGCCGCGGCGCAGTTGCCGGGGAATTTGTCGATCGGCATACTCGAGAGCAACGACAGGGTGGGCAAAAAACTGCTTGCCACGGGCAACGGGAAGTGCAATTTGACAAATCTGGATATGAATATCGTGCACTACAACAAGCCGAATGTCGTAGAGGATTTTTTGGACAGGTTCGACGCGCACGATTCTATCGCGTTTTTTGAGAAGCTGGGGCTTATCACCAAGGTTTCGGACAAGAGGGTGTACCCGTACAGCGAATGCGCCTCCTCCGTCCTCGACGTGTTGCGCAGAGCCGTTGAGAGGAACGGGGTTGTCGTTTGCACTTCGCACACCGTCAACAACATAGAAAGTTTCAACGAGCGCTTCAACGTGGGCGGCGTGTTCAAGCAGGAGGGGAAGCCCAACGAGGCGTTTTGCTACACCGCGGATCACGTGGTTTTGGCGACGGGATCCGCCGCGACCTTCGGGCGGGACAGCACAAGTCTGTTCAAGGTGTTCGGGCACACAGTCAGACAGCCCGTGCCTTCGCTGTGCCCCATCCGCACGGACAAGGAGCCTCTCAAAGGCTTGCAGGGCGTGCGCGTGAAGGCGGGGATAAGGATCGGATACAGATACGAAGTCGGAGAGGTCTTGTTCAAGGAATTCGGGCTGAGCGGCATCGCGGCGTTCAACATGTCGGGTGAGATCGCAAGAGGCAGAGCCAAGGCGGGGGATATGCTGACAGTCGACTTCATGCCCGAATATTCAAAAGCCGAGGTGGAAAGCATCTTCCGCAAGCGCGACAACGGCAGACAGACCGTCAAAGAATTGCTTGTGGGCACATTCCATTCAAAGGTTCAGGAGAGGATCATTTGGGCGGCGGGTTGCAACGAGGACGACAGAGCGGCGGGCAAGATAGGCGTGCTTGCAAACGCAATCAAAAACTACCGCTTCAACATAGAGGGGCTTGGAGACGCAAGCCTCGCGCAGGTCATGTCGGGCGGGCTGAACCCCAGAGAGTTTGACGAAAATCTCATGTCATTGAAGGTCAAAAACGCCTACGCGATCGGCGAAGCGTTGGACATAGACGGTGACTGCGGAGGCTACAATCTGCAATGGGCATGGTCCAGCGCAAGAGCGGCGGCGTTGTCTATCGCCAAAAACGCTTTGTAAAATCAAATTGCAAAAAAGGAGTTTTATATGTTCAAAAAGAGCGACAAAACCACAAATTATGTCAAGATCGTGATGCAAAACGGGGACGGCATTGTCGTCGAACTTTTCCCGCAATACGCCCCTATCACCGTGCAAAATTTCCAAGAGCTTGTGGGCCAAGGCTTTTACGACGGGCTCATCTTCCACAGGGTCATAAGCGGATTTATGATCCAAGGCGGCGACCCCGAGGGCACGGGTATGGGCGGAAGCAAAAAGACCATCAAAGGGGAGTTTGCCGTCAACGGCGTGAACAATCCTCTGTCGCATGAAAGAGGCGTGATCTCCATGGCGCGCAGTCAATTTTTCAACTCAGCGTCCTCGCAATTTTTCATCTGCCACGCGGACGCCAAGTTTTTGGACGGCCAATACGCCGCATTCGGCAAAGTCGTCGAGGGCATAGACGCCGTGGACAGGATCGCCGCTCAACCCACAAACAGACAGGACAGACCCTTGGAAGTGCAGAGGATGAAAGAGGTATTTTTCGTGGAAAAGGCGTAAGGCGACAGTATGCTATAAAGACAACATTATCCTATTTGATGAAAACGCTCGGAATGTTCGGGCGTTTTTGTTTTGCCGAACGGCGAGGGTACGGGGAGGGGCAAAGCCCGAGGCATTTTCAAGGAGGCGGTTTTGAGGCTGGTTCGGAAAAGCGCAAAAAAGCCCTTTGAACAAGGCGTAAATGTGCGCGCGTTTTGAGAATTTGAATACACTTGCGAAAAATGCAAACATGCGCTTTTGAAAAATGTAAACATAGGCTTCCGAAAAATGAAAAAATCTCGAACAGCTGTTTACAAACTTATCAAAATAATATATAATTATTCTTTGCAATATGGCGGCGCAAATTTCGCCGCTTGGAGGGAAAATATGACAAAAAAGATTTCTGTCGTGCTTACTGCGCTCTTGCTTGTAAGCGTGCTTGCGGTGGGGCTTGCCGCGTGCAATGACAAGGATGAGTTTGCGGACGCAAAGACCATTGTATTTGTCGGCGACTCAATCGCCGAGGCGCTGATCGGCCCGTCTCCCGTGGCAGAGAGGGACAACTACGGCTATTACGCTCTGCTTGGCAGGACCAACAACTTCAAGTATTACAATCACGCGGTGTCGGGGCATAAGACTTCGGGCGGCATGATCGAAAACGCGGACGGAAGCAAGGGTGACGGCTTGCTCGAGATGCTTATGCGCGACGACGAAAACGCGGCGCTGATGAAAACTCACCTCATGCAGGCGGACATCATCCACATCTCGGTGCTGGGCAACAATCTGTTGCAATACAACCTCGGGCTGTTGCTGTTGGAAGTCGCGGATCCCGAATTTGACGAGAAGTATGAAAAGGGCGAGACCCTCTTGAACTTCCTGCACGACGGCTCCTCCTATGAGGAAACGGACGACGACGGAAACGTGATCAGCGTCTTGAAAGATGGCTGCACAAGGGAATCCATTGAAAAGCCCGGCGAGGTCGAAACCTTTGATTTTCCTCCCACCTATCAAAATCTTTGCGACATCATCGCAAGGATCAAGAATCTGAACCCCAAAGCCACGATATTCTTCCAAACGGTCTACAATCCGTTTTTCGAAAATTGCACTCACCTTCACGAGCCTATCAAAAACGCTTTGAAGGAGAAATACGACATCGAGGGCGTTGAGGAGTACAGAAAGCTTGCAAGCAAACTTATCGGCATACTCAACGGCATGATAGACGAATATCTTACGGCTCATCCCGGCGATTTCATCAAACTCGACGTCAAGGCGGCTTTCGACAAAGTTGTGAAAGAGGACGGCGAGGGCGACCTGAGCGAGGACGGCTTGGGCAGGAGCCTGATATTTGCGGATTATACGCATCCGTCCAACTTCGGGCATGCGATAATCGCGGAAGTGACTCAAAAAGAACTCGAAAAGCTGGGTCTTGCCGCACCCGACGCGCTCGACAACTACAAGGCAATCAAAGTGGAACAGCTTGAAAGAATGTACAAGGACGTGAAGGGCTTTGACTTCAAGGCGGCAAAGTCGGCTGTGGAAGGCGCAAAGACCATGCATGAAGCGACGCTTGCGTACTTCGCGGCGATCAAGGGTTATACCCCCATCAACTATTGAGGAGGCGCTGTATGAAAAACAAAATTTCGTTTAAGATATTTGCGATTTTGCTTGTGACCGCGCTTGCGCTTGGGCTTATGCTGTCCCTTGCCGCATGCAACAAGGACGGCGAGAGGTTCGGCAAGGACGTGCGCTTCGGCGTAAACAACGAAAAATTGGACTTTATGGGCACCACGAACGAAGGCGGCACGATAGGCTTTATCGAGGAACTCGCTTTGGACATGGACCAAACCTATTTTGAGTTCAAAAAGGACGGGACGGTGCACGGACAAATCCAAACGAGGGAGGACCTCTTTGAAATTTTGGACGACGTTTTGGGATTGCTCAGCCAATATTTCGGCGTGGACATTTCCGACTTTTCGAGCATAGATCTGTCGCAATGGTTCAGCTCGTATGTCGATCCCATGTTCCCGGGCTTCTCGGACAAACTCAAGGATGGCGACCTCGCGGGCGCGCTCGAGCTTGTGCATCAAAGCCTCGGCTTCAACATCGTGGGTATGGACATGAGCAAGCCCGAGTTCAAAGCTGTCGTAAAAGAGGTGGGCGAAACGGGCATGTTGAACGTGCAAAGCCTGCTTGATTGCATCCCCTCGGACACGGTGCTCAAATTGACGATGGATTGGAACTATTATATCCGCACCGTCAAGGGCGCGGACGGCAAGGAGCAAAAGGCGATCTATGTCGGCGACGACGTCGCGGCAAACTACAAGCAGACTCAGCCATTTGCTATCTTCACCATGACAGAGGGCAAGAAGAGAGAGTTGATACTCAGGATAGAGTTTATGAAGATCACTCTCGCGCTGATCGAAGCGTGACGTAATTCCCTGCGCCGAGGCGCAGGGATTTTTAAGAGGGCATTATGCAGGACATTTCAAAAAAGACAGATCGTATCCCGTTTGACGACAGCGAGTTGGAAGAAACTCAAATCGCGGCAAACACTCTTTTTTCGGGCAGGATAATAAACCTGCGCGTGGACGACGTAAGGCTGAAGGACGGCACGCCGACCAAAAGGGAGTACGTCGAGCACAGGGGCGGAGCGGCAATTCTCGCGCTGAACGACAAGGACGAAGTGTGTCTTGTCAGGCAGTTCAGATATCCCTATCGCGAGGCGATTTGGGAGATCCCCGCAGGCAAGCTGGAAGCGGGGGAGCTTCCCGACGTCACCGCGGTCAGAGAGCTTGGCGAAGAGACGGGATTTGTCGCGGAAAAAGTGGAAGAAATGGGCAGATTGTATCCAAGCCCGGGGTATACGAACGAGGTGTTGTATATCTATTTTGCGCGCGTGTGCGGCAGCGGCGCTCCGCATCCGGACGAGGGCGAGCTTGTGAAAACCGTGCTTGTCCCCTTTTCCGAAGCCGTGAAGATGGTGGAGAGCGGGGAGATCAAGGACGCAAAAAGCTGTTTTGCGATTTTGAACTACGCCGCGTTTAAGGACAAATACGGCAAATGATGAGCTTTTCGGCGGCGGAATTTACGACCGCTTGAAACGAGCCTCGCACGCGCCGCGTTTTGCGGATATCCGAGAAAAATATGAAAAAATCACCTGACAAGATAGAAATTCGCGGCGGAAGAGTCCACAATTTGAAAAATATCGACGTGGACATCCCCCTCAACGAGGTCGTGGGCATCGTCGGCGTTTCGGGCTCGGGGAAGTCCTCGCTTGCGCTTGGCATCCTGTATGCGGAGGGTTCGCGCAGATATCTCGAGGCCCTTTCCACATACACTCGCAGACGCATGACGCAGGCGGAAAAGGCGCAAGTTGACCAAGTGCTGTATGTCCCCGCGGCACTCGCGCTCAGACAAAGGCCGAGCGTCCCCGGCATCCGCAGCACCTTCGGCACGGGG
>CANQNC010000031.1 GCA_947625145.1 uncultured Clostridia bacterium
CCTATCCGTGTATCGCAACGCCCTACGCCTTAGGCAAGTCCACCTTTATGTGCACTTCCCTAAGCTGTTTTTCCGTGACGTTTGATGGGGCACCCATCAAAACGTCCCTCGCGTTGCGATCCATGGGGAAGGTTATAATTTCGCGAATGCTTTGCTCGCCGAGCAGAAGCATGACCATTCTGTCCACGCCGGGCGCGATACCCGCGTGCGGAGGCGCGCCGAATTTGAACGCGTTGTAAAGCGCGGAAAATTTCTGCTCTATCACGTCCTTGCCGTAGCCCACGATCTCGAACGCCTTTTCCATGATCGCGGGCTCGTGATTGCGCACCGCGCCGCTTGAAAGTTCCACGCCGTTGACCACGCTGTCGTATTGATACGCGAGGATGTCAAGCGGATCCTTGTTGCAAAGCGCATCCAAGCCCCCCTGCGGCATGGAAAACGGATTGTGACAGAAGCCCAACACGCCCTCGTCGTCGTATTCGTACATGGGGAAGTCCACGATCCAGCAGAATCTGTACGCGTCTTTTTCAAGCAGATCAAGCCCTACGCCAAGCTCGGTCCTGAGATATCCCGCCTGCTTCTCCACGCCTTTTTGCTCGGCGACAAGCGCGACGAAAGCTCCCGCTTTCAGATCAAGCCTGCTTGCAAGCTCGCCCTTGACGTCCGCCAAAAACTTGGATATGCCGCCCACAAGCTCGCCGTCCTCGCCCAAACGGAACCAATACATGCCGCTTGCGCCGTTTTGCTTCACTTTTTCGGCGAGGGCGTCTATCCACTTCCTCGACTCGTTGAAGTTGTTTACGGCGACCGCCTTTATGGTCTTGCCCGCCTCGAAGAAGGGAGCCTTGCCCGTCAAAATGTCCGTGACGTCCTTCACCAAAAGGGGGTTGCGAAGGTCGGGCTTGTCCGTGCCGTAATCCCGCATGGCGTCGCGATAGGCGATCCTGCAGAAGGGGCCTTTGTCCACCTTCCAACCCGCGGGAGCAAACTCGGAGAACACGCCGCCGAGCACCTCTTCCATCACCGCAAACACGTCCTCCTGCGTGGCGAAGCACATCTCGGTGTCAAGCTGATAGAACTCGCCCGGGCTGCGGTCCGCGCGCGCGTCCTCGTCCCTGAAGCACGGGGCGATCTGGAAATACCTGTCGAAGCCCGACGTCATAAGCAGTTGTTTGTATTGCTGAGGCGCCTGCGGAAGCGCGTAAAATTGCCCCGGATAAAGCCTTGACGGAACGATATAGTCCCTCGCGCCCTCGGGAGAGCTGGACGTAAGTATGGGCGTCGTGATCTCGAGGAAGCCGAGCTCGGTCATCTTTTGCCTGAGCCAAGCAACAACTTTCGAGCGAAAAATGATCTTGTCCTTGACCTCGGGATTGCGCAGATCGAGGAAGCGATATTTGAGGCGCAAGTCCTCGCGCGATTGCGTGGACGTCGCAACTTCGAAGGGAAGTTGCTCGTAGCACCTGCCCAAAACCTCTATCTTTTCGGGTTCTATCTCGATAAGCCCCGTGGGCATGTCGGGATTGGGCGCGGAACGCAAAACCACTTTGCCCTCAACGGACACCGTGCTCTCGCGGGGGATGGAGCGCACAAGCTCTTTGTCCTTCTCCTCCGAAACGACCGCCTGTGTGTAGCCGTAGTAGTCGCGAAGCACAAAAAATATGACCGCGCCAAGGTCGCGGACGCTGCTGAGCCATCCGCAAAGTTTCACTCTCTTGCCCGCGTCGCTTTCGCGAAGCTCCCCGCAGGTGTGTGTTCTCATTTCCATAGTAAGCCTCTTTTATTCCTGCCGAGATAGGTCTCGGAACAGCCGTCACAGAAGGCGGATATGCCTCTTTTCGCACTCCGCGCGCATTTCGTCCGACCACATGCCCACTTGCACTTCGCCGATATGCGCCTTTTCAAGCAGGAGCATGCACAGGCGGGATTGACCTATGCCGCCGCCGATCGTAAGCGGAAGCGTCCCTGCCATGATCTGTTGATGATAGTCGTATTTCAGCCTGTCCTCCGCGCCCGCCGCTTTAAGCTGAAGCGCAAGGCTTTCCGCATTGACTCTGATGCCCATGGAGGATATCTCTATGCTGTCGTCTATCACGGGATCGTAAAATATGATATCCCCGTTCAGCGCCCAATCGTCGTAGTCGGGCGCTCTGCCGTCGTGCGGCTTTCCGTTTGACAGCGCGCCGCCTATGCCCATCAAAAACAAAGAGCCATACTCTTTGGCAAGCTCCCTCTCGCGAGCGTGCGGGTCCAGCGCGGGATATCTGTCAAGCGCCTCTTGCGCGGTCACAAACGTCACCTCGCGACCGAGGTCGAGCGTGATGACGGGATACAGTTTTTTTGTTTCTTCCAAAGTCCCCACGATCGCCCCCACGATGCGGGACACCACCATCTTCAAAAACTTCTCGTTGCGCTGTTCGGGGCCGATCACCATCTCCCAGTCCCATTGATCCACGTACACGCTGTGCTGAAAATCGCAAACGTCGTCGCGGCGGATGGCGTTCATGTCCGTATAAAGCCCCTCGCCCTCTCTGAAGCCGTAGCGCTTGAGGGCAAGCCTCTTCCACTTGGCAAGCGAATGTACGATCTCCGCCTCCACGCCAAGCGCGGGGACATCGAAGCGCACGGGCCTCTCGTAGCCGTTCAAATCGTCGTTTATCCCCGTGCCGCTCGCCACAAACATGGGCGCCGAAACCCTCTCGAAACCGAAACTCTTGACAAGATTGCGCTGAAACGCGTCCTTGACAAACTTTATCGCCTTCTCCGTCTCTCTTACGCTCATCTTGGGCTTGTAGTTTTCGGGAAATTGCATATCTACCTCTGCCGCGGTCGCCGCCGAAGCGCAATGTCCGCCCCGCCAGCCTGCGCCTCAAAGCGGACCTCAAAAACACCCGCCCGAACACGCCCCGCGTTTTTATACTTTAACATCATAGTGCTTTTGAATGGCTATGTCAAGTTTTACGCCTTATATTTGCTATTAAAATAACTGTAATTATACTCAAATCCCAATCTATCCCCACCACCCGCACAAACTATGCGCCAATCAAAAGACCGAGCGGAGAGGATATGCGGTCAACGAATAAAATGAAATTGCTTTGTTGACAACGCTTAACGTCAAACAAAGGAAGCGGAGAGGACAAGAGGTCAACGAATAAAATAATAGTGAAAAGTAAAACCGCAATATTGATATCCAACCCATTAAAACGCTACGCATTTTGATGGGGATCCCGTGGAAGCTCTATCTTAACTTTGGGAAACATAGCTGACACAGCTATTCGCCCAATAGTGCGGTGAGAGGACACAATGTAAACCAAAAACATGATAAAGAAAGGTAAAACGGCGATATTGAGATGAGTGACAAGGAAAGAGGGTTTGACAAGTCGTCCAATGTACTTTTTGTACATGACGATGAAGGCAAACTCTCTTGACACAGGCAATCGCTCAATAGCGCCGTTTTACGTAAAACCGCCTGTAAGGGATGAAGAGCAAGGAAAGGGGGGCTTGTCCGAGGCGCCTAATGTACATGTAGTACATGACGGCGAGGACAAGCCCCCTTGACACAGCTATTCGCCCTTACAGACGGTTTTACATGAGGTCGCCGGCGGTACGCGCATACAACTGCACATCCCTAATATTCTGTATCCCCGTGATATACATCATGATGCGCTCGAGGCCGAGGCCGAAGCCGCTGTGGGGAACGGAGCCGTACTTGCGAAGGGCGAGATAATCGCGATAGTCGTCGAGTTTCATGCCGCGCTCGCGCATGGCGGAGATGAGCTTGTCGAAATCGGCTTCGCGCTCACTGCAACCGATGATCTCGCCGACGCCGGGGACGAGGAGGTCGGTGGCGGCGACGGTTTTGCCGTCGTCGTTTTGCTTCATATAGAAGGACTTGATCTTTTTGGGATAGTTGATGACGAAAACGGGCTTGTTGAAGATCTGTTCGGTGATATAGCGCTCATGCTCGGATTGAAGATCCAGCCCCCATTCCACGGGATATTGGAAGGCGACGCCGCTCTTTTTGAGGAGGTCTATGGCGTCGGAATATTCGAGAATGACAAAATCGCTTTCCACGACGTTTTTCAACTTGTCGATAAGCCCCGGTTCAAACGCCTTTTCGAAGAATTCGAGCTCGGCGGGACACTCGTCCAAGACCGCTTTGATGATATACTTGATCATGCTCTGCGCGATCTCGATGATGTCGGGGAGCTTCGCGAACGCGACCTCGGGCTCGACCTGCCAAAACTCGGCGGCGTGGCGCGGCGTGTTGCTGTTTTCCGCGCGGAAAGTTGGCCCGAAAGTGTAGATCTTGCCCATTGCCATTGCCGCGACCTCTCCTTCAAGCTGACCGCTGACAGTGAGGCCCGCCTTCCTGCCGAAGAAATCTCCGCCTACAAACTCAGCCTCGTCCTTGGCGCGCATGGCGTCGGCGTAGCCTTGAGTCGTGACGCGGAAGATCTCCCCCGCGCCCTCACAGTCGCTGCCCGTGATGATGGGCGTATGCACATAGGTGAAGCCGTTTTCCTGAAAGAAGCGGTGTATGGCAAAGCTCAGCTTGGAGCGCACCCTGAGCATGGCGTTAAAGGTGTTGGTGCGGGGACGAAGCGCGGGGATCGTGCGCAAAAACTCCATGGAATGATACTTCTTTTGAAGGGGATAATCCTGCGGGCAATCGCCGAGCAAGGTTATGCTTTGGGCGTTGATCTCGAAGTCGCCCTCCTTCATGGCGGGGACGACTTTGCCGATTACCCAAAGGGACGCACCGTTTTTGGTGAAATCGGAAATGTCGCCGTCAAAAGTCGTCCTGTCTATGACGATCTGAACGTGTTTGAGGGAAGTGCCGTCGTTGAGCGCGATAAACGCCATGTTTTTGCTCACGCGAGAGGTGCGCACCCAACCCGCGACCTCCACAGTCTTGCCGAGATACTCGGCGCCGTCCGAAAGAATTTTGCCAATGTCAATGTTTTTCATATCAACCTCTAGCATGAAATTATAAAATTCTTTCTATTTTTTGTAAAGCGTTTTTGCAAACCTCTTCATTTTGCGTCATATGGAGGAAGAGGTTGACCTGTGCCAAACAAAAAGGCTATAATATGAACATGAGCGAAAATGTTTTTGACACAGTGATAGTCGGCTCGGGGCCCGCGGGGCTTACGGCAGGGCTGTACGCCGCAAGAGGCGGGGACCGCGTTGCCATTGTCTGCGGAGAGACGGGCGGGCTTGCCGCCACCGCCGCAAAGATAGAAAACTACCCCGGCGTGAGATCCACGGACGGATTTGCGCTGTGCTACGCCATGCTCGAACAGGCGAAGGCAGCGGGAGCAATTCTCTTTTTCGACAGAGCCGTGGGATTCGAGCTTGCGGGGGAACAAAAATCCATCTCGCTTGGCGACGGACAAGTCCTCTGCGCGCGCAAGGTCATACTCGCCATGGGTTGCGAGCACAGACGCCTCGGGCTTGACAACGAAGAGGCGCTGATAGGCAAAGGGATATCCTATTGCGCGACATGCGACGGCGCGCTTTTCAGGGGCAAACCCGTCGCGGTGGTGGGCGGAGGAAACACCGCCGCCGCGGAAGCGCTGTACCTTTCAAAGTTGGCAAGCCATGTGTATCTCATACACAGGCGGGACGCGCTTCGCGCGGACAAAGCGTATGCGGACGAGCTTGCTTCCTCCCCCGTCGAGGTGCTGTGGGACAGCGTGGTCGTAAAGCTGATCGCGGAGGACAAATTGTCCGAAATCGAAGTTAAAAACCTCAAAACCGACAAATCAACCCGCGTTTTGGCGGATTGCGTGTTTGTCGCGATCGGGCAGGTCCCGCGCACTTCTGGCTTGGAGGGCATTGCGCTGGACAAGGACGGGTTTGTCATCACGGACGAGTTTATGCGCACATCGCAAGAGGGAGTGTACGCCGCGGGAGACATCAGAAGCAAGCCCTTGCGCCAGATCGTGACCGCCTGCGCGGACGGAGCGATCGCCGCGCAAAAATGACGGCGCGAGAAAAAAGTGATAGGGGAAAATTTGTCAAGGCAGAAAAAAGCTCCGCATTTTGCGGAGCTTGATTTTTGATTTGAAATGTCCTTGTCTTGTCAGACAGTTGCAACTTTGGATATGTCCTCAAAACTATCTCTTGCGTTCCACCGCGCGCAACGCCGCCGAAACAATATCCGCGGCGGTGATGCCGTACACCTCGCTGAGATAGGCGTTTTTGCCCACCTGTCCAAACTCGTCCTTGACGCCGACCATCTCGATGGGGACGGGACAATGTGCGCTGACAAGCTCGGCGACCGCGCTGCCCAGACCGCCGAAAACGTTGTGGTTTTCGCAAGTGACGATCGCGCCCGTCTCCTTTGCCGCGCTTACGAGCTCGTCGCGGTCGAGAGGCTTCCAAGTGCAGGCGTTGACCACCCTTGCGGACACGCCGTGCGAATCTGCGAGCGTCTTTGCCGCCTCGAGCGCGCGAGCGACCATGATCCCGCTTGCGACCAACGTCACGTCTTTGCCCTCGACAAGCCTGTACGCCTTGCCGAGTTCAAACTGCAAGCTGTCGTCGTACACCTTTTCCGCCTTTTTGCGGAACATGCGTACATACACGGCTCCGTCGTACGCAAGGATCTTCGGCACCGCTTTTTCCATCATTGTCGCGTCCGTAGGCTCGAAACAGACCATATGCGGAATGGCGCGCATAATCGCCATGTCCTCGAAGGGCATATGCGTGCCGCCGTTCGCCTCTGCGGCGACGCCCGGCTCGGACCCGATTATCTTCACGTTCAGCCCGGAATAGGCGACGGAAATGAAAATCTGATCGTAACATCTGCGCGTGGCAAACGGCGCGAAGCTGTAGGCGACGGGGATCTTGCCCATGGTCGCCAAACCCGCCGCGACGCCTATCATATTCTGCTCGGCAATGCCGACGTTGATGAACCTGTCGGGGAAAGCCTCTTTGAAACATTTTGTGGCGTGACAGCTCATAAGATCCGCGTCAAGCACCACTATCCTGTCGTCCTCGGTCGCCGCCTTGACCAGCGCCGCGGCAAGCGTCTGCCTGATCTCTCTGTCGTCGGTCATGGTTTCAACCTCCCCGTTTCCTTCCTCCACATGTCCTCCGTGATGGTCATGCTGTGGCAATTTGCCGCCGCCTCCGCAAATGAGGCGCCCTTGCCCTTGATCGTGTTGAGGACGATCATATTCGCCTTGCCCGACGTCTTTGCGCGGTCTATCGCGTCCGCGATCGCCTCCACGTCATGTCCGTCGACGCTCTGCACAAAAAAGCCGAACGCTTCCCACTTCGCCTCGACGGGAGCGATATCGTTGATCGCGCTGACGGGGCCGTCCAATTGCATTTTGTTGTAGTCCAACAGCACGATGAGGTTGTCCAACTTGTGCGAACCCGCAAACATGCTCGCTTCCCAGATCTGCCCCTCCTGACTTTCGCCGTCGCCGATGAAGCAGTAGACGGTGATGGGATCGCCGTTCAGCTTTGCGCCAAGCGCCATTCCTACCGCCGCGCTCAGCCCCTGCCCCAGAGATCCCGCCGTCATGTCTATGCCGGGGGTCTTGTTCATGTCGCAGTGCGAGGGAAGAGAGGTCCCGTTGAGGTTCAACGTCTTGAGCCACTCTTTCGGGAAGTAGCCTAGGTCCGCAAGCACGGCGTACATTGCGGGACCCGCGTGCCCTTTGGACATGACGATCCTGTCCCTGTCGGGCTTGCGAGGATCCGCAGGATCCAGATTTTTTGCCTTGGAATAATAAATGACCGTCAAGGCGTCCATCACGGACATCACTCCTCCGATATGCCCGACCCCGAAGGTGCCGATGCTTTCGATGGCGTCGTCCCTAAGCTGCCGCGCCTTGGCAGTCAGAAAGCTTTTTTCAGCAGAATCCATGAATTTTCTCCTCGCCAAACAGTATAGCATTGCGGACAATTTATTTCAAGCAATCGCGCGAGGTAAAAAATTTTAATTTTTTTGTCGAGGTCACGCCTTCAAAGCGGCAAGAAAAACAGCCTTCAATTCCGCCCTTCTCTGCTCGCTGAGCGTAGCCAAATACTTTTCGCCGCACTCCTTGGCAAAAAGCAACATGTTGACGTCGTTCATACCCGCGATCGAGGACAGACTGCGCGGCTCGCCGACCCGCCCCGCAAGATCTTGCAAAATTATCGCCGCTTTTACGCGTTGGACCTCAACGCCGAGCATCTCGGACATCTTTTTCAGCTGTGCCGCGGACTTTCCGCTGACGATCGCCTCGTTTGCGACCTCTCGTTCGTACGCCCCTATGAGCTCGGGGGTCAGCCTGTCCAATATCCCCGAAGCGGAACATTCGCTTGCCGCGCCCACAAACAGAGTGGCAACGACGGCGATCGCGATCATCAAAAAAGGAAACTTTTTCATATTCACCTCTTCATTAGACTGCCCCGCCGCGCGACTATTATTCACTCCGCTTGCGCCGTCCTCGACGGACTCTTGCCCGTCGCTGACAAAATCGCGCCTCGTAAGACCGCTCCGCATCTCAGCCGTTTAGGCTGTCCACCCATGCCTTGATGTCGGCTTGCGACGCGTTTGCGTCAAACCTTCTGCCACCAAGCCATGTCGCGGCGTTTGCCAACGCCTTTATTTCGGGCAGACTTCCGTTTATGGCGCTGCCTCCCGACGTGCAGAACGGCACAATGGTCTTGCCCGAAAAGTCGTAACTTTCAAGGAAGGTGTAGATGATCTTGGGCGCTTTTCCCCACCAAATGGGATAGCCAAGATAAATTACTTCATAACTTTCCATGTCCCGCACGCTTCCGCTTATCTCGGGACGGGCTGTGGAGCTGTTCTGCTCCGTGTTTGCACGACAGGAGGAGTTGCCGTAAGCAAGGTCCTCTTGCGTATACGGCTGAACGGGCTCTATCTCATACAGCTCCCCGCCCGTGACGTTTGCGATCTTCTCCGCTATCCCTTTTGTGTTGTTGGTGCAAGAAAAATACGCCACGAGGATTTCAGACGATTGCGCGGGCGGAAGTTTTCCCGCGTCGGGATCTTCATCCGCGTCCGCATTGCACGCGACAAGCGCAAAGGAAAGACAGCATATTATCAAAACAAATACTACAAATTTGAATTTTTTCATTTTCTCCTCACTTCAACTCGGTGAATTTCTGCACCCGCATTTTGAGGCGATATTTTTCGCGCAGAGCGGCGATATCCTTCATCATGGGGCTTTTATGGTGGAAGTCGAGGGCTTCTTGACTTTCCCACGCGTCGATCAGAAGCACTGTTTCGGGATCGTCCATGGGCAGAAAATATTCATAGCGCAGATTGCCCTTTTCCGCGCGGATCTTTTCCACAAGCCCGCTCGCTTTCATCTCCTCCGCAAACTTTTTTGCGTTGCCGTCCGTCCCCGTGTAATAAATGTTGACAGTAAACGCCATATCTCACCCCCGCAAACTCTTGCCGAATTCATAGGCTTCCGCCATATATGGGGAACGAGCCGTCATGGCGGGCGTTCCGCAGCCCTTGCCGAGGATCATTCCCATGTCCTTGAAATTCAAATACCGCACAAGCGTTTTGTAGTGCGCCTCCAGCGCTTCAAACGTCCAACCGTCCGCATTCCAAGCGACGGAGATAAGCGCCGATCTCATGCGCTTCCTTTGAATTTCGCCGTTGAACGCGCAGAAGCGGTCTATGACGGTTTTGAGCTGTGCGCTCATTCCGAAGTAGTAAAGCGGCGTGACAAAAACCACCATATCCGCGCCGAGGATCCGAGATTTTATCCCTTGTCCCCCGCTCTCCGAACCCATATAGTCCTTCTGCGCGCAGGGACCGCCGTATCCGCACCGCACGCAACCCGTGCAGGGCTTGACATTACAATGCGCCGCGTCTATGACGGAAACGCTGTTGCCCGCCTCCTGTGCGCCCTTGACAAATTGCTCCGCAAGCATGTCAGACGAGCCGTGCTTTTGCGGACTGCCCGTAAGCACAACTATCTTCATAACTTCAAACTCTCCACCCAAGATTTGAGCGCGCTTTCGCTTGCGCCGTTGACGAGCTTTCCGCCCATCCATTCCGCGTTAGGAGCGCACGGCTTCAACGCGCTTTCCGTTTTGCCGAGCCCGCTCCCGCCGCTTGTCGCAAAGAGGACGATCTTCTTCCCCGAAAAGTCGTAGCTTTCAAGGAAGGTCTTGACGATGGTCGGCGCGGTGTACCACCAGATGGGAAACCCTATAAAAATGACGTCGTAGTCCGAAAAATTTTCAACGCGGTTTTCTATCTCGGGGCGAGAGGAGGGGTCGCTCATCTCCACAGACGAACGGCTCCTTTTGTTCATCCAATCGAGGTCCGCCCTCGTGTAAGGCGTTTTCGGTTGAATTTCAAAGATGTCTGCGCCCGCCGCCTTTGCAAGAAGGCTTGCCGCCCTCTTCGTCACGCCGCTTGCCGAAAAATACGCCACCAAAATTTTCTTGTTCATGATTTTATTCTCCTTTTGCGGCGATCGTCTGCATTTTCGCCGCCAAATTTTGCAAAACTTCAAGAAGCTCTTCGGGGGCTTCCAGCTCCGAAAAGATCTCGCTTTCCCGCCTGTAAAGGTCGGAAAGTATCCCGTCCGCGTATTCCTTGCCGCTTTTTGTGAGGGACACGAGAAGCTCCCGCCGCTCCCCCTTGATCTGCGACAGCTCAACATAGCTTTTGCCCTCAAGATCCTTGATGATGGTGTTTGCCGTGCTCCGCGGGATCGCCCAGTCCTCGCATATCTGCTTTTGGCTGTGCCGCTCGCCGTCGTTGAGGGCGTAAAGTATCCAAAGCAGATTCGGAGAACCGAGCTTGCAGTTTTTGCCATACGCGTCATAAACGCCGTCTATCCCATACACGAGCCTCCCGAGCCTGTAAAAAAATGTGCGTGCGTCCATAAAGCCCACCTCAGAAATTCTGTTTCGTATTTTAATTGTAATTCGACTTCGGATTTCTGTCAAGCGATCCGCCGAATTTTGCGAAAATTTTCGGAAAGAAATTTTCTTCTCCGCCGCTTACTATCAACTTAAAAAAAAGAGCGCCCGAAATTTTTGTTCGGCGACGAGTGACAAGCAAGACGGAAACGCGTTGACAAAGACTCGCGCCACGCCTGCGAAACTCTGCTTCCCGTCAAAGCGTAACTTGCGATTTTTAGGCATAAAAAAGGCTTGACAAGCGTCAAGCCGCTGTTTGCAAAGTCTCGAAACTCCACCCGACATTCGCACACTTCCGCGCAAAACGCCTGTCCCTAGCTCGCGGGAGAAGCGCTTCGTCCTTACTTTTGCTCGGGGCGCCAAAGATATCTTTTCAGATCGACATAGCCGTCGCCGTCCACCTCCACGCCGTCCGCCCTGAGCAGAGACGCTTGCACGTCGGGCCCACCGAAGGCAAACGCGGGCGCGCATCTTCCAAACCGATTGACCACCCTGAAACAGGGTATGCGCGAGGGGTCGGGATTGAAATGCAGGGCGTAGCCCACCGCTCGCGAGGCGCGAGGCGAACCCGTAAGCGCCGCGATCTGTCCGTATGTCGCGACTCTTCCTTTCGGTATCTTCTTTACGATCTCATACACTTTGTCGTAATAGCTCATACGCCGATTATATCCAGCGCGCTCTTAGATGATACAATGTCATTCGACGCCGAGTTCCTCGGACAAGATCTCGGCGCAATCCCCCACCAACTTTGCGCAGGGGCGGGTCTTGTAGTATTCGGGAGTCCTCTCGTCGGGGGTCGGAGTCGTAGCCGTGAGCTTCGCGCCCAACAGTTCTCTGCAAATCACAGAGCCGTTTTTCTCCTTAAACTTTGCCGCGAGCCTTTGTATGAGCGCATAGTGCGCCGCCTTGCCCTCTTTGTCCGAGCTTGAAGAATAGCCGCGCGCGGCGCCCGCGACCATAGCCATTCCGCTGACCGCTCCGCAGACTTCGCGCATCCTGCCCAGCCCGCCGCCGAAAGACGAGGCGATCTTCAACAGCTCCTCTCTGTCCGTTTGGAAGATATCCTCAAAGGCGAGCACCACCGCTTGTGCGCAATTGTAGCCCTCCACAAAAAAACGTTCGGCGATCTCTCTTCGCGTCATATTTCACCTACAAGCACTTTATATCACGATTTGTGTATGTTAAACCGCTTATTTTGCTATCTCGTTCAACGCGGCGTCCAGCTCGTGCCGCTGTCCCAAGCTGTCCGCTTCCCCCTCATCCACAGCCTTTGCGATGTACGCGTCAAGGGGAAGCCTGCCCAGCACTTTGAGGTCGAAGTCCGTCGCAACTTCGTCCACCTTGCCGCCGCCGAACAGGTCGATCTGCTTGCCGCAATCGGGGCAAAGGATATAGCTCATATTTTCCACGACGCCGTAAATTTTGACGTTCATCATCCGCGCCATCTTCACCGCCTTTTCCACGATCATGCTCACAAGCTCCTGCGGCGAGGTCACGATCACGATGCCGTCAAGTTTGATGGATTGAAAGACTGTCAGCGGGACGTCTCCCGTTCCCGGAGGCATATCCACAAACAAAAAGTCCACGTCTCCCCAAATGACGTCCGTCCAAAACTGTTTGACCATCCCCGCGATCACGGGCCCGCGCCAAACGACGGGATCGTTTTCCTTTTCAAGCAAAAGGTTTGCGGAGATCATCTTCACGCCGCCCTTGCTCTCGCGCGGGTAGATGCCCAAGTCGTCCCCTTCGACCGCGCCTTTGACCCCGAACGCTCTGGGGATCGACGGACCCGTTATGTCCGCGTCGAGTATCGCCGCCCTCTTTCCTCTTGCCGCCATACCCGCGGCGAGCATAGCGGTCACAAGGGATTTGCCTACTCCGCCCTTGCCGCTCACAACGCCTATGACCTTGCCTATTCGGCTCAGCTTGTGCGGAGCTTCAAACGTAATGCGGCTTGCGCAATCCTGCCCGCAACTGCCGCAATCGTGTGTACAATCGCTCATAAAAACTCCTTTGCGTAAAAACGCCGTTGTTGTCTTTTATATTATATCCCCCAAAAGGACAAAGTTCAAGCAAATCGCAAAATCTTCGCTTGCGCGTATATCTTTCCGTCCGCGGGCAATAATCATTGCATATCCAAAAAAGGAGAACAGACATGAAACTCATCGACAGCAAAACATTGCTCAATCTCGCAAAGTCCTACGCGGGCGAAATGCAGGCGTACGCCAGATACCGATTTGTGGAATACGGCGCACGCAACGAGGGCTACAACGCCATGGCGGAGGTGATAGACAAGGTCGTGTACAACGAGTTCAATCACGCCCGCATGCTCTACACATTCATACAGCAGGCAAGCAACAAGACGATAGACAACATCGACATCTGCTCGGGCTACCCCTTCAGAGAAAAGTGGAACCTCGTCGAAAACCTCAAGCTCGCGGCGGAGGACGAGGCGGCAGAGGTCAGAACCTACAAGGCGTACGCCAAAACCGCCAAGGAGGAGGGGTTTGAGGAGATCGCCGCCCTCTTCGAAAAGATCGCAGGCGTGGAAACTTGCCATCAAAAGCTGTTCGACGACCTCTACGATCAGATGTCGACCGGCACCCTCTACAAAAAGGAAAAATCCGTCAAATGGAAATGCTCGGGCTGCGGCTACGAGGCCGAAGGCAAAGAGGCTTGGGACACTTGCCCGCTGTGCAAAGCAAAACAGGGCTTCGTCTTGCTCAAGCTCGCAAGCGATTGATCCGCCTTTCATAACTCTCTCTCTTCATATCGAAGGAAGCGGCCCTCGCGCCGCTTTCTTCAATTTACGGCGGTTTTTCAAATAAAAAATGCGCTCTCTCGCCAACATTTTTAATTCGCCGCTCATTTTTTGCTCAAAATCTCTTGCAAATCCACACTTTTATGCTATAATATACACGCTCGACTTCCGCATGCGCGCCTCGAGCGACCCGCCGCACGGCATTCATTGGGGATATGGCTCAGTTGGTAGAGCGATGCGTTCGCAATGCATAGGTCAGGGGTTCGAATCCCCTTATCTCCACCAAATCAAAATAATCCGAACTCAACAAGGGTAATCGTAACCCGTGATTGGTTCGGATTTATTTTGTATCTCGGAAAAGAGAACGCATAAGTTAAGCTGCCGAGGGGTTCTCCCCTCGGTGG
>CANQNC010000032.1 GCA_947625145.1 uncultured Clostridia bacterium
ATACGCAAGAGGGGGCTCCTATCCCTCTCTTTATATCTATCCGAACGGGATAGTCGAACGTCTTTTCGGAACGAACTGTAATTTCGTTTGCGTTTGAGATGACGGTTTCCCAACGCTCGCCTTGACGGTCGGGCGTATCATTATCGAAAAATACGGCAAATTTTTCGGCGGCGCGCTCTATCGACAAGCCGTCTATGGCGACGATCTCGTCTCCTTTTGCAAAAGGCAATTCTTCTTCTGCTTGAGTGATGAATAAGCTGTTTTCATATCTTCTGACGTGAAAGCCGATATAAGTGCGAAGATCCTTTTTATAAAAATATAAATGTCCCCAAACTTTGAAAGTCGTCAAATATCGCTCTACCGAAAACAAGAAGTCGCGGTCGGGCATGTCGTCGGTTATTTCAGACAAAAAAGATCGAGGATCGCCGCCCTTGATATCAAAGCAGAAAGAGGCGTCCTTTTGGCAAATGTCGATTATGGTTTTTGCTATTTCGGTTTTCGTCATATTTTCAAAATCAATTTTATTGCATTTGAATGATTTATGCCGAAAAGCTTTTCGCGCGTTGGCGGCGGCGCTCGTTCGCCTCTTCGGAATTGTCCGCGAATTTGTAAACGACTCCGTATTCAAAACAAAAGTCTTTGTCCGCGGACAGGTCCCACTCGTTTACGTCGATGACCTTTTGACCTTTGAACGAGGTCTTTCGCCCAAGCCAAAGGTTGACCACCTCAAACGCGTCCTGTTTTATCAATTGTTTTTTTGCAAACGCTTTGAGCCATTTCAGTTCGGCAAGCGCGTTTGTCGCATAGCTTGCGGATATCACGGAGTTGTATCTCGTTTCGTATTCAAGTCCGAACTCGCTGTCTATCGCATAGCATTGAAGCCCCTTGAAAACGTTGCCCAAACAGAGTTTTTCCTGCTCGGACAGCTCCGCGCGAAACGTAATTCCGCCGTCATACCACATGTCCTCGGTGCGCATGGCGGGCAAAATGTCTTTGTATTTGTATGTCAACTTTTGAAGCGGAATTTCCAAAGCCAAAAAGCATTTCATTGACATAGACGACACCTCTTTTTATGTTTGCGATTCAATTATAACAAAGCGTATGGCGGTATGCAAGTCAAAAAAAGACATGCGGGGCATGTCTTGAGGCTTGTTAGGCGTTTTTGTGTTTTGGTGTGCTTATATGAACCAAGCATAGGATATAGCGCGAAAGTTTTTTCAAAGGCTGTGGCGTTGCGCGTGCGATTTGCGCCGCGTGCGGGATTTCCGCTTCTTTGTGCTGTGTGCGGGATTTTCGCTTCTTTGTGTCGCGTGCGAAACTTCCGCTTCTTTGTGTCGCGTGCTGAAATCTTCGCTTCGCGGTTTGTACGGCAAAAGCGGCGCGGGGGAGAGGCTAGATGACGTTTGAAACTTTGTCCGCGACGAGCCCTGCGGCGAGGATGGCGTCGAGGATCCTCGGCAGCGCCTCTACGGTGCAATCCGTAGGGTGCATGAGGATGAGGTCTCCGCTTTTCAAGTCCTTGACCGCGCGCAAGAAGATGACGTCGGGGTCATGATCACGCCAATCAATTGTGTCCCGCGTCCACATGATGACCTTGTAGCCGAGCTTGTCGCAGGCGGCGAACATGTTGTCGCCCATGCTTCCGCTCGGAGGCGCGAAGAGGAGGGAGGGGGAGTAGTCCGGCAAGCCCTCCAGCACTTTGTCAACGAGGCGGCGGGTGAGAGAAATTTCGTCCATGTTTTGTTTTATGGACAGGCTTGCGTGATCGCGGTGCAGATAGCCGTGATTGCCGATCTCAAAGCCGGCGGCGGCGAGGAGCAACAGGGTGTTTTGATTTTTTGCGACCCAGCTTCCGCCCACAAAAAAAGTGGCGTTGAAGTCGTAGGCGCTCAAAATGTCCGCGATTTTTTCCACATTTTTCGGGTTTTCGTACACGTTGAACATAAGCGCGACCTTCCCCCTGTTCGCGTCCCCCTCGTAGATGGCGTTGCCCACTGTCTGCGTCCTCGCGGGCGTCGTAGTGACAATGGCTATCGCAAACGTGGCGATCAGCACTGCCGCTATGACAAAATTTGCCCAAAACGTGCGGAAATGTCTCTCTTTCATATTACAAAATATGATTGCACTCTCAAATGTATGTGTTATAATATCCGTATGCAAAGGTTGATACGATTCAAAAGCGGACTGAAACTTGTTCATGTATTCAATCCCGCCGTCAGGTCTGTTGCGATCGGCGTGTTTGTGGGCGCGGGCGTGGTCAGCGAAAGCGCGGAGCAGGCGGGGATATCTCACTTCATCGAGCACATGGTTTTCAAGGGCACGACCACTCGGTCGGGCTTTGACATAGTTGATCAGACGGACAGCATCGGGGCGCAGATCAACGCCTACACCGCAAAGAGCTACACCTGCTTCCACACCGTATCTTTGGACTCGAATGCGGAAAAGTGCGCGGATATACTCGCGGACCTTTACTTCCATCCCACCTTTGACCCCGAGGAGCTCGAAAAGGAGAGGGGAGTGGTGATAGAGGAGATCAACGAGAGCGAGGATACCCCCGACGATGTGTGCTTGGAGAGGCTCCTCACCGCGTTTTTCAAGGGACATCCGCTTGAAAAACCCATACTCGGAAGCAAGCGCACGCTTCACAGCATGGACAGCGCGGCGCTCAAACAATATCACCGAAAACTTTACGTTCCCTCAAACACCGTGCTTTCCATCGCGGGCAACATCTCATTCGAGGATGCGATTTCGCTTGCCGAAAAATATTTTGAAAGCAGATGCGAAGGTTCGGGCGATTTCCGCGTGGAGGTCCCTCCCGCCGAGCTTCATTCCGTCGTCACGAGGAAGAAGAAGGGGATAGAGCAGACGCATATAGGCTTCGCATTTCCGTGCTATCCCTACGCGGACAGCCGCATGATCGCGGTGCAGGTGCTTTCGGTCATATTCAGCCTTGAAATGTCGTCTAGGCTCGTCCAATCCGTGCGCGAGAGGTTGGGGCTGTGCTATACGATCGTCGGCTATCCCTCCTCCTATCAAAACAACGGCGTGTACGTGATCTACACCGCGACGGGCCCCGCGGGCGCGGAAAAAGCGATACGGGCGATCAGACGGGAGATAGATCTGCTGTTGAAAGACGGCGTTACGGACGCGGAGCTTGCAAAGGGCAAGGAACAGCTCAAGACCTCGCTTGTGCTCGGGCAGGAGAGCACGGCTTCCATGATGCGCACTTTCGGGGCGCACGCCATTCAGACGGGGGAGCTGTACGACTTCGACGGGCGCATAGCCGCGATAGACGCCGTGACAAAGGAGGACGTTTTGAACGTTGCGAAACATATCTTTGATTTCAGCAGAGTCGCGGGCAGTATCGTTGCCGCGGACGACTCCTTGGACGTGGTCAAATTGCTCAGAGCGTAATTCCGAAAAAACGGGGTTTATATGAAGAAAAACGCATGGTAAACATGCGTTTTGCATAAATTGTGCTTAAATCATTGCATGTCTTGCGCGTCGTCGCGTTCGGCAACGTAGGGCGTTTCCTCCGCTTTTTCCGCTTCTGTTTGGCGCTTTTGCATCAAATTCCAGCTGACAAATCCGTATATGTCCAAAACCAAAAACATTGCCGTGCACAGCACAAGCGGCAGATAGGACAGGCTGTCAAGCGCGGCGAGCAACCAAAGCACAAACAGCACCGCGTCGTTTGCGCAATACGCGATGGCGTACCAACGGCTGCGCAGGAAGGTGAGTCCCGCCGCAAGAAAACTTGTCGCGATAGACAGCGTGCTGACAAGCAGGTTCGCGTTGCCGAGCGCGCGCAGAATGAAGTAAAAAGCCGTCGTCACGCCCGCCGTAAGCACTGCCAAGACGCCCACTTTTTTGGGGTCCAGCCTGCCCACCTTGACTTCGCCCGTGTTTTTGAAGGGGTTTTTCGCCCATGAGATGATGGATACGATCGCCATGGGCGCGGTCATGAAGGAGTAGGTGATCAGCTCGCCGTAATACTTGAAATAGAACGCGACGACGCTGTACAGCACCGCGAAAACAAGCCCTATCATCTGCGAGATTATGTGTCCTTTCGCGCCGAATATGACCCCCGTGATCCCGATCGCCGAGGTCAGAAAGCTGAGCCAATCCTCGAAGTTGCTCAAAGCAAACCCGACGAACACAACGATTATGCCGCCTATCCACAAAATGTAGTCCAAGGGCTTGAACAGCTTGAAAGGATTTGTAAACTTCATAGCTTAAACATATCATTCTATGCGTTTTCCGTCAAGCGTTTTCGCTCCGCTTGTGCGAAGAGCGCGGATTGTTGTCGCAAAGCGTTGACAGGGCGCAAATGCGGTTATATAATATAATTCCGCTTATGCGGAAATATATTGCGTACAATCTTTGTAAGGTTGATTGCGCGGAGGTTTTATGGAAATTGTTTTGAAAGACGGCAAAAAATTGCAATTCGACGGCGCGGTAAGCGCGTACGAGATCGCCAAACAGCTCGGCGAGCGCCAGCCCCTTGTCTGCAAGATAGACGGGCGCCTTGCCTCCATGGACGAAGTTGTGGACAGGGATTGCACTTTCGAGGTTTTCGGCTTCGATTCGGACGAGGGCAAAAAGGTCTATCGTCACACCTGCTCGCACATCCTCGCGCAAGCGGTGATGAACATCTTCCCAACCGTTCAGCTTGCGATAGGCCCCGCCGTGGAAAACGGCTTCTATTACGACTTTGACTTCAAAACTCCCATCTCCCAAGCGGATTTCGACAAGATCGAGGCGGAGATGAAGAGCATCATCAAGGCAAATTTGCCCATCAAGCGTTTCACGCTCAGCCGTGGCGAGGCGGAGGCGCTGATCAGAAAGATGAAACAGCCCTACAAGCTTGAACTGCTTTCGGACATTCCCGACGGAGAGGAGATATCATTCTATTCCCAAGGCGACTTCGTGGACCTTTGCAGTGGGCCGCATCTTACGTCGACGGGCAAGATAAAGGCGTTTAAGCTGACTTCGCTGACGGGCGCATATTGGCGGGGCAACGAGAAAAACAGGATGCTCACCCGCATCTACGGCACGTGCTTCGACAAAAAGGCGGACCTCGACGAGTATATCGCAAAGATGGAAGAGGCAAAGCTCCGCGACCACAACAAGGTCGGCAGAGACCTCGGCTTCTTCATGACGGACGAAAACATAGGGCAGGGTTTGCCCCTCATCATGCCCAAGGGCGCAAAGGTGATCCAGATCATGCAGCGCTTCGTTGAGGACGAGGAGGAGAGAAGAGGATATCTTCTGACAAAAACCCCCATCATGACAAAAAACAATCTGTTTGTCACCTCGGGGCATTGGGATCACTATAAGGACAAAATGTTTTATATCGGGGACGAGGACGTGGACGACGAGATCCTTTGCCTGCGTCCGATGACATGTCCTTTCCAATTCACCATCTACAAAAACGGGCTGAAAAGCTATCGCGACCTTCCCGTCAGATACGCAGAGACCGCAATAGAATTCCGAAAAGAGGCGAGCGGCGAGATGCACGGCTTGACGCGTATCCGTCAGTTCACCCTCGCGGACGGGCATATCGTTTGCACTCCCGCTCAGCTTGAACAGGAGTTTGCGGGTTGCGTGGACCTCATCAAATATCTGACTTCGGTTTTCGGCATAGACGGCGACATTTGGTATCGCTTCTCCCGCTGGGATCCCGCCAACTCCGAAAAGTACGTCGGCACCGCCGAGGATTGGAACAGGGTGGAAACCACAATGAAAACCATCCTCGACGACCTTGGAATCAAGTATGTCGAGGCGTGGGGAGAGGCGGCTTTCTACGGCCCCAAACTCGACGTGCAGGGCAGAAACGTCCACGGCAAAGAGGACACTCTGTTCACCGTGCAGATCGACTTCTCTCTCGCGACTCGTTTCGACATGATCTACATCGACGAAAACGGCGAAAAGGCGCGTCCGCTGATCATACACCGCAGTTCGATCGGTTGTTACGAGCGCACGCTCGGCATGCTCATTGAAAAGTACAACGGAGCATTCCCCATGTGGCTCGCGCCCGAGCAGGTCAGAGTGCTCTCCCTCACGGATCGCACCATGTCCAACGCGCTTGACGTATGCGCTTCTCTCAAACGCGCGGGGCTTCGCGCTCAAGCCGACGTTCGCAGTGAAAAACTCGGCAAAAAGATCCGCGAGGCTCAACTTGAAAAAGTGCCCTACATTCTCGTCATCGGCGACAAAGAAGCCGAACAGAATGTCGTTTCCGTCCGCCATCGCACTGATGGGGATATGGGGGTGATGGGGTTGGAGGAGTTTATTTCCCATGCCTCCGCCGAGGTCGTAAACCGCACTATTTGACGCTATGCGTTGTCAACAGCCCTATCCCTCGCCGTCGTGTACGCCATGTACACTAGGCGGCTCGTGATAGGGCTGTTTCCTAGCCTAGCATTCAAATATTGCGGTTTACCTTTCACTGTTATATTTTACGTTGACATCGTATCCTCTCCGCTCGTACTATTAGACGCTATGCGTTGTCAACAACTCTTTTATTCTCTCGTGCATTTGGATTGGTGCTTCCGTGCTTTTCAGTCACTGTATTGAATTTCACATATAATTTGTGCTATGGATTGATTTTGGCAAGTCTCTTGTCAGTGTGTGATATGCATGCGCAATCGGACAATTGGACAAGCTCTTTCCCTCTCTTTTTTTCGTCTCGTATTGGCGTAGCTTTTTAGGCGGGAGGGCTGGGTTTTGCGGGGAGAGGGCGGTGCACGACAATATTTTTGCGGCGGATTTCGATTTATTGCTTGACTTAATTTGTTTTGGTATTTAATATATTTTATTATAAGGATAGGAGGAGCCTGACAAGCACGGACGAAAAGGCGCCGCGCGGCGTATTATGAACTGCCATGCCTGATTACGTTTCCTTGATCATATGTTCGATCACTTGCGTTGTGATGATACTCAGCGTGCTTTTTTTTCCGAAGATCAAGCTGGGCAGGTTGAGCATAAGCACTTATTGGGTCGTGACCTTGATCGGGGCGCTGATCGTGCTGATCGTGGACGTCGCGGCGGGGCAGAACAGCTTTAAGACCGTGGGAGAGGCTCTGATCGCGGACACGGCGATCAATCCGCTCAAAATTCTCGCGCTGTTTTTGTCCATGACGGTGCTGTCCATCTTCCTTGACGAGCTTGGGTTTTTCAGATTTTTGGCAAGCGCGGTGTTGAAGCGCGCAAGGACGGGGCAACGCAAGTTGTTTTTGTTCCTCTATCTCATCGTGTCCGTGCTGACTGTGTTCACGTCAAACGACATCATCATCCTCTCCTTCACGCCGTTCATCTGCTATTTTGCGAAGAACGCGAAGATAAATCCCACGCCCTATCTTGCCGCGGAGTTTGTCGCCGCAAACACGTGGAGTATGGCGCTGATCATAGGCAATCCCACAAACATATATCTCGCCACCGCATTCGACGTGGACTTTTTGCAATATTTGAAGATCAGCATCGTGCCCACATTGTTTGCGGGGATCGTGGCGTTCGGCATGCTGTATCTCATGTTCCACAAGCAGTTGAAAGCGCCTATCGAGGGCGAACCCGAGGATATCACCATAAAGGACAAACTTCTGCTTTGGGTGGGCATCGCTCATCTCGGAGTTTGCACGATTTTGCTTGCGATAAGCAGTTATATAGGCATTGAAATGTGGATAGTTTCCCTTGCGTCAGTGGGCAGTCTGTTTGTCGTCGCGACGATAGTGTCCCTTGTGCGCAAGAAGAAGCCGACGGAGCTTCTTGGCTGTATCAAGCGCGCGCCGTATCAGCTTATCCCCTTTGTGCTGTCCATGTTTGTGATGATCGTCGTGCTTGCGGGCAAGGGCATCAGCGCCAAGATCGCGGGCTTCTTCGGAGAGGAACATGCCATTTTGAAATACGGCGTAAGCTCGTTTTTTGCGGCGAACGTGATCAACAACATCCCCATGAGCGTGTTCTTTTCCTCCATCATCTCCGAGATGGGAGGGACGACCGCGGCGCTTCAGGCGGTGTTTGCCACCGTCATTGGCTCAAACATAGGCGCGTTCCTCACGCCTATCGGGGCGCTTGCGGGCATAATGTGGAGCAGTATACTCAACGAGCACGGCTTGAAATTCGGATACCTCGACTTTTTGAAGATGGGCGCGATAGTCGCGATCCCCACGCTGTTTGCGGCGATCGGTGGATTGTACGCTGTCAGCAGTCTTATCGTGATCTAGCTTACTTCCGCTTCGCGGCGGGATCGAATAAAACATAAAGGAGAAAAGTATGGAAAATTTTGAAATGAACGAGAGCTTGCACAGCTTTCAAAAAATGAATCTTTCGGCGTACGAAGGAGAGGAACCGTATATTTTTATCAGCTATTCGCATGCCGACACGCTGCAGGTCTACAAGATACTCCAACTTCTCGACAAGGAGAAGTTCCGCTTTTGGTATGACGACACGATGGAGATCGGCGAGGACTTCAGAAACGAGTTGAGAGTGCGTATAGAAAATTGCAGCGCGTTTTTGCTGTTTGTGTCCGACTACTCCATGGAGTCAAAGTATTGCGGAATGGAGATCATCACGGCGTTCAAAAACAACAAGAAGATATATCCCATCTATCTTACGGACGACGTGCAGATTCCCGCTCCCTTGAAGATGATCCTCGAAAACCTCCAGCACGTAAAGGGCGTGGGCACCGCGGGAGAGGACAGATACATAAAGCGCCTCGTCGAGGGTCTGCCCATCGAGACCATGCGCAGTTTGGACGTAGAGGGCGACACGCTTGTCAAGTGCAAAGACGGCAGTGTTTCCTTAAGCGTCCCCGCGGGCGTCAGAGTGATAGGACAGGGCGCGTTTAAAAATTGCGAAAAGTTGGAGCGCCTTATCATCGGCTCGGAGGTGGAAGTGCTAAAGGGCGAGGCGTGCAGAGGTTGCAAATCCTTGCGCACACTTCATCTTCCCAAAAACGTCCGCAAAGTGGGGGAGAGCGCGTTCAGAGATTGCATTTCGCTTGAAGCGTTCGTCGCGGAAAATCCCGAGTTGGAGCTGGGCGAGCGCGCGTTTGAAAACTGCGCCATGCTCAAGGACGTCCTGTTGAATGACAACATGACCGAGATCTACGGCGGCGTGTTCAACTCCTGCAAGTCGCTCAAAAGCATCAAATTGCCCGGGCATCTCACCATCTTGGGGGAGAGCTCGTTTGCGGATTGCGTCAATTTGCAGGAGATAGATATCCCCGAATCCGTCACAAAATTGGACGACATGGTTTTCAACGGCTGTTTGGAACTGAAAAAAGTGGACATGAAGGGCAACGTCACAAAGATAGGCAAAAACGCCTTCAAGGATTGCAAGAGCCTCAGTTCCGTCTTTATCCCCGCGTCCGTATCCAGCATAGGTTCGGGCCCGTTCAGAGGTTGCGGCAATCTTGCGGAGATCGTCGTGGACTCCAAAAACAAGTGCTTCAAGTCCTTGGACGGCATACTGTTCAACAAAAACAAGTCCACCATCATCTGCTATCCCGCGCTCCGCGAGGCGGAAAGCTACAGCGTCCCCGACAGCGTGACGGTGATCGGCGATTGGGCGTTCTGCGAGTGCGAGAGGCTTAAGAGTATAGAGATCCCCGACAGCGTGTGCGAGATAGGCGAGGGAGCGTTTTACAGCTGTACGGCGCTTGAACAGCTCGTCCTGCCCGATTCCGTCACCCGCATAGACGACACCGCGTTCAGAGGTTGCTCCGCTCTTAAGAGGATCACGATCCCCGACAGCGTGCACGAGTTCGGATGGGGCTTGTTCAACGGCTGCGACGACGTAGAGGTGATCTGCAACAACGGCACGGACGCCGCGCGCTATTGCGACATCAAAAACATCAAGCACTATCCTGCAAAATGACGCATATCGCACAGCAGGACGACAAAGGCTCGCATATGGAAAAGATCGCAAGTTTCAAGGTGGATCATCTTAAGTTGGACAAGGGACTGTACGTCTCGCGCGTGGACCGAAAGGACGGCGTTGCGCTGACCACTTTCGACCTTAGGATGCGGAAGCCGAATTTCGAACCCGTCATGGATATGCCCGCCTTGCATACCATAGAGCATCTTGGCGCGACCTTCCTGCGCAACGCGCGCAAGGACGAGGTGGTCTATTTCGGGCCTATGGGTTGCAGGACGGGGTTTTATCTCGTCATGTTCGGCGACCTGAAATCAAAAGACGTGCTTGGGCTTGTGACGGAAATGTGCGACTTCATCATAGGCTTCCGCGGGGATATCCCGGGAGCGAAGCCCGAGGAGTGCGGAAACTATCTCGAGCAAAACCTCGACATGGCAAAGTTTTATATCGCCGAATACAGATCCGCCTTGCAAACGGCTCCGCACCTCGAGTACGAAGCCTGACCGAAGGGACGGCGTATGGCAAAATTCGGGCTTGTCTTTGGGCAAGCCCTTGTCTTTTGCCCAAAAGCGTAGGCGCCCGCTCCAAATTGCGCCGCATTATTTTTTTCAAACGTGCATTGTCAAAGCCTGCGCGTTTTTTTATATAACGCTGTTTTTCTTAAGGCGAACATGGTACTTTTCAAGTCCGCAAAACGCGTCCCGCCTTTCATAGCCGAATTTTTGCGCTTGCAAGCGAAGTCTATTGACTTCTATCGACACAATGAGAGGATATCCCCTTTCGGCGGAAGATATCCGCGCGCGCCGAAGAGTTATAATTTGAGCCATGAAAAAGGGTGGATTGCTTGCTCAAAGAAAATTCTTCCCGTCCTTTGAGCTGAAGCTCACGCCAAAGGCGGCGATAAAATTTGCGGCGGAATGCCTGACGCTTTTTTTGTTCGCGTCCGTCAAGGAGTTCGGATTTCCCCTTGCGCTCGCGCTGTTTTGCGGCTATGTGTACGCAAGGCAGAACATACTTGCGCTTGCGCCCGCCTTCATCATCGCAAGTTGCGTGTTTATGCTGAGTTGGTGGACCCTGCTGTATGCGGTGACGCCCATTCTGTTGCTTGTCGGGCTGTATTTTCTGTTTTTCAAACTCAAGCGCAACGTGCCGCTGTGGGCGGTCGCCGTGACTGCGCTTGTGGGCATGATCCCGTACATAGTGTGCGAGTGCGTCTTTTTCGGAGCGTATTTTTCAAAGGCGGTCGGGGCGCTGATCGCGGTCGTGTTCACGTTTTGCGCGGGGATCGCGGCGTACGCGGCACTTGTCAGGGGTTTGTCTGGCAGCGCGACCGTGGACGAATACATATGCGGCGGCGTCCTGCTTGCGGCGGCGGGTTTCGCCCTGTACGGAGTGCGGATAGACGCGTTTCGCCTGTTTTATATCGCGCTTGGATTTGCGGTTTTGTTGACCGCGGTCTGTTTCAAGCCCCAAACCGCGCTGTTTACGGCGATCATCTTGGGGCTTGGAAGCGCGGCGGCGGGAAGAGACCTCTCTCTGCTTGCGGCGGCGACGGCGCTCGGAACGGTCGCGGTGACGTTTTCCCCCTTCACGCGGTGGGCTTCCGCGCTTGCCATGCTGGCGGCGCAAGCTGTCATGTGGTTGCTTGACGCCTATTCGGCGGCGGGATGGCAGACCCTTGTCATGACGGCGGTGGGCGTGATAGGCGCGCTGGTCCTGCCGAAGAGCGTGATCGTACGTCTGAAAGATATGGCCGTCCTCGACAATCGCCGCGCATTTTCGGGCATAGTGAACAGGCAGGGCAGAGACATAGCGGACAGGCTGTTTTGGGCGGGAGACGTGTTTTTGGACATATCCAAATCATTGCAAAAAAAGGTGGACGGCGCGGGCGGTTTCGGCTCGGACGGGCTTGCCCGCGAGGTGGCGAAAAGCTATTGCGGCAAGTGTCCCGACAGAGAAAGTTGCGCCTCTCAACTAGGCGGGGACATAGCCTCCGCGCTTTCGGGCATGGCAGACGCGGCGCTCAGCAGGGGGAAGGTGACCATACTCGATATGCCGCCTTTCATCACGAGCCGCTGTTCGAGGATGCATTCGCTGATATCCGTCATCAACAGCTCCGCCGAGGTTTACAGGCGGAAGATGGAGATGAACGACGGCGCCATGCTTGCGGGACGTATGATGTCCGAACAGTTTGCGGGGGTCTCCCTTGTTCTGGACTCTCTCGCGCGCGATTGCGCCCGCCCCGTCAGTTTTGCAAGTGGGGACGTGGAATTTGTCCGCTCCGAGCTTCTGAAACACAACGTTGTCGCAAGCGAGTTGATCATTTCAACGTCAGACGACGAGTGCTCTGTGACAATGCTCGTGCGAAACGGCGACGCGCGGAAACTCATCATACCCAAACTGCTTTCCAAATTGTTGGGGCGCAGGTTGGAGGTCGTCGCCGCGGAGGATAGGGGAGAACGCAGACTTGTGTATCTGAAAAGCGCGCCCGTGTTTGAGATCGCCTACGGCATCGCGGAAAAAAAGAGGGACGGCGAGGGCGTGTCGGGGGACAGCCGAAGCATACTTTGTCCCTCTCGCAGGAAACGGCTGTTTGCGATATGCGACGGCATGGGAAGCGGCGAAGGCGCGGCGATCGCAAGCCGAGACGCCGTGAGCATGATAGAAAGGTTTTATCGCGCGGGCTTTGACAATAACATCATTTTGAGCTTGGTCAACAAATTGCTGAGGATAAGCCTCGAGGACAGCTTTTCCTCCCTCGACATAGCCGTGGTGGACACGGGCACGGGCGGCCTTGACGTCATCAAATTGGGCGCGGCAAGCAGTTTCATCATACGGCGGGACGGCATGGAAGTGCTCTCGTGCACCCTTCCGCCCGCGGGCATACTCGACAACGTTCAGCCCCTCACAAGCCGCTATCAGCTGTACGACGGGGACATGCTTGTGATGATGTCGGACGGCGTTTGCGACGCGCTTGAAACAAAGGGCGTGGCGCAGATCGTGGAGGCGACGGACACTGTAAATCCGCAGGTGCTTGCCGACGCTCTGCTCGAAGGCGCGCTTGACAGGGGAGCGGACGACGATTGCACGGTGCTTGTGACTCGCCTCTTCAGCGTGTGAAAGGTGGTATCTTTACGTCCGAAAAGGGCGAGCTGTTTCGGAAATTTTTCGCCGCGCGCCATCTTTGACTTGCGCGCGCCCGCTCCAAACAGACCCATTTGAATTTCCACGCGTCATTTTAATGCTCGTCGCGTTTAATTTGCCTTGTGTTTTGCAAGATTATGCTGTATAATTTTCGTATGGCAAAAGACGCTTTTGAAAGGTTTAGGGGCATTTTGCCCCCAAGCGTCCCGCAAGGGGCGAGAGTTTGCGTTGCGCTCAGCGGCGGACGGGATTCGGTGTGCCTTTTGCATTGCCTTTTGCGCGAGCCTGTGCAAGTGGTTGCGGCAAACGTCGAGCACGGCATACGCGGGGAGGAGAGCAGGGCGGACACCCGCTTTGTGCAGGAACTGTGCGCGGAGTGGGGAGTGGAACTCAGGTGCTTCGAAGCGGACGCTCCCGCCTATTGCAAACAACATGGGCTTACCCTCGAACAGGGCGCGCGAGAACTGAGATATTCCTTTTTCGACGCGCTTTTGGAAGAGGGCTTTTGCAACTATATCGCGCT
>CANQNC010000033.1 GCA_947625145.1 uncultured Clostridia bacterium
CCCGAAAGGCTGTTTTGGGCGCAGTTTTTCAGCGGGAACACAAGCAGTAACTTCGGTTCGATCTATGAAAGCGATAAAGACGCAAAGCAAAAAGTTTGCGGCACAAAGTTCGCAGAGGCGGACCTGTACAAAATGTTCTATTCGGATCTCGGCTATCAAGGCTCGACGTTCTCGTTCGCCGCGTCCTTGAATGTGATCGGCGAGATCAAAGGCGAGGTGGACGGATGAAATCAAAGCGGACTATCATAATTTCATCCTGCATCATGTTGTTGGCGCTTGTCGTCGCGATCGTCGGCGTTTCGGCGGCGTGGTTTGGCGACGTCAAATCCGCAAGCACAAGCAGCAACCTCGTCATCGACTCGGACACGGTAAGCTCTACTGTCAGCGTGGAGTTCTCTTCGGACGCGACAAATCCCGACGGCATCTATCCCGCGATCGCAAAAAAAGGCGAGTTTGCCCACTCCGCCGCGCCCACGGGGGACGACTTGTATAATTTATCCTCCGAGCAAATAGAAAAATCCGCACAGGTCGCTGTGTTCTATTTCACGATCACCTACATCGGCGCCGCCGACTCGGGGGCAACGGACGGCAGAAAATCCCTCCGCCTCGAACTGCTCACGGCGCAACGCGACAACGGCACAAACGCCGAGGGCGGACATACATTTGACGAAGAAATCGATTACAAAGACGATTTCAACGTCCGCATGTGCCTTGTGAAGAAGGTGGGAGAGGAATATATACCCATTGACTCCGCCGCAACTCCCGACGATCTGACGGGCGGAGATACAGTGTACTACAAAAACGACAGATCGGATACGGCGCGCGGCCATGTGATGGATATGCGCCTTTTGAATGAGGAATACACAGTCAAATTCGAGGTGTTCTTCAACAAGATAGACGAGGAATGCAATCACGATTTGATCATGAGGACGATCAGATTCACCATCAAACTCTCTCAAATCGACAGGCTGACGGCAGGGGAGGTGACGCCATGACAAAACGTATCAGAAACGTCGCGATCTTGCTTTCCGTCGTGTTTGTCGCTCTCATCGTCGCCTCTATCAGCATGACTGCCGCCGTTTGGACGTCGTCGGGCGGCGGGGACGTGTCGCAGTCTACTGTGGGCACAAACGCCCAAAGCGTGGATTGGAATATGTGGGCGAAGTATTTCGAGTGTTTCGACGAAAACGAGTATCATTCTATCGGCATAGAAGACGCTCTCGGCGACAATCAGGTCGCGCTCGGCAAATTCTTCGCGCAGGGGATAGGGCTCAACAACGGGCGCCTCATCATCCCCAAAACGATCGAGCGGGACGGCGTCACAAAAGTCGTTGCCGTCATCACTTCGCAGGTGTTTGCGGATGTCACGCTCCAAGAGATGGTGGAGGAGCTGTATATCCCCAAAGAGATCAAATATATCGCTCCCGGCGCGTTCGCGGGGCTTGTCAACCTCAAAAAGGTGGTTTTCGAAGCGGACAAGTTGCCTACGCTGGGTCAAGCCGCGTTCGCTGGCTGCCTAAGCCTCAGCAAAAAGCAAGTCTTTCTAAATGGGGGCGGCACGCCTGCGCAATGCGATGAAGAAGTTTTTGTCGGTTGTCCCGATTGATACATTTTTTGCGAAAAAACTATCAACCGTTTGACATGTGCAAAAACTCTTGCTATACTGTATAGCGTCTTAAATGCGACCCTTGGAAGCGTATCGAAGTGGTCATAACGAGGCGGTCTTGAAAACCGTTTGGGTGCAAGCCCACAGGGGTTCGAATCCCTTCGCTTCCGCCAACTCGGCGCTTGCGGGCTCGCCGACGAAAAGTCCGCAACCATGCTACTATGGCTCAGCAGGTAGAGCACGTCCTTGGTAAGGACGGGGTCACCGGTTCAAATCCGGTTAGTAGCTCCATCTTTCATTCACCAAATGACTGTCGGTGAATAAAAAGAGCGAGATTTGAATAATCTCGCTCTTTTTATGCAATATGCGCATAAAATATGACGTTTATGCACGTTTTATGCGGTCAAAAAGTTGGTCATTAATTGTTCTATTCGATGACTGTCTATTTCTTTTTGACACGATTTGAACTTGCAATATTACCTAATCATCCACCCACTCTATCTTCTGCTCAACTTCTCAAAAGGTCTTGCCGTCAAACAGCGGTGCAGAAAGAAAATCTTCTACGCAATATGAACCGCATTCGCTCTCGCCTTCCCAAATATAGCCCTCGCTTTCAGGTTCCCATCTATCAAGCAACAAATGATTTTTACCGTTTAAGGTCAAGCCTTCAATGAAAAACTTCTGACCATTATACAGAAAAATTCTTTCATCGCCGTAATAAAGTCCGTCGACAAACTCGTTTACATCACCGTTTATCATCTTTTTGCGTTTCTCCCATAACCGTTACTGACTATCCGAACAGTACTTCTATATCGTTTTCTGCTTCATATACAGTTTTGCCGTTGAATATCTTTGCCTCTTCAAAAGCGGCGACGCATTCGCTCCTATTTTTGGAAGTATGCGCAAACAGCATTTTGGGATCTTCCTCAATGGTGCAAACTTGCAAAGTATACGATTCGCCGGTTTCATCGCTAAAACCGGATATGATATATCTCGCACCATAACAAACTATTTCCTTTTCAGGATTGTAGTATAAGTCGCTCATAAATTCATTCAGAGCATTTCCTTTCATGTCATTCCACTCCTTTAAAATATTTTTTATATTTTTCATATTCTTTTTGAGTGATTCTCCGCGCAGGCATACGATGTTCAATTCCAGGCTTCGAATATTCATGGACATGCATTACAGATTCTCCTCTCTTAGACATTCCACTTTCAAAATGATAACCGATTTCAAATATTGGCAAATGGTTTTCATTATATTCAACATATTGTCTAAATACGCCTTTTTTGTCCAGTATTATGTATTGACTTGATGAATGAGCTTCTGGCGGCATACTGTAACTTCTTCTACTGTCTATTGGTTGAAGAACTTTTACTCCTTCTATCTTACCAACTGTCTTATAACTATATGCCACGCTATTGCCAATCGCATATGTACCACGTCCGCCCATTATCTCACCTCCTTTCTCGAAGCGAGATAATCAACGGCTATGATATTGCCATGCATTTCCTTGAAAGGCGTCCCAAAGGAGATAATTGCGGATGGGGACAACTTGTCAAGCATGGCGTCATACCCACGCATAAAGTTGAGCCTGCCCCTTTTGCAACCAATCATGCCAACCGCTACAACCGAATTTTGCTCTATTCCGTCAAAGCAAAATTCGTAGGAGCTTGCGAGTCCCCAACTTACCGTTGGATAGACTGTCAAACCTTTTGATTGCCAATATGCGCCGCACCAACGGTTTTTGGCGACATTCTCTAACTGCCGCCAAAGCGGCATATCCGCATATAACGAATAGTCGGGAGTCAAAAGAAACTTGTATTGAGAATACTTGGCAAGTGTTCTTTCGGGATAATCATAGATATGTTCAAACCTATAATCATCCACAAAGAAGTGTACGCCACATTCTCGATTTCGAATTTCCTGTGACTTCGTGTCGGAACAAGCGATCAACTTTATTTCATCACAAAGCGGTTGTGATTTTACGATCGGAATGTTCCATTTGCCTGCGCAAGCGTACTCATTGCGCAAAAAGCTTTGTCTTTTTCTTGTTTCAATTGAATGCATAATTGCATCCTCCTTTAAAAAATGTCAACCTTTGGTTGCCGTCAAACAATTGACATAAAAGACGGGAGATGCTATAATGCAAGTATCCGGATGCATTTCAGCATCAATCTCGAATGGCGTATATCAGTTGTTGGCGCAACTTTTATACGCTGTTCTTTTATGCGAATTTTTTACCTAACTATATTTTCTTACCTTATCTAAAAACTCCTGTTCATAGTCAAACAAATATTTCTCTCCGAATACGGACTTACGGTTTTCGGTTGCCAAGCAGTAATATTCTGCCGACTGTCGAGAAATGTGAAATCTCTCAACATATTGCTCGGGCGAGTTTAATCCTTCTTGAATGATGATTGCTTGCGGGGCAAGTAGCGATTTTGCAAAGAAATTCGCAAGTGCTTCGTCACTTTCCGTTAGATATTTTTTGTGACAATCTCCTGACACGACGTGTTTAATTTCGTGTGCAATTGTAAAACGTTGCGCTGGCTCTCGTATATCCACATCATTATAATAGGTGTCGTATACAATGTAACCATTTTCCAGGCGTGAGATCGTGAAGCCTAAATCCATACCATGCTTATGGCATAATGTCATATATTGTTCAACGGGTAGGATAGAATAGGGGATGAGCTGTATCCCTATTTTATTCGCAAGAGAAAATACGTCGAGCGGAAAATGGAAAAAGCCATAGTCACTCAAAACATCAAGAGCCAACTGCGTCATTTTATCGTATTGTTTTTTTTCGTTATCAGTTGTCATCATCGCCATACAAGAGAGCAATAATTTCACTCCTATCTTCCTTTGTCAAGATATGCCGGTTTCGCGCAACCATCTGTTTCAATTCCTGCCGCTCATCGATGGAGTGAGGTGCCTCGTCTAAACCGAGCAAATAGGCCTCCGATACTCCAAGTGCTTTTGCTATATTTCGCACAATATCAATCCGAGGCTCAATGTCCCCGCGCAGATAACGACATATCGACGGAGCCGCCACACCGCTGAGTGTTGAAAGTTCGGCTTGGGACAACTTTTTCTCCGATAGAAGTCGTTTTACACGTTCACTAAATACTTTCATATTTCTCACCTCTTAAATCATTATATAATTTCAAAATTGAAATGTCAATCATTTCAACTAAAAAAAATATTAAAAATTAAGCATGGCAGTCATTTGGTGAAACAAAGACAAAACCCGTCTTTTGACGGGTTTTTGCTACTATCGGATTTGAACTTTGCGGGCAATGCCGTACAGTATTGTCCGCAACGCCGCTTGCATACAAGCGGCGCGGTGACAGTCACCGCTGACGCTTCGCGCCGCCTTTTAAGAAAAGGCTGTCGTGAGTAAACTCACTCGCTTGCTATTACGCCTTCGGCTACAAATCCGGTTAGTAGCTCCAAGCGAAAAATGCACATAGATGTCATATGCATTTTTCGCCTACTCCGCGCGCAAAAAATAAACGCTGCACAATTCGCATTTGCGAAGAAGCGATGCTTCGAAGTCAAAAATGCTCATGGTTTGCTATTTTTTGCGTTTGGGGGAGCGCCTGCGGCGCTTGATTTTTTCATATCGACAGGGTGTACATTTTTTGCTTTTTTGCGCCGCGTGAAAATTTCGCTTTGCTCAATTTTGCGGAGGACTCCGATTTGCTTGGACAAGCGCGATTGCAAGCAATTTTTACGCCTTCGGGGCTTGGACGGACGCGTAAAGGTTGTTTTCGATTGACATTTTCGTAAAACATGCTATACTGTTGTTACCAAAAGAACAAGCGATCTTTGCAGTTGACTCGCATGGCAAATCGGCGGTTTGGCGTATTGCACGGCGAAAGGAGTCTGGCATGAAGTATTGTACCAAATGCGGAGCGGAATTGCATGATGAAGCCGTGGTGTGTCCCAGATGCGGGTGCGCCACTTCGGATTATAAGGCGCACTCATCTAAAATCGACGACATGACTTTGCTCATAAAGATATTTATGATAATCGGCTGCGTTTGTTCGGGTTTCGGGCTTTTGCTTCCGCTTGCGTGGACGATCCCGATGACGGTTGTGGTTTGTCGTCGGTTGGACAATCACGAGCCGATCGGCACAGGCTTGAAAGTCTGCACTTTGATATTCTGCAGCTTGATCGCCGGAATATTGTTGCTTTGCACAAATACCGACAACTACACGGATTGACCTATTTTTAGACAATAAAGTTGAAATTTACTACCGAAATGATTTTTTAGATTTATTGGAGACGTCGCAAAAGGAAACGCATCGTTTGATGCGTTTTCCTTTTGCTTGTGCCGAGCACGAAAAAACCAACCTACAATTCAAGATAGGTTGGTTTTGGTGCCGGTGGTATTTCGCTGTCGCTCATACAACCTACGGGCGTGCGTAAAACAGCCGCCATGCAGAGTTGGGTTATTGTCACAATGCTACGCATTTGACGCCGATAACATGGCTCGATGCAAACAAGTTTGTATCGGGCCATGTTATCTTGCTTGCCACTATGTGGCGTGGGACAATAAGAAAATAGCCAATAGAGGCTGTTTTACTTTCTGGTGCCGGTGGTCGGACTCGTCTTACAGCGGAGCGGGCGAACTTGTTCGCAGAGCGAAGCATGCAGGACACGGGTGGGTTGCGTAGCAACACACAGTGGCGGTGAGAGTCAGAGCACGAAAAAACCAACCTAACGGTTCAAGATAGGTTGGTTTTGGTGCCGGTGGTCGGACTCGAACCGACACGGATGATTAGTCCACAGGATTTTGAGTCCAGCGCGTCTGCCAGTTTCACCACACCGGCGCACAAATAATATATCATAAAGTATTGAGGTTTGCAACTAAAATTTGCTATATTTGCCGACAAATTGAGCGTGAGCGGGCGACGAGCGCGGAAAAAGAGCGGGAAAGGTTTTGCGCGTATGTGCTTGGATATGCGACGCGTAAGGCGTTGGGAGGATCAGCTAACCACATTTGGGGCAGGCGTATGGATACAATCTTGACGGCGGGCGGGATTTGTGCGATAATCGGTTGAGAATATATTAGGAGGGCGTATGGAACTTTTGGAGGCCGCCAAGGCGCGGCACAGCGTAAGGCAATATTTGCCAAAGGACATAGAGGGCGACGTTTTGGACGCGCTCAAAGCCGAGATAGAGGCGTGCAATGCCGAGGGCGGGTTGCACTTTCAGTACGTCGCCAACGAGCCGAAAGCGCTTGACTGCATGCTTGCGAGGTACGGGAGTTTCCGCGGGGCGGTGAACTACGTCGCGCTTGTTGCGGCGGAGGGGCTGCAGGAGCGGATAGGCTATTACGGCCAGCGGATAGCGGTGAAGTCGCAGCAACTTGGGCTGAACACGTGTTGGGTCGCAGGCTCGTACAAGAAGGTGCCTAGCGCGTTCGAGAGGGCGAAGGGAGAGAAGCTGTACATGCTGATCGTCGTGGGCTACGGTGCGACGCAGGGCAAGCAGAGCAGATCCCGCCGCGCGGAGGAAGTCAGCAATTTGCAGGACGGCGATCCCGAGTGGTTCAGGCTGGGCGTAGAGTACGCGTTGCTTGCGCCGACCGCGCTAAACCAACAAAAGTTCTTCCTCAAGCGGGACGGAAACGCGGTGTACGCAAAGGCGGGCGTGGGTCCGTACTCAAAGACGGATCTTGGGATAGTGAAGTACAACTTTGAGCTTGCCGCGGGGAAGGAAAATTTTGAATGGCGTTGATTTCGACATTCTAAACGAGCGGATTTCCGAAAATCGCGTATTTGCCCGATTTGTGCGGAGTTCGGGATTTTTTTGAAGTCGGCGCAATCAGAAGCAGGTTTTTTGCAAGCGAGGCGTCGCTTTGCGGGTCAAGTTGAAAAAAGCTATTGCATATGGCGCGATTTTTTGCTATAATAATAGAAGTATAGTATGCGCGGTATGCGCGGCATGAGTCGCGGGCGCGAGTGTATGCGACAAACAGGACTGTGAATTCGGGGGGATTATGAATTCCACAACATACGCCAAGCGCGATCAGTACAAACCGATCGATATCTTCTTCAGAGGCGTTGTCGATTCCAAGACAAAAAACAAGAAGGTATATTTTGTCGATACCTATCAAGTGCTCAACGACCGCTATCTGGGCAGGATGGCGGTGTGCAACTATTTTGTCATTGCGGAAAATTCCGTTCGCATAAACGAGCTCAACATCATCGCGCTCGAGGAGTTGAAAAATTACGATCTTGTCATGCGGGAAAATTTTCTTATCCCCGACAATGTGATCTACAGCGTGCCGATCTCGGTGCGGTTTTTGGAAAATGACAAGGATTTCGGGGTTTTGCTTGACACTCTCAAAGACAACAAGTACAAAAAGGGCAGTCTTATCATGTCGTTTTTGGGCAACACGCTGATACGTCTTGACGCCGAGGGGCGCAAGCGTTACGCCTATTTGCGCAAATTGGGCTACAAGACGGCGATCGCGGGGTTCGGGGAGGACTACAACTCTCTCGACATTTTCGGCGAGCTCAGCTTTGACGTTTTGCGTTGCGAGGCGAGGTATTTTGACGCGACTCCGCGCAAGAAGGCGGTGTTGCAGATGCTTGTGAAGCATTGCGCCGCAAGCAAGATCGACCTTGTGATGGAGGGCGTAGACTCGCCCGCGCAATACAGCAGGTTCAAGCGCGAGGGCGTGCGCTATATGACGGGCAGAGGGGTCTCCAAGCTGTCCAGATGGGTCACCAACGAGTTTTTGGGCGTAACCGCGCCCAGAGGGGAGAAGAAAGAGGCGTACCTCGCCAAGCTGAACAAGGAGCTTGACGCCAAGCGCAAGGCGGAGCAAGCGGAGCTTGAGGCGCTCCGTCAAGAGGCGATCGAACGCGCTCGCGAGCAGGACGGCGAGGGCGTCATGCCGATATCGCCTCGTCCCGAGCTTGCGAAGTCGCCGTATCAAGTGCGGCTTGAGCAACAGCGCAACACGGCGCGCAAGATCGTGCTTGACATTGTTGAGGAGCAAGAGGAAGAGGAGCAGATCGCTCAAGCGGAGCTTATCGAGCAAAACGAGCCGCAGGAGAATGAGGAATTTGCTCGCGAGATGATGCGTATGCGTTACGAGGGCGAGGTGCAAAGCGCGCTTGCCCTGACCTATGCGTACGACAACAAGGATGGCGTGACGGACAAGGGTGACAAAAAGCCGTTGGTTTTCCGTCACGACGAAGAGGGCAAGCCCACGGTCACCGAGGCGGAGAGCGGCGTGACCGCGCCCGTACGCCCGTTGGACGAAGAGGGCAATCCCGCGCCGACAAAGGTGAAGAAACAGCGCCGCGCGGTCAGGGCGGATCTTGACGCGGAGGCGAGGTTGCTTGGAGAATATCGCAGCGACAGCCTGTTTGGCGGATTGAGCGAAAGCTCGGGCATGAAGGGCTTTGGCGTGACGTTGCATGTGGCAAGTCAAAGCGAGGACGAGCCCGAAGTTGTGGGCACCTACAACGATCGGGGGCAGTTTGTTGACGAGGAGGGCAACGTCTACAACGGCTATTTCGACGCGGACGGCAATTGGGTGGAATACGAGCAATACGACGTCGCGCAGGAAGGGCATTACAACGAAAACGCGCAGTGGGTTGACGCGGACGGCAACGTTTACGACGGCTATTTCGACGAAGAGGGCAGATGGATAGACTATTCCTATTCCGACCCAAACGGCGAGATCGTGGACAACGGCTATTTCGATCAGCGCATAGGCAAGTGGGTCCCGTTCGGCTATTTTGACGCGGACGGCGCCTATCACAAGTTTTGATCTTCGCCGCGAGGCGTAGGCAATCAAACAAACGGGGAAGAAGGGTATGATTGACGACACCGAAAACACCGCTCCCGAATACGACGGATCCGACGATTCGTACGAGGAATACGCAGAGGACGACCCTGCGGAATATTCCGACGACGAAGCGGGCGCCGAGGAGGGATATTCGGACGACGAGGGTGATCCCGAAGGGGATTACTCCGACTCCGACTATGCCGCCGAGGGCGAGGGTCCGCCGCGCCAAACCGCCAAGATGCGGCGCGAGTGGGAAAATTCGATCACGACAAACAAGCGGGTCAAGCGAGAGGAGATACGTCGCAAGCTCAAGCAAGCGATGCTGTTTATGCTTGTCTTTGCGTTGATCGTGACGTCTGTCGTCTATATCATGCTTCTGTTCATAGAGCAAAACAATGTGAGGATCACGGCAAGTTCCGCCAACAGGGACAAATCCATATCCCTGTCCATGGACAACAACATGTGGTCGCCCTTCCTCAACGCGCAGGGCCCGACCAACATATGGGACGTCAGCTACAACCGCGTATACGGGCGGGAGCAGCTGAACTTGCGCGAGGAAGTGATAGAGCTTTTGCAGGCGGACGAGCCTGTGATCGGCACCGGCAACGGCGAAAATTTCATACGTTTCATGTTTATGTTGCGCAACAACGGCGATCAAGACGTCAAGATAAACTATGAGATGAGCCTTGCCAACGACGATATAGGGCTTCAAAACGCCGTGCGGGTCATGTGGGGGGAGAGCTTCCGAAACCCCGCTTACGAGGAAGTCGAGGGTGACGAGAGCGACCCGTATCGCACGGACGTGCAGATATATTCCGCGCTCAGCAACAATCCTCGTCTTGCAAATCTTGCCATCAACGCTCGGCGCACGCCCGAGCAGGGATATATTGAATACGTCGCGTACCCCATGGGCTCGGACAGCGAGGACTTCGACATTGTGGCATACGAGGCGGAGATGAACGACAACACCTCCGAAGCGTTTGCCGCGGGTTTCTTCCCCGCCGTGCCGTTTGCAAGTGCGGAGCAAGTGTTCGTGCGTGACAACACGCTTGCCAAGGGCGACATAATGTATTGCTATGTCTGCATCTGGCTTGAGGGCAGTGATTTCGACTGCACAGACGACGTTTTGGGTGGTTTTGTCAGCCTCGGCATCAACTTTGTCGCGGAGTAAACTTTCGAGTTTTCCGTCAAAAAAGGACAATTTGTATGCAAAATTTTGCCCGATTGCAAATAAGGGGTTGACACGCGTGCATAAATATAATATAATATATACAGTAAAGCGCAAGGTGCGCATAAGCGCGGCCGCGCGCATACAATATATTGACGCGCAGTATGCACGCTTCAACAACATGTTTCATCTTTGCAGAGCCCCAATGACCTAAGCCTCATTGCCTGTCGGAAGCGCAAAAACCAATTCGTCGCAAAAGCGCCCTTTTGTGCCGACTACGCCACGCAAAGAGCACTGTTTCGGAAGAGGGCAAGGCAGGAAGAAGCGGAAAGCTGTTGCCTTGGAAGAAGAGCGAGCGGACGGAAACGGAAAGCTGTGGGCTTTGAAGAGGCGGAAGCGAGCGCAACAAGAGGATACGGATCGGCGGAAGCCGAAAAGTATAAATCAAAAAATAATGTGTTGATGAAAGACAGCACAAAAAAAAGGAGAAAGTTATGAAAAAGAAAGGTTTGATTATTTCAACAGTCGTAATGGTTGTTGTTTTGATCGCGTCCCTCACCACCGCTACATACGCTTGGTTTTCAACCACAGCGCAGGCGACCATTGAAGACCTTCAAGTTATGACCCAAGCGTCAAAAGGTCTGCAAATTGCGGTCTACACACCGGACACTGCTCAAGCATCAGCATACACCAACGGCGCGTCGACCTACAGCGAGAACTGGAAAGGTCAAAATTCCGGCTTTGGCTCAGCCATCAGCTTCACAACCCCTGCAACTTATATGGGCGTGTCCGGCGACGGCAACAAAATGTATTCGCTTAACGACCCCGCTACTGCACTTGCAGCTGAAAATTTGGATAGCGCTGTGATGAAAACAGCAAAAGCAAATGGCACTGACGGCGAATATTTCATGGCTTATATTGCATTGCGCAACACCGAAAGCAAAGCACAAAAAATATTGCTTGATTCTATTGTCGTAACTGCAAAGGAATCTGCAACAAACGCCATGTCCAAAGGTATGGCGGCTTCTCTCAGAATTGCACTGTTTGTAGACGATACAACAGGCACATCTGGTAGCACTCCCGCGGCAACTGTGTTTGATGAAAAAGAAGCAAACCTTGTGTATCTGCCTTTCAATCAATTCAAATTTACAGAGGTCGGCGCAACATGGGAAGATGGTACTGCTGCTTCCTTGACCTATCTCGAGGAAAATGTATCTTTCACTTCTGAGGAAACAACTAAGAGCCAGATGAAAGAAACAACGTTGACAGTAGACGAGACAAAGGTAAAAGGCGACGGCGTTACATGTTCCGCAGCTGCTCCTGACAAGAGTGAAAAAACAAGCATGGCTCACCAAGTATCAGCGAGCGTTGCAGCAAACGGCGTTGTCTATCTCAAACTGGTAGTTTGGTTTGAAGGTCAAGACCCCGAGTGCATAAGCCTCTTCTCAGGCGGTGGCGCTTCCATCAATATGGTGTTTGTTGGTCAAGACGCTGCAGCATAATATTGAAACACAACTTATACTACACACAAAAAATCCCGCTCGCTGAGCGGGATTTTTTGTGTGTTGTTCAAATCATATTTGCTATTATGCACTTGCAGAGTCAGCGGAAGTGAAGTTGATTGCTATTGTTGCAGCACCACCCGCGAACAATGTAATGCATTCATTGTCTTCGCCTTCGTACCAAACGACCACTTTGAGATAAACGATCTTTTCGTCAGCAGTTGCGGCAGCCAAATCTCCGGGTTTTCCGAGTTTTTGTGCCAAAACTACGTCGCTAAGTGTTGTAGCGTCTGCGGACTCATAACTTGCAGGCTCTGCTTTGGTTGCGGTCGCCGAATGAAGTTTCACTTTCTCTGTTGCAAACGCTGTAGGTGTAAAGTCATTGTATGTTGCCTGAGCTGCACCCTTTTTCAGATATTTGATATCGGATGCTGTCGTGCTTCCGGCATCCCAAGTGCCTGCCGCATATGCCAAATTGCTGTAAGGCACATACACAAACTTCAAATCATCAGCCGTAAAGGTGATGCCTGTTGTGAGCTTGGAATCGGTTTTTGCAAACACAGCAATACGAAGAGCGGCATTTATACCTGTGTGCTGACCCGCGTTTGCACTGCCATCAACAGTTATAGATATGTCTTGAATTTTTACGTCTACTCCGTTCTTTGCTGCGTCACCGGAAGTCTTGGTGGTTCTAAGCGCTATATACGCTTCAAAATAATCATCATTCGCTACAGCAGCAGCCATTGCGGCGGTTGAGTCAACTTTTCCTGTTGATTGGGCAGCTGTTGGGTCACTGAGTTTCCACATTTCAAGTCCATCACCGCTCACGCCGAAATATTTAGCGGCTTCGTTGGTGAAGCTGACCGTTTGTCCCCAACTGCCGGTGCCTGCCCAGACTTTTGTTCCGGAGTTTAATGTTGCAGAGCCACTCGTCCAACTTTGCACTGCAGTTTTGTTTTCGCCCTTACCATTGTAAAGCGCAATTTCCAAGCCTTCGGATGCTGCCGTTTTGACTTGCAATTGGTCGATAGCCGCTGTAGCTGTGGTAGAGAACCAAGCGTATGTAGCGGTGGTGAGGGACGCGATCAAAACAACAACCATTACGACTGTTGAAATAATCAAACCTT
>CANQNC010000034.1 GCA_947625145.1 uncultured Clostridia bacterium
GGGCACGTCCCAGCTGATGAAATCGCAATTCGGATATCCCGTGCAGCTGTAATACGTCTTTCCCTTTTTGGAGACGCGTTTTGCGACGTCTCTCCCGCACTTGGGGCACTTGCCGACGACTTCCACGATGCGCTTGATGTTTTTGCAGGTAGGATAGTTGGGGCAAGCGAGGAAGGGGCCGTATTTGCCGTGACGTATCACCATCTTCGCGCCGCACTTGTCGCATATCACGTCGCTTTCCTCGTCGGGCAGATAGCTCCCGCCCGCGGCGTGCGACGCCCTGTCCACAAACCTCGAAAGCCGCGGATAAAACGCCGCGATCAGCTCCTGCCAACTCTTGTCCCCTTCCGCGATGCTGTCAAGCGCCCCTTCCATCCTCGCGGTGAAGCTGAGGTTCATGATGTCGGGGAAATTTCTCTCCATATAATCGCAGACCGCCTCGCCGAGCTGAGTGGGGACAATCGCCTTTTGCTGTTTTTCGGTGTACTGCCTCTTTGCAAGCACGGATATGATGGACGCGTACGTGGAGGGTCTGCCTATGCCGTTCTCCTCCAACGCCTTGACGAGGGTCGCGTCGTTGTATCTCGCAGGCGGCTTTGTAAACTTCTGTTCGGACTTTATGTCGTCCAACTTCAAAACGTCGTCCACGTTCAGATCGGGCATGACGTCAAGCTCCTTGTCGCCGTCCTCTTTTTCCTCCACGGTCGCGCTGTACACCGCGGTGTAGCCCTTGAACTTCACCGAACGCCCGCGCACGACAAATCCCAGCGTGTCGCCGTCGCTCTCCGCCAAAATGTGCACTTTCATGGTGTTGTATTGCGCGTTTGTCATCTGCGAGGCGAGGAATCTTTCGTAGATCAGCTTGTACAGCCTGAACGCGTCCCTGTCCAACTTTCCCTCGAGGGATTGCGGCGTGCGGGAGAGATCTATGGGACGGATCGCCTCGTGCGCGTCCTGCGCGTTGGCGTTTGTCCTGTAAACGTTTGGAGTTTTCGGAGCAAATTCCTTGCCGTAGTTCTCCCTGATGAAGCCAAGCGCCGTGCGTTGGAAGTCGGGAGACACCCTCACGCTGTCCGTCCTGATGTAGGTGATGAGCGCGTGTTGACCTTCGCCCTCTATGTTCACACCCTCGTAAAGCGCCTGCGCAACCCTGCTTGTGCGCTCCGCGGTCATGCCCAACTTGTGGCTTGCCTCCTGCTGCATGGTGGACGTCGTGAACGGCGGCTGAGGCTTTGAAAACGCCACTCCCTTCTTTACGTCGTCCACGCGGTAGTTTGCGATGCGCATGAGCGCGGTTATGACCCCCGCTTCGTCCGCGTTTCCGATCTTGACCTTTTTGCCGTTGCTTTCGGCAAGCGTCGCGGTGATCAAATTGGATTTCAACCTCTTCGCGCCCGATTTCAGCAACAGCGCGCTTATGCTCCAATACTCCTCGGGCACAAAGGCGCGTATCTCCTTTTCCCTGTCCACGATCATCTTCAACGCGGCGGATTGCACGCGTCCCGCGGACAGACCGGGCTTCAATTTGCGGGAAAGTATCGGGGATATCTTATAGCCCACCAATCTGTCCAGCACTCTTCGCGCCTGCTGACTGTCCACAAGCGCCATGTTGATATGCCTCGGATGCTCCATGGCGTTTCTGACCGCCTTTGGAGATATCTCGTTGAATTCTATCCTGACCTCGCCGTCCTCAATGCCCAGAGTGTTTTTGAGGTGCCAACTTATCGCCTCGCCCTCGCGGTCGGGGTCGGTCGCAAGATATATCACGTCGTGCTTCGCGACCGCTTTTTTGAGCATCTCTATGGTCTCTTTTTTGTCAGGCGTGACGATGTATTGCGGCTTGAAACCGTTTTCCACGTCTATGCCGAGCGAGCGTTGCGGAAGATCGCACACGTGTCCTTTTGACGCGAGCACGTCCGCTTCATTGCCAAGATACTTTTGTATGGTCTTTGCCTTGTGGGGAGACTCAACAATGATGAGCTTTTTCATATTTTCTCCTTGTTTGTTTTCAAATTAAGACAGCGCGTAATAGTTTCCGCCTGTGTTGACGACAAGCCCGTTCAGTTCGAGATTGAACAGCGTGTTCGTCAGTTCGCCGACTCCCAGACCGCTGATTTCGAGGAGCTGTTCGAAGTGCAGATCCCCGCCTTTCAGCGCTTCCAGAATCAAGTTGTCCGCAATGCCGAGTTCGACGACTTCTTGCTCCGTCTCCTGCCGCCTGACGCCCAGCGCGTCCAAGACGTCCTCGGGAGACAGGCACAGCGCGTGCGGGATCTCCCGCAAAAGCGCGTTCGAGCCCTCGCATTCGGGAGTGAAAATGCTGCCCGGCACCGCGAATATGTCCCTGCCTTGGTCAAGCGCGTGCCTTACTGTGATCAGCGAGCCGCTCTTTTTTGCCGCTTCCGCCAAAAACACCGCTCTGCTCAGCCCGCTTATGATACGGTTGCGATCCGGGAAGTGATATTGCAACGGCTTCACGCCTAGCGCGTATTCGGACACGATAAGCCCGCCGCCTTGAAGCATGGATTCCAACATGCCCCTGTGCTCCGCGGGATAGCATACGTCAAGCCCGCATGCGAACACCGCGATAGTCTTTGCATGCTCTCCGAGCGCCGCTTTGTGCGCTATGCTGTCTATCCCTCGCGCAAAACCGGATACGATCGTAAGCCCCGCCCTCGCAAACTCGCGGGAAAATTCCTCCGCGACTTTTGCGCCGTAGCGCGTGGGTTTGCGGCTTCCCACGACCGCAATACAGTCCGTATTCAGCAACCCGACGTCCCCTTTTGCAAACAACGCCGTGGGCGGATCGTCTATCTGCAAAAGTTTTTCGGGATAGTCCTCGTCCAAACAGGTCAGCCAACGGACGCCCTGCGCGCGCATGCCGTCCATAAAACTTTCCATCCTGTCCAAACATCCGAAAAACTCTCTGACTTGCGCCGTGGACAGGACTTTTGCAAGCGCCTTGTCTATGCTCAAGCCCTCGGACTCATAAAGCTCGAGCACGGCGCGCTTCTTCTTGTTCGACAGCTCCTCAACGCATTCTAACGCCAGCAAATATGCGGTTTTTTCGTCTGTTTTGTCCATCAATAATACTTCCTGTCAATTCCCCTGTATTGGATAGCTTCGGCGATATGCGCGGGTTTGATGTCCTCGCATCCCTCTATGTCGGCGATCGTCCTCGCCACCTTCAATATCCTAGTTGTGCCTCTCGCGCTGAGGCTGAGTTTGTCGAACGCCTTTTGCAAAAGCCTCTCGCAATCCTTGTCTATCTTGCAATAGAGATTCATCTCTCTCGGGCCCATTTCCGCGTTCGTCATGATGCTCGTCCCCTTGAAGCGTTCGCGTTGAAGCGCGCGCACTCTCTCCACGCGCTGTTTTATCTGTGCGGAAGTCTCCTGCTGTTGCGGGCTTCTGAACTCGTCATAAGAGATATTGTCAACTTCTATCTGCAAATCTATTCTGTCCATAAGCGGGCCGGACAGCTTGCCTATGTAGTTGTGTATCTGTTGCGGAGTGCAACGGCAAACTTGATTTTTCGAGCCGAAATTGCCGCATGGACACGGGTTCATGCTTGCGATAAGCATGAAATTTGCGGGATATTCCACAGTGCGCATGACTCGCGAAATGGTCACTTTCCTGTCCTCGAGGGGTTGGCGCAAAGTTTCAAGCGCATGCCGCGAATATTCGGGCATCTCGTCCAAAAACAGCACGCCGTGGTTGGCGAGGCTCACCTCTCCCGGCTTAGCCTTCATGCCGCCGCCCACAAGCGCGGGTACTGTGGACGTGTGATGCGGCGTGCGGAAAGGACGCGTCGTCACTATGCCGATGGAATTGTCCAATATTCCCGCGACGCTGTGCACCTTTGTCACCTCGATCGCTTCCTCGAAGGTCATGTCGGGCATGATGGTAGGCACGCACTTTGCAAGCATGGTCTTGCCCGCCCCGGGAGGCCCTATCATAAGCGCGTTGTGTCCGCCCGCAACGGCGATCTCGAGCGCGCGTTTCGCCACGGTCTGACCCTTGACGTCCGCAAAATCCACGTCGTAGCCGTGCTGTATCCGAGCGTCCTGATATCCCGAAAGACCGACGGGCTCGAATTGCACTCCGCTGAGCATCTCCACGACCTCGCGCAAAGTGGCAAGCGCGTACACCTCTATGCCGTCAATATAGCTCGCCTCGCGCGCGTTGTCGGCGGGGATGACAAACTTCTTTTTGCCCTCCTGCATCGCGCAGATGAGAAGCGGCATAATTCCGTCCACATGCCTGAGTTTGCCGTCAAGCGACAGCTCGCCCACAAACACAAAATCCTTGTACAGCTTGTTTTCAAGCTGACCCGTCGCCGCCAGCAGCCCTATCGCGACCGCCAAATCAAAAAACGGGCCTTCCTTCTTCGTGTCCGCAGGCGCAAGATTTACGATGATACGCTTTGCGGGATACAAAAATCCGCTGTTTTTTATCGCCGAGCGCACGCGCTCCTTGCTCTCTTTCGTCGCCGTTGAAGCAAGCCCGACCAGCTCGTAGCCGGGCAAACCGCTGTTTATATCCACCTCGACGTCCACCGCGTAGCCGACGATCCCGTCAAGCGCATAACTGCTAAGTTTTGCCAGCATCTTTTGACCTCATTATAAATAATTTAATAGATTTTACCATAAGATGAAACTAAATGCAATAGAAAATTCGCCCATCCTTTCGCTTAATATTATCTTAAACCCGCCCCTCTCCCCCTCCTATCCCCTCACTTCCTCATAATTTCACCACATTAGATACCGGAAAAAGCAATAGCGCACAGGCTGAGCGGGTTGCGAAGCAAAACGCAGTCGGCGGTGAGAGCGCGCTTGCGCGCGTAATAGCGAGCGAGGGAGTTCACTCCCAAAAGCGAGCGTCAGCGCCAACCTAGGTCGGCAATCGCTTTGAAAACGCGATTGTGCGGACAATTTTAATTGTCCGCATGGTTCAAGTCCGCCACATAAGAAAAACCCGTCAAAAGACGGGTTTTGAGCTGTGCGGACTCGTCTTACAGCGATTGCTACGCGAAGCGTCAATCGCGTGCAGGCCGACCTGCACGAAGGGCAGAGTCGGCGGTGAAAGTCCGCCGAGATACGAGAAAACCCTCGCCCTTGCGAGGGTTTTGGAGCTGGTGGGCGGACTCGAACCGCCGACCTGCTGATTACGAATCAGCTGCTCTACCGACTGAGCCACACCAGCAATGCTCATTGATTATACCAAACAAGTTGACAAAAAGCAATGATTTTGCGATAAATTTTCGAAGTTGATGTTTCACTCGAGGCAAGAGAGCGCGAGGCGATAGGTTTCTTCGTCATAGAGCACGAGATACATCTCGACGCCGCAATCCGCAAACTCCTCGAGGGTTGCGAGGGCGACCTGCACAGCGGCTTTTTTGGGATAGCCGTACACGCCCGACGAGATCAGCGGAAACGCTATGCTTTTCGCGTTGTTTGCGATCGCGAGGCGCATAGACGTGGAATAACATGAGGAAAGCAGTTCGCGCTCTCCCATGTTTCCGCCCCACCAAATTGGGCCGACGGCGTGTATGACCCAGCGGCAGGGTAAGTTGTAGGCGGACGTGATCTTTGCGCTTCCCGTCTTGCAGCCGTTGAGAGTAGCGCATTCCTTGACAAGTTCGGGTCCTGCTGCGCGATGAATTGCGCCGTCCACGCCCCCGCCGCCAAGCAAGCTGTTGTTTGCGGCGTTGACGATCGCGTCGACTTTGAGCTTTGTTATGTCGCCTTTAAGCAACTTTACATGGTACTTTTGCATAGATAAACACCTCTTTTGCGCAATTCAGTGTGCGAGCAGTTCATTCACAAGGTTGCGGTTGTATTCGATTATTTTTTGATTTATTCGCGCGTTGAAATCCTTGTTGTTGCAATTTGCGAAGTCGAAATGTACGATTGGCATTGCTTTGAGCCACTTGTCGAAGTTTTTGTTTTCGAGCACTCTGACGTTGTGTTTGTTGGCGAAGTCGATCAGCGACCAATCGCCCAGCATGTCGCAGAAGTCCTCAATGTGAGTGTTGAAAGCGCCCTGCGTTTGGTTGACGCGCAATTTGTCCGCGTATTCGGGTTTTGAAGCCTCCTCCGCGGCGGCGTCTATCATCTTCAACAACAGGTCGCTGTCGAAGCGGTGATGCCACGGATGGAACGCCACGGAATCCTCATCGAAAAACAGATCGCCGAACTCGCCTACCGAGCTGTACACCGCGTCTATGTCTAGTTTTTCGTCGTCGGGGCTGTCGAGCAAAACCACCCCGCTTTTTGTGCCGTTTTGCGTGATGTCGTTGTATCTGAGCTCGGATATATCCACGCCCTCGCCGTCCTCTTTGCCGAATGTGTTTGCGGCGGAATAGTAGACGTAATCTTTAAGGCTTTTGCCGTTGAGCGTGACGCTCATTATGTAGTCGTGAAGGTCAGCCATTGTCCCGCCCTCGCCGAGATACACGGGCTCGAACAGCGGCAGGACGACCTCGCCCTTTGTGCTCTGCAAAAAGTCGAGCAGATCCTTGATGACCGTATCCAACCCGACCGACAAAATGGCGTGTTCCGCCCACCATTTGCCGTCGTAGACGCTGCATTTGATCTGGAGGTATCTTGCCCCTTGACCGAGCAATGTGCGCACGTCCACTGTCTGAGTTTTTGAAAAGCGGAAAGTGAAGCCCTTGACGAGGGGGTCCGCCTTGCCGAGCGGCGTATTCACGTCGGACAAGCCCAACTTTCCGCCGTATTTGATGTTGTAGGAGGAAACGCCGTGCCCGCCGAGCATAGCGATATCCACAATGCGCGGATTTGCTTCGACGATGTCCTTGATGTTTGACAGCACGTTGTCAAAGCCGCCGTCCGTCGCGCCCACGCCCTTCACGCGGATGTTGTGGCCTTGAAACACGATGCTCAAAAACAACGTCAAGAACACGGCGACGATGAGGACGGGGATGAGTATGCCCAACAGCAATTTACGGCGTTTTGTCATTTTTTTCACCTTCTAAACGATAGAAATCACTCCTGCGTTTCTTCGGTAGGAGCGGGAACTTCTTCCTTTTCGACGGCAACATCTTCATGCGCTTCTTCGGGCTTCGCGGCCTCGGATACCCCGTCTTGCGGAATTTGAGCTTCCTCTTCGGGTTCCGTTTCTGCCTCATCTGAGACGTTTTCCGCGACTTGCTCGGGCTGCTGCGCGCTCTTGGGGAACACCGCAAACACGTGCTTGCCTTTGAGCATGACCTCGCGGGCAATGACGAAGCAGACAAACGCTATCGTTCCGCCGAACGTGACGTCGCTCATGAAGTGCGCGCCGACCATGATGCGGCTGACCGCCACAAGCCCGACGTAGAGGATTGGCACAAGCCAGCAAGCGAGTTTGGCGCCTTTTTTGTGTTTGAGTTCGAAGAGGTCGGGGATCATGATCAGCGCGTACAGCGTGCCCGCCGAGCAGGTATGCCCCGACGGGAAGGATTTGAACGCGTCGTCCACGCCGTAGGTGTTTTCAAACGCGCTTACGACGCCCGCGTCGGGCTGACCGCCGCCCTTATACCAAGGTCTGAACGCAATAACTCCGTCCTCTTTGAAACTCTGCCCCAACTCTGACTGCAACGCTCTGAAGCGAGGACGTCCGACGGGAGTTTTGACGATCATGATAAGCAGGTTTGCGACGAGAGTCGCGACCGCCGCGAAGATGACAAACTTGAACAGCTTTTTCAAGACATCCTCTTTGAAATGCATTGTGGCGAGGATCGCGAGCGCCGCCATGACCGCGGCAAACACCGCCTCGATTGCAAAGACCGTCGCGCTGTGCTCGAACTTGTCGAGCGCCTCGAGGGTGCCGTAGCCCGTGCGCGCTATCGCGTGTTCGAAGACGTAGCCCGCGCTGTCCTTGATGGCGTACCAGCACGCCGCTACAACGCCGATCGCGCATATGACGCCAAGCACGACGTTGATCGCCTTGTTTTTTGTTTTGAGGACCCTAAGCGAGCACCAAAACAGCACGCACAGCGCAAAGGCGATGAACAGATAGATGGGCAAACAGCCTACCGATTCGAGCAGAACGCCGAAGAAGTTGGTCGAATGATACGCGCCGGGCTCGAGTATGCCCTTTGTCATGATCTTGCTCACCTGCAAGTCGAGGAAGGAAGCGATCAAAATCAGCGCGACAAAGATCACGCAAAACAGAACGACGCTCAAAATCGTCTTTAATTTGAGGGAAAGTTTCATAAATCTCCACCTTACAATTGATATTTTTATCTTAACACACGCGCGCGCAAATTTCAATAGCGAGAGCGAGTTTTGTGCAAAATCGGCGGTTTATGCGACATTTTGCGGCGCAAAAGCCTGTTCCGTGCGGCGCGAAAGCCTCTTATTCGCCCCTATATCGAATTTTTGCGTCTTTTTGCGGGATATTCCGAATATCCAATTTTTGACTGTTGAAATCTTGCGCGACATACGTTATACTGTATGTAGACAAACGATCCTGCTATGCTCGTGATGGCGCCCTATTTTGAACCACAAATTTTATAAGGGATTGCGGAGTCCGAACTTGCGGAGATGTCAGGCCTCGTCAAACACTCGGAGGAAGGCAGAGACCGCACGGCAGCATTGACCCACATGGCTTTACAGCGGGTTTATAAAATGGCGTCACACGGCTGTGTGGGAGTTGTATGAAAAAATCCTACCCTAGCGGTAGGATTTTTTACGCTGTATGCCCAACAGACGAATGTAAATCAGAAAACGTTTGGCTTGTTTAGTACGGCTCGGTGCCACGGCTCAGAATGTCGAGGTAGGCGCCTGCTACCCGACGCAGAATGTCATACGGGGTTGACGAGCGTTGTATGAAAAAATCCTGCCCTCGCGGTAGGATTTTTCTATACGCTGTATGCCCAAAAGGCAAAAGTAAATCAGAAAACAGTCGGCTTGTTTAGTACGGCTCGGTGCCGCGGCTGAGAATGTCGAGGTAGGGCTTATAGGCAAAAGTCCTGCCGCGGAGCGCTCTGTCCGTTTGGCGCAATATCCCCGCCGCTTGCAACTTGTCCACGAGATTTGAGGCGGTGACGAAGCTCACGCCGAGTTTTTCCGCCAAAAAGCCTATGCCGAAGATGGGGAAAGCCTCCAACACACTCAACAGATTTGAAGAATTTGTGTGCGTCCTGCCCAGCCCGTCGATCGCGCGCAGACTGCTTTCGTGCAAGTCGAAAAGCTCGTCAACGGCTTTCAGCGCGTCGGCGGCAGACTCCGAGATAGCGCGCAAGAAGAATTTCACCCACTGCTCGTAGTCGCCTTTGTCGCGCACGGCGTTCATGCGGTCGTAATATTCCACGCGGTTCATCTTCAAATAGTAGGACGTGTACAGCGCGGGGGAATGTATCGTCTCGCGGCAAAGCAAATACAGCGTGATCAACAGGCGCCCCATCCTGCCGTTGCCGTCGAGGAAGGGATGGATGGTTTCAAATTGATAGTGTATCAGCGCGGCTTGTATCAGCACGTCCTGATGGTCGGGCGCGTTGATATAGCTCTCCAAATCGTTGAGCGCTTTTTGCATATCCAAGACGTTTGGCGGGACATATCGCGCGTTTTGCAACGTACTGCCCCTGCCGCCTATCCAATTTTGAATGCGGCGAAACTCCCCCGGCGCCTTGGTTTCCCCGCGCGCGTTGGACATCAATTTGCAGTGCGTCTCTTTCAACAGCCTGAGACAAATGGGCAGCTCCCGCAAACGCTGTATGGCAAACTCCGTCGCGCGCACATAGCTGACCACCTCCGCGACGTCCCTATCCGCGTTTTCGGCGATATGCGGATTGAGCACGTCCTCAAGCGTGGTCTGCGTGCCCTCGATCTGCGAGGACAACAGCGCCTCTTTGCGCACGTACATTGAGACAAACAGCTTTATGTTTGGGATATACTTCTCCGCCGAGTCGAGCTTTGCAAGCTGTTTGTGCGCGTCCAAAAGCAACGCGGACATTTCCTCGTCCTTCTCAATCTCGATTGGAAGAGGAGAAGGCACAAAAGACCTGTACGCCCCCTCGCCGCTGAGATTGTTTACATAATATCCCGATCTGTTTTGCATAGCTTACCCCTCTGAAATTACATTTCAACTTTACCACACCTTATTTTATTTTGTCAACGATTTCTAAAATAATACCCGCCTTTTATTTTAATGTATGACAAATTCTAAAATAATGCATATCCTTTATTTTACTTTTTCACACTAAACCGAAATCTCCCGCCCAAAACTCCCCCGCTTATTTTAGCTTCCTCCGCCTCGGGCACAATGCAAATGTGATTGACATGTACATTGTGCGGCGTCTATTTGCCTGCACGGAAATTTTGCGACCCGCATTTGTGAAAACCGATTGAAATTGCCCTAAATGCTTGCAAACGGGCTTTTTGTGTGATATATTGAATATACTAAATAGGAGGTGTGACAATATGGCAACTGTATCGTTTGATGAAAAAGTAGTGGTCACCGACCCGGCTATGATTGCAAGGATGCGTCACGATTTGGATGAAACTCCCGTTACACCTGCTATGCAAAGGGACGAAGCTCATGTTCAGGACGTGAGCGAAAACAGCAGGAAATGGGCTTTGAAGTTTGCTCGCTCAAAGAATTGATCGCAGATCTGCAATCCATTGATGGCTCTCTTGAAGCATTGAGAGAGCCATTTTCTCATTTTCACTGCCAAAAAAATTCGGATGAAGAGGATTTTTTCCACAACAAGATGATCGACTATGAGTTGCGCAACAAGGCGCGCACCTATCTTGTGATGGACGACTCCCGTATCGTGGCATATTTCAGTTTGGCTATCAAATCCATAGATTTGCAGGACATGTCAAAGACTTCCAAAAACAAGATGACCGCAGGGGAAAGCTCTGCGACTTCCTACTCCGCATACCTTATCGGCCATATCGCCAAAAACGACGGCGTGACCGAACAGCTTGGCAAAACTTTGATAGATATGGCGCTTGAACGCATATATCTTGCGCAAAAGCACGTCGGCGGCAGGATTGCCTATCTCGATTGCAAAGACATTCTCCCCCTAAGACGCCTCTACGAGCAAAACGGTTTCACCTACTTCAACACAAGCAAACAGTCCGGCTTACTTCAATACTACAAAAAGCTCTGACCTTCGCTTCCGACTCAAAGGGAACCCCTTCCAACGCGTCGAACATACCCTTTCAATGTGCCAAGTGATTAAATCCCCCCCCCCCGCAAAGGAAAATCCCGCTCGTTGAGCGGGATTTTTTGCGTGTAGTTCAAATTATATTTGCTATTATGCACCTGCTTCGGTATGCGTGAAGTTCATTGAAACTATTGCGCCACCGCCCGCAAAACGAGTGATACATTCAGCGTCTTCGCCTTCGAACCAAATGACTACCATCAGATAAACAACTCCTTTGCCTCCGCCTGCAACATTATCTGCGAGATCCACTGCTGTATCATAAGTCAATTCTTCGGGGCCATTTGCAGCCGTTTCTATCTTTCCACGCTTATATGCAGTTGCATACGTTGTTTTAAGTCCACCCGCTTTTGAAGCAGATACCGTTGTGTACTCGCCAGTTGCGGTCAAATATTTAGGATCTGCAACAGTAGAAGAATCAGGCAAGCCCGGAGTTGACCATGCGCCGGAAGCGCTAGCATATTCCAAATCGCCATAGGGGTCGAACACAAATTTTGCGTCTGCAGTTTTCCAAACCTTTCCTTGTCCCTCCTCAGTGTTTGCTTTTGAAAGATCGCTTATTGCAACATCTTTATCAGTTGTTGCAAAAATTGCAATTCTGAGTGCTGCTGCCATGCCGACAAGTTCTGCACTATTTGCTTGAGGAGTGATGGTTATATCTTTAAGTTGTATTTTTCTGGCATCATCCATTGTGTTTTGCAAGCCAAGGAAAGCGACAAAATAATCTGTGTTGGCGGTTGCCGCTTTAACATTGGTTTTGTCTACAGGCTTACCATCTTCATCAGCCGCTTCCTCGCCATCAAGCATGAACATCTTGAAGCCATCACCTGAAACGCCCATATAAGGCTTACCTTTGTTTGCGTCGAAATTTACAGCTGCGCTCCAACCTGTTACGCCGCCTTTCCATCTGTCGCCGGTAAGAGTTGCCGCGCCTGTTGACCATGAAGCAGCAGTTGCATCATACAATGCAATTTGCAAGCCTTCTGCAGCCTTGGTGACAACCTGCAAATCTTCAACCGCCGCTTGCGCAGAGGTGCTGAACCAAGCGTATGTAGCGGTGGTGAGGGACGCGATCAAAACAACAACCATTACGACTGTTGAAATAATCAAACCTTTCTTTTTCATAACTTTCTCCTTTTTTTTGTGCTGTCTTTCATCAACACATTATTTTTTGATTTATACTTTTCGGCTTCCGCCGATCCGTATCCTCTTGTTGCGCTCGCTTCCTGCCTCTTCCAGAAGCCCACGGCTTTCCGTCTCCGTCCAAGCCCGCGTTTCCGTTTCTTCCTGCCTTTCCGAAATTCGAGGTTTTTCGTTTCCGTCCGCTTCCTGTTTCCCGAAGCCCGCGTTTCCGCTTCCCGAAGCTCTCGCTTTCCGCTTGCCTTTCGCCTTGCTTCCCGCGGCTCATTGCGTTCCCCACTCGCTCTTTTTCAAAGCCAATGGCTTTCCGTCTCCGCTTCTTCCTGCCTTGCCCTCTTCCGAAACAGCGCTCTTTGCGTGGCGTAGTCGGCACAAAAGGGCGCTTTTGCGACGAGTTATCAACCGATATTGGAAATTGTTGGAAAGTTTTTTGTATATAACAATACAAATCAGCAAAAATGTCGATTTTGCGTTTTTGCAAAACTTTGCAGACGCGCGATCGCAAAAGAAAAATGTGAAAATTGATATATCCCCCACCCCGCACCTTGAAAAATGCAAGAAAAAATGCAATACTCAAAAAACATGCTGAAATTTGCTTGCGCTGAAGCCAAATTTATGATATTATCAATTCACTGAAACGCCCTCATGGTCAAGCGGTTCAAGACGTCGCCCTCTCACGGCGGAAACTAGGGTTCGATTCCCTATGGGGGTACCAAATGATAATAATCCGAACCTTGTAGTGCCTGTTGGCGACGGGTTCGGATTTATCATTTTC
>CANQNC010000035.1 GCA_947625145.1 uncultured Clostridia bacterium
CTTCGAGTAGGTCGGCGAAGATATGAAAAGCTGAAGCCTCGTGCGGATGTTGTCGTTGATCTTGCGTATGCGCGCGCGAATGGCTTTCAGTTCGGGCGTCACGTTGTCCGCGACTTCCGTGTCCGACAAAAAGGCGTCGAAAATGTTTTTTTCCAGCCTCTCGTTGGCGTACAGCGCGCTCGCCATGCCCTTGAGAATGGGCACGTCCTTTGCGGCTTCGATATTCTTCTTCAGCCTGCGCGCCACTCTCAGCACTCTGCCCACCTTCATGATCTCGGGTATGGACAGCACCGAGCCCTTTTTGGACTTTATCAACGCTTCCGTGATGTCGTCTATGGCAAAAGAGGGGCTGATGGAAAATTCAAACAGCACCCTGTCCGCTTCCGAAGTTTCGTCGAGCGCTTGAAGCACCTCTGCAAGCGTCTCGAACGGGACAAGCTCCCTTGCCAACTTCTTGCCGCCTTGCGACTGCGCAAGCCCCGCAAGCAAGGAAAGTATCTTCGGATATTCGAGCGTGGAAAGACTTTTGCCGTCAAACATAAGTTTGTCCTTTCGTCATCTTATTTTTGCGCCCACGCCGCTTTCGAGCGAGGCGAGGATCTTGTCCATCGCCGCGTTGACCTCGCCGTCCGTGAGCGTACGATCGAGGTTTGCGAAGTAGAAGCGAAGCGCGACGCTCTTTTTGCCCTTGCCTATCTGTTCGCTCCTGTATGTGTCAAACACCCTGTAGCCCGACAGATTTTCCGCGTCCGCTTTCGCCGCCGCTTTCAAAATGTCGTTCGCAAGCACGTCCTCGTCCACGACGACCGCAAGATCGCGCTCCACGACGGGGAATCTTGTGAAAGGCGCAAAACTCGCGGTCTTGCGCGTTTCGGGGTCCGTCAAGGCGTCCGCAAACAGCTCGGCGACGTAAACGCGGAAGTTGTCCACGCCGTACGCCTTTGCAACGTCGGGATGCACTTCCCCGAGATATCCCGCCTTTTTGCCGCCTATATACAGGTCCGCGCCTCTTCCCGGATGCAGGAAGGGCTCCTTCGAGCGCACAAACTCCGCGTCTGCCACGTTCATCGCGTCAAGCAGATTTTCCACAACGCCTTTCAGTTTGAAGAAGTCGTACTCCCCGTACATGCCTATCGCTATCTTCTCCTTTTCCACGGGAAGCTCGGTCAAAGGCAGGGACTTCGGAAGATACACTCTTGCCACCTCGAAAAGCTCCGCATGCGACACGAAATGCGTCGCGTTGTAAGACAAAGTTTCAAGCATGCTGTGCGTAAGATTTGTGCGCATCACGCTCAGCGCCTCGCCGATCGGATTGAGGAGCCTTACGGCGTTTCGCCTTTCGTCGTCCTCTGAAAGCGCCAACTTGTCCGCAAACGCGGGAGAGGTGAAGGAATAGGTCACCGCCTCTCTCAGCCCGCAAGCGACAAGCGCGTCCTTGATTCTGTCAACCGCCTTTATCTCCTTCGGGACTCCGCCCTCGGTGAGCGAGGCGTATTCGAACAGCGTGGGCCTTATATGCTCGTAGCCGTACACTCTGATGAACTCTTCCGCGATATCGTTTACGCTTGCGATGTCCTCTCTGTCCTCTCCGACGTGCGCTATGAGGCAGCCGTCCGCTTCCTCGACTTTTATGCCGAGGCGTTCGAGTATGCCGACAAGCGCGTTTTTGGGAACCTCGCAGCCGAGAATATCCTCCAACTTGCGTATTTCAAACGGAAGCTCTCTTTCCTTTTGATATTCGGTGTGGACGTCTATCACGCCCCCCAACATCTCGCCGTAGCCGCCCTCGAGCACGAGGGTCAACGCCCTCTTCAGCCCCAGCTCCTGCGAGGCGAAATCAATGCCCTTTTCAAAGCGCGCGGAGCTGTCCGAACGCTGATTGAGAGCGCGGGAAGTGCGACGTACGTTGTCTCGCGCAAACTTCGCCGCCTCGAAGATTATGGCGTCCGTGTCCTGCTTTACGCCACTGTTCAGCCCGCCCATGATGCCCGCGAGCGCAAGCGGGCGCGCCTCGTCGCAGATGACCAACATATCCTCTTTGAGGACGTGTTCCTTGCCGTCCAAAGTGACGATATGCTCCCCATCGCGGGCGTTTCTGACCACGATCTCGTCCCCTTGGATGTCCCGTCTGTCAAACGCGTGCATGGGCTGACCTATCTCGGTCAGCACGTAGTTTGTGATGTCAACAATGCTGTTGATCGGACGTATGCCCACCGCGCGCAGACGGCGCTTGACAAGCTCGTCCGAAGGGCAAATACGCACGTTTTTTACGCCTGCCGCCATGTATCTCGGACACAACTCGAAGTTTCGCACGTCCACCTTGACCACGCCTTTCTTCGACGCGGAAAGCGCCTCGACTTCGGGGGCAATATGCGGCTCGCGCGCGCGCACTCCGAGCGCGACGGCGACCTCTTTTGCAAGTTTGTATATGCTGTTGCAGTCGGGACGATTTGCCGTGACCGCGACGTCCAAGATCACGTCGTCGTAGCCGAGCGCTTCAAGCGCGTCCGTCCCAAGCGGGGTCGAGGGAGTGAAACGCAGGATATCTCCCGCCTTTTGTCCGTCCGCGTCGTTTGCAGTGAGGCCCACCTCTTCAAGCCCGCACAGCATGCCCTCGCTGAGCACGCCGCGAAGCTCCCCGCGTCTTATCTCGTGGCCGTCCGCGAGCCTCGCTCCGTCCACCGCGACGGCGATTGTTTCCCCGCCCTCGACGGGGACGTTTGTGACCACTTGCAAAACCCTGTCGCCGATGTTTATCTTCGTCACGCGCAGGCGATCCGCGTTGGGATGCTTTTCGACATGCTCTATTCGTCCCACTTTCACGCCGTCGACGCGCTTTGATTGGTATATGATCTGCTCCACCTCAAAACCTATCGCGACCAGCTTTTGCGCGAGGGTCTCGGGCGAAACGTTTATGTCAACATAGTCTTTAAGCCAAGAAATAGGCGCAAGCATACTCTCCTCCTAGTTGAACTGCGCAAGGAAGCGCATATCGTTTTCGTACAGCAACTTGATGTTCGGAATGCCGTACTTGATCATTGCGATACGGTCTATACCGAAGCCGAACGCAAATCCGCTGTATGTTTTGCTGTCTATGCCGCACATGTCGAGCACCGCGGGATTGACTATGCCCGCGCCGAGGATCTCTACCCAGCCCGTCCCCTTGCACACGCGACAGCCCTCGCCGTGGCACATGGAGCAAGTGACGTCCACTTCCACGGACGGCTCCGTGAACGGGAAATATGACGGGCGCAAGCGGACTTCGGTGTCCGCGGAAAAGATCTTCTTCGCAAACGTCGTAAGACAGCCTTGCAGATCCCCCATCGTGATATGCTTGTCCACCGCAAGCCCCTCGAATTGGTTGAATATGGGGCTGTGCGAGGCGTCGTCGTCGCTTCTGTACACCTTGCCCGGGATCACCACTCTGATGGGCGGTTGAGTCGTCGTCATTATCCTCGCCTGCATGGCGGAAGTCTGCGTGCGCAAAACGAAGTTTTCGTTGACGTAGAACGTGTCCTGCATGTCGCGCGAGGGATGATCTTTGGGGATGTTGAGCAGTTGAAAGTTGTAAAGATCGCTTTCGATCTCGGGCCCCTCCGCGACTTTGAAGCCCATGACGGAAAATATGTCGATAAGCTCCCGCCTGACAAGAGTGAGCGGATGAAGAGAGCCTAAGCCCCTCTCGCCCGAAGGCAACGTGATGTCCAGCGTCTCCTCTTTCAGCCGCGCTTGCTTTTCCGCAAAAGCGAGGCGTTCGGTCTTTTCCGTCAGCGCGCCCTCGACCGCCGCGCGAAGCTCGTTGACAAGTTTGCCCATGGCTGGTCTGTCCTCTTTGGGGACGTTTGCCATGTCGCGCATGATAAGCGAGATCTCGCCGCTCTTGCCCAGATATTTCACTCTGATATCGTTCAGCTGAGCAGTGGAAACGGCGCTTTCGATCTCCCGCAACGCCGCGATTTTGATCTGTTCGAGTTTTTCCTTCATAGCGTTCTCCGAAAATTTCCGCACGCGTAATGCGCACGAATACTATATTAGAATAACAATCCAAAGTAAATAAGTCAACAAAATGCGCAAAAAGCGGTCAAAAAAACCTTTCGGACAGCCCGAACGACTCGTTTTTGAAAACACATATGCGCACAAAAGGAAGTCAAACGCCAAAACGCCGCCGTCCGTTCGCTCATTTTCATCTCGCTATCTTTTATGCGATTGCCTTTTATCGTCAAAACCGCTCGATCGGTGTTGTTTTGCGACGCCACTGTTTGGAGAGTTCTGTCAAATTGTCGGAATATAGCCGATTTTCATTCTTTATTTGCAAAGTTATGTCAAAATCGACGTTTTCATGTCGGTTGTAGTGTTACTCGCCTACGTTGCCACACTTAAAAGCAATCGCAAAAAGCACTGTCCGCGTGGTCGTGTTGCCACCGTTTTGTCGGAATATTGGCGGTTTTGCATTTGATAAAGGTCATTCGCTTGACTCGTACGGAACAGTCGCCGTGATCTCGAGAGGCGTATTTCTTAGGCAAAGATCCACGCCGCGGACGAGACGATCTTCAACATACAGCGCTCTTTCCTTTCCGCGGACTATGTGAAGAGTGTGCCTCACGTCGTTGTGCAAAAACTCCACGTCAGCAGAGAGCACGTCGCTTGGCAGACGAGGGTTTATCCTCAACTTGTCGTTGATTGCGGAAATCCCAAAATTTACGGTTTGAAATTTGTAAATCGGCTCAAAACTATTCTCAAAACCGACGATTTTTGAAATACTTTTGCCTTTTGGGCGGCGATTGTCCGTTTTGAAATACACGTCCATGAAATAGCTTGACGAAAGCGCCGTCGCAAGCATAGTCAGATCCTTTTTGTGCGAGAGGACAAATATCCCCCTGTTGAAGATCTCAAATCGCTTTACGGACATATGCCCCGTCGAGGCGCTTTGCATATATGCTTCAAGCCGCAAAACAAGCAGATATTCATCCAAATTTTCCTTGTCCGCAAGCTCGGAAAGCAAAGTCAAAAACCTGCGCTTCGTATCGCTGTCCGCATATCCGAAAACGTCGAATTTGTCCAAGACCTCAAGCGGCGAATACATTTCGGAAGGATCGAAGGTCGCGATCTTTTCGTATGACGACAATATGCTTGAAAGCTCGGACAGCAATTTGTCCCTTACGTCGTCGTACATGTTGCCGTAAAACTCGCTTCTGTAACCTATATAAATTGCGCATATGCTCAAAAACAGCTTGGATTTGGTCAATTCTCCGTATTTTTTGGGAAGAAAAGCGGGCGCTCGAACGTAGCGCTCGGCTATGTCGTGCGCCTTTGCAAGCGCTTCCAACTTGCAAAAAAGCCCCGCGAGCGCCTCTTCCAAAACGTACTCCGCCGCGACTTTCATTGCGCATATCTCCTTGAACGACAGCGTGCGGATGGAGTTCTGAATGTCCATCAGCTTCAAAAGCCTCTCGGGCGCAAAATCGAAGCCGTTGCGCGCGAGCGCAAATTTGCATAGCAGGACCGCTCTAGGCGTCCCATCCATGGACGGAAGAGAGGAAAGTTCGGGATAGCCGCGCTTTATCCTCGCTTTTATCACGTCCTTGTTTTGCAAAAAGCAAGCGAAAGAATCCCCATAACGCTTGCGGGATATCCGCCTCAGTCCGCTTTTTATGCGACGCTTGAGAGGCGCGGCGTTCGTCTCTCTCCCCCTTTCGGGCGCGCTCAACGAGGAAAGATAGGCGGTTGCGGCAAGTTCGAACCCATCGTCCTCTATCCTGTCGAAAAACTCGGGCGCAGGCTTCCTTCGTCCGAGCAGATACAACGCGCAAAAAATCAGCGTCACGCCTATGCCTATAGCGTACTCCATATCCTGCTCCCACATGATTGTTGCCACTTTCAAAGATTTAAGTCGGGATTTTTTACGCTTGATTTTTTTTCGGTTTTATGCTTAAATATATGCGAGTCAGCCGGACGGTCGCATGAAATATTGAGGAAAGTCCGAGCATCACAGGGCAAGGGTGCCGGCCAACTACCGGTGAAGGCAACTTCAAGGACAGTGCAACAGAAAGATACCGCCCGCATGGGTAAGGATGGAAAGGCGAGGTAAGAGCTCACCCACAATTTGGCGACAATGCGTGATGTAAACCCCACCCGATGCAAGATCGGGAGCACGAAAAGCTGCCCGCAACGCTCCCTATATCGCTTGAGCGCATCAGAAATGCTGCGCCTAGATAGATGACCGTCGAACACAGAACTCGGCTTACAGACTGACTCGTCATAAAGCGTCGACAAACGTCGGCGCTTTACAATATCGCGTGAAATATTAGGGCAAAAGCGGCGATATCTCGCTTGTCATGCGAAACATGGCAAACGCCCCCAAAAGGACATGCGCGACATGACAAACGCCCCAAAAAGGACATGCGCGACATGACAAACGCCCCAAAAAAGAGGAAAAAAACGCCACAGACAAACTTGTCAACGAACTTCGCGCTGCGGGCGAGGACGCCGATCGACATATCCTCTTTTCAAAGCTCCGCGTACTTAAAAACGATCGCTGAAAACGGAAAATACAATTGAAGATATCAGCTGTTCAAAGTGACTTTTTCAAGCCCGTCCAAAAACGCTTTTACTCTCTGCTCGGATCTGCGAGTGAGCGCGGTCAACTCTAAAACAGAAAGGTCGGAAAGGCAATTTTCCGAATACTCCTTGGCGGAAAGCAATATCTTTTTGTTCATGCAAAGCCCGAACATAGGCGTGAGGGACGCGCCGCTTTGACGAGTGCCCAAAAAGTCGCCCGCGCCTCTCATGGCAAAGTCCAGCTCGGCAAGTTCCTGCCCGTCGTTTATGTGCTCAAGCGCTTCGAGGCGTATATCTGCCCCTTTAGAATGTCGGTTTGATTGAAAATAGCAGATCGCGGGCCTGCCGTCTCTGCCCACTCTGCCTCTGAGTTGATGAAGGGACGCAAGCCCGAATCTGTCCGCGCTGAGCACCGCCATCACGCTTGCGCGCGTATCCACGCCCACTTCCACCACGCTTGTCGCGATCAACGCGGAAAGGCGTCCGTCCGCAAAATCGCGCATGACTCTGCTCTTCTCCTCCGCGCTCAGTCTGCCGTGCAAAACGCCCACGCTTATGCCGTCGAAACTTGCGCCGTGCTCCCGCATAAAGCCCTCTATGGACATAGCGTCATAGCCCTCGGCGTCCTTTATGGAAGGACACACGACAAACGCCTGCTCCCCTCGCCTGCACGCCTCGCAAACGAGAGCGACCGTCTCCTCGACGGAGGACAATATCTTTGTGGATATGTTGGACATCCCCTCGGTTCGGCGGAATATGCGCGAGATCTCGATATCCTCGTAAAAAGTCAGCGCCATAGAGCGCGGAATGGGGGTCGCGGTGAGGGAAAGGATGTCGCAGGCGCCCTTGTTTTCAAGCTGTCGGCGCTCGTTTACGCCAAAGCGATGCTGTTCGTCTATGACGGCAAGGCTGAGGGACTTATAGTTTACGCCCTCGCTGATAAGCGCCTGAGTGCCGAAAACGCAATCGACTTCCCCACTTTCTATCTTTGCAAGCGCGTCAGCTCTTTCAATCGCGCTCAAGGACGCCGTAATGCAAACAAAGGACAGTCCTAGCTTTTTCGCCACGCTCTCAAACGAGCGCGCGTGCTGGTTGACAAGGATCTCGGTGGGCGCCATCATGACCGATTGCCTGCCCGAGATCGCGGCGAGATACATTGCAAAAAACGCGACTGCGGTCTTGCCGCTTCCCACGTCCCCGCTGACGATGCGCGACATACAAACGTCCGCCGAAAGGGACTTTGCGATATCTTCGCACGCCGCAAGTTGAGAGGGCGTCAAAGCGAAAGGAAGCGCTGAAGCGTAGTCAAGTATTGCAGAATTTGTCGATTTGTAGAATACTTTGCGTTGTTTTTGCGAATTATCGTGCAGTTTTTTGTAAAGCGACAGAACAATTGCGATGTCCAAAGAAGCAAGCCTCTCCCGCGCCTCAAACGCGTCAGCCGCGCTTGGGGGACGATGGATATTTTCAAAACACTCCGCCATATCCGCGTTTATCCTGCCGAGTTTGCCCTGATACGCCATGCCCTTCATGCTGTCAAGCGCGGAATATATTATGTTTTTGAAGGCGTTCTGCCCTATGACTCCCCGCAAGGGATAGACAGTGTAAACTCCGTTGAGTTTGGATATCTTCTCGGACTTTTCAAGCTGAGGATTGACCACCACGTACGCTCCCTCATCCTTGCCGAGCTTTGCAAGCAGTCGATAGCTCTGCCCCGCCTCGAAGCCCGCGTGAAGGAAGGGCATGTTGAAAAAGATAGCTTTGAAAAATATCCTGCCCTTTGCGAGGCTGTCTTTGAATGTCACATAAAAACTGCGCTTGCCCCTCTTGGACAAGGCGGAAACTCTCTCCACGGTGCCCTCGAACAGCGCAAGCTGTCCCGCCTCGGCGTCGCACACGCTGACGGGACTTTCGAGGTCGATATATTTGGAGGGGAGAAAGGAAAGGAGCTCGAACACCGATTTGATGTCCAACTCCTCCAATTTTTTCACCGTTGCGGCGCCTACTCCTTTGATCTCGTTCAGCGTAAGCATAGCGCTTTATTCCGCGGAAATTATGTAGTAATAATGTGGCTGTCCGCCGTAGTAACAGGCGACTTCGAGGTCCGGGAACTCGTTTGAGATGCTCTCCACAAGCTCTTCGCCCTCCTTTTCGTCCACGCCCTCGCCGTAGTAAACAGTCAGCATATCCTTGCCCGCGGCGAGCTTCTTTGCGGTGTTGAACGCGGCGAGCCGTATGCTGTTGCTCTTTGCCACTATCTTCTTTTTGCAGATGCCGATTATGTCCCCTTCTTTCACGCTGAAGCCGTTGATCCTCGTGGAGCGGACCGCGTGCGTGACCTCCGCGCTGAGCACGTTTTCAAACGCGGCGGACATCTCCTTGAAGTTTTCCTCCGCGTCGCACTCGTCGTTGAACGCGAGCGCCGCCGAGATGCCTTCGGGGACGGAAGTCGTGGGCACGACAAACACGTTGTGTCGGCAGAGCTCCTTCGCCTGATTTGCGGCGAGGATTATGTTTGAATTGTTGGGCAGGACAAACACGTTTTTCGCCTTTGTCCCGTTGATCGCCTCGAGGATGTCGTCCACGGCGGGATTCATTGTCTGACCGCCCTCGACCACCGTGTCCACGCCGAGGTCCTTGAAAATGTCCGAAAGCCCCTTGCCCGCGCACACGGACACAATGGCAAACTCTTTGAGTTCGGAGTCGTCCTCAACGGCGTCGGGATACAGCTTGCGGTGCTGTTCGACCATATTTTCTATCTTTACGCCGTCAAGTTCCCCGAGTTTCAAGGCGGCGTTTATCGCCCTGTCGGGATGATTTGTGTGCACGTGAGTTTTGACAAGTTCGGTGTCGCCTATCACAAGCACGCAGTCGCCTATCGACATGAGATATTCGCGATATCTGTCTATCGCGGCGTCCGTGACCTCTTTTTTCAGATGAGTGATGAAATACTCCGTGCAATATTGAAAAGTGATATGCTCGTAGTCGTTTTCGAGAATGTCGAAGTCCTGTTCGACCTCCACCTTTTCTTCGGGTTGGATCTTGACGCTTTCCCCGCTGATCAGCGCGGGTTCCAGCCCCATAAGCACGCGGTACATTCCGTCAAAGACGGTCACAAGCCCTCTGCCGCCCGCGTCCACGACTCCCGCCTTTTTCAGCACGGGGAGCATGTCGGGGGTCTTTTGCAGGATATCCTCGCCCGCGTCTATGACGCGTTTCAAGAATGGCTCGAACTCCACCTTTTTTCTGCCTCTTGCGGCGGCTTCCGCCTCTTCCGCCATCACGCGTATCACTGTAAGGATTGTGCCCTCTTTGGGCTTTGTCACCGCGCTGTACGCGATCTCGGCTCCGCTTTTCAAACATTCCGCAAACGCGCGCGGAGTGATGTCCACCTTGCCCGCCAGCGCGACCGCAAACCCTTTGAAGATCTGCGAGGATATGACGCCCGAATTGCCGCGCGCCCCTCTCAGCGCTCCCTTTGAAAACGCGTCCGCAATCTCGTCCACAAGCAAGGACTTGCACGCGTTTGCCTCTCGCACGGCGGACGCCAAGGTCAGAGACATGTTTGTGCCCGTGTCGCCGTCGGGGACGGGAAAGACGTTGAGAGAGTCTATCGTGTCGCGATTTATCTCAAGCGCTCGGCTTCCGCCCTCGAGCATTTCCTTAAATTTAAGTCCGTCTATTTTGAACATGATGATTCCCTTTATACACGAATGCCGACCACGTTGACATGGACGCGCTTCACGCTCATCCCCGTAAAAGTTTCCACAGAAAACTTCACCGCGTCGGACAATGACATTTTTACGGCTTCGATGTTCACTCCCAACTTCAAAATGACAAAAAGCTCGACATAGATCAAATTGTCGAGTATCTGCACTGTGACGCCCTTCACGTGCTGCCTGCGCCCGCTGATGTTGTTTATGCTGTCGATGAAACTCTTCGACACAAGATCCACAACCCCGTAGCACTCCAAAGCGGCATGCGAAGCGACCGTACGCACCGCGTCGTCACTTATTGAAATTTTGCCGAATTTGTTTGAAGTTGAAAGCGACATATCTCACCTTTGCTAATTTTACTATATATAAATTATTTTTGCAACCAAAACACAAATGTTGCTAAAATCAGTTGCAAAAGAATTTTAGATTTGTTACAATGTTATCCGTTCGAATAGGAGGTACAGTTATGTCCAGAGTTTGTAGTGTTTGCGGAAAAGGGAAGATGAGCGGCAATGCAGTCAGCCACAGCCATAGAAAGACCAGACGCAGTTGGGCGCCCAATGTGCAAAAGGTCAAGGTCAACACTCCCACCGGAGGCGTCACGGAAGTGTACGTTTGCACTCGTTGCCTGCGTGCAGGAAAAGTGGATCGCGCGTAAAAATCCGAACCTTTCAGCCCCTCGTCGAGGGGCTTTTGTTTTGCGCGGATATTCGAAATTTCAGCTTTCGATTGACTTTTATCCCCTTATCTCATATTCGCTTTGCCGTTTCGTGCGTCGAGCAAAAATCGTAAAGTTTACGCCATGATTCCCTGTTGACAAATCAAAACATATATAACATTATATGCAAGTTGGAGCGTTTTCCGCGCTTGTTGCATGTTGACAAACAAGGGAAAAGATAGTTTGTTAAGCAAAAGTCAAAGTAAATCAAAACATAAAAAACTCGCAAGCATGCACTTGAAAGTATTCAAACCTACGCTCGATGGCATGCGATTGTGCACTCGCAAGTATGCAATTGTGCGCTTGCGGGAATAGGATTTGTGAGTAAAAATTAAGACCGCATCAGCGGTCCTTTTTTGGTTTGACGAACAACCTGAGCACTGCCTTGACGATCTTAGGCGGATTGATACATATGATCTTTGTCATTTTGCCCTCCATGTTGCTACAAAATATGCGATAGGGCAAATTTTGGTGCGCCGAGTTCAGCCGCAATTTGCGATTTGCGAGATCTCGAGCGCGGGATCTTCCGCTCTGAACACCGCGCTGCCCGCCACCGCGACAGACGCGCCCGACGCTGAGACGAGGGAGGCGTTTTTGGAGGAAACTCCGCCGTCAACCTCAATGATATATTCAAGTCCCCTTTCCTCGCGTATCCTTGCAAGCTCCTCAACCTTTTTCAGGCATTCTTGTTTGAAGCTCTGCCCACCGAAGCCCGCCTGCACGGTCATCACGACAAGCATGTCCACATCGGCAAGATACGGCAAAACCATGTCTATCCCCTTGTCCGCGTTGACCGCAAGCCCGCATTTTTTGCCCTCCGCCTTGACCGCGGCAAGCGCGCCCGCGACGTCCTCGGACGCTTCGGGATGGAATGTCACGATGTCCGCGCCCGCCTTGCAAAACTCCTTCACATAGCGCTCGGGACGCACGATCATAAGGTGCACGTCAAGCGGAAGCTCGGCGTACTTTTTTATGTCGCGCACCATGGGCATGCCGAAGGTCAGGTTCGGGACGTAAACGCCGTCCATGACGTCGCAATGCACGAGGTCCGCCCTCCACTTTGTCAAACTTTGCACGGCGTCCGCCATGCGTCCGAAATCCGCGGACAGGATAGAC
>CANQNC010000036.1 GCA_947625145.1 uncultured Clostridia bacterium
TATCCCGAACTGCCTAATGTACATGTAGTACATGACAGTGAGGGATAGGGCTGTTGACAACGCATAGCGTCAAATAGTGCGGTTTTACCCGAGTAATATGTCGTAGAGTTCTTCGTAAGTCCCCGCCGCCATATCCACCCAATTCTTATACAAAAACTTCGCGTGCTGGCGAGTGGAGACAACCATCTTGATCTCGAGCACGGTCTTTTGCTCGGTGTTGACGCGCATGATCACGGTGTAGGTGCCGTCCTCGTTTTTGGAATAGTCGCAAAAGTACGCCTGCTGTTTTTTGAAATGCATGCGGTTTTGATTGACGTACTCCATGATGGAGTCCCGCTTGGACGAGGGTATGTGCGTGTAAAACAGGCTGAGACACGTAAGCCCGTTTTGCGTGATGTTCAACAGATCGCTGCGGGGAACGCGATAGAGCAGATCGTTGTCAAGCAGCTCCGCCAAAAATTGCTTGCACTCCATATAGCCGAGCCAATCGTTCTCCGCCGTGCAGATGTCAAGCACGGTGGGCTCGGACAACGGGATAGCCATCTTTTCAAACATGAAAAGGATCACAAGTTTTTGCACCTTACTGTCCGCAGGCGCGCTTGGCGATGTCGAAACCACTTGCTGCATATCCGCTCCGAAAATTTTGTTGACAGGACGCGGGCCCGCAAAAGCCCGCGTCCGCATATCTTCAAAACGCCGTCCCGCGCGGCGCAACCTCGAAACGGGAGCATGCTCCGTCCTGCGCGGCGCGGAAAAAGACTTTTTTAGGATACATTACAAAAAAAACTATTACAAGCAAAAAAACCAAATTTTTCGTTGAATACAATTTGTAGTGGACGGCTCGGCCAAACGGCACAATGCGCCACCCTTCGACAACCTCATGCGGCGCTCAGCCGAGCGGCACAGTCGCCTTGGCGTCCAAACTCAGATCCGCGGGAGCCGCCTCGCAAAGGGACATGAAACACGCCTCCGCCCCTATCATCGCCGCGTTGTCCGTGCAAAGCCCGAGCGCGGGATAGTGCACGCGATATCCCTCCGCCTCGAGCGCGTCTATGCGGGAGCGAAGATAGCCGTTTGCGCTTACGCCGCCCGCAATCGCCACCTTCTTCAAGCCGCTCTGCTTCAGCACGTGCGTCAACATGCCCGCAAGCTGATCCACCGCCGCCTTTTGGAATGACGCCGCAATATCCGCTTTGTTCGGTTCTTTGCCCTTTTGCGAAAGCGTGTGCACAAGGTTTATCACGTACGTTTTAAGCCCGCTGTAGCTGAAATAGAGCCCGTCCGAGCGCTTGGGTATGGGCATGTCGTAAACGGGTCTGCCCTCCTTTGCAAGCCTCTCGATCTCGGGCCCGCCGGGATAGGGAAGCCCCAACACCCTCGCCACCTTGTCGAACGCCTCGCCCGCCGCGTCGTCCCGACTTTGCGCGATGAGCGTGAGGCGCGAGTAGTCCTCCACCCGCAAGATCGCGGAATGTCCGCCGCTTGCAAGCAGGCAGATGTACGGCGGCGTGAGGTCGCTGTCAATGTAGTTTGCCGCAATGTGCCCGCGGATGTGGGACACAGCGTAAAGCGGCTTGCCCCACGCAAACGCAAGCCCCTTTGCAAAGTTTACGCCGACAAGCAGGGCGCCGAGCAATCCCGCGCCGTAAGTGACCGCGATCGCGTCTATGTCGTCCTTGCCGACCCCTGCTTTGTCCATCGCCTCTTTGACCACGTTTTCAATGGCGAGCGTGTGATTTCGGCTTGCGATCTCAGGGACGACTCCCCCAAAACGCCTGTGTATCTCGATTTGCGTCGCGACAACGTTCGACAAGACCTGCCTTCCGTTTCTGACCACGGCGCAGGCGGTCTCGTCACAGCTTGTCTCTATGGCGAGGACTGTAATTTGATGACCGTTCGCAAATTCGTCTATCATACAAAATCAAAACTTAAACACGCTGTTTTGCACTTGTAAAACCTCAGTTTTGCGACGTGCTGAGTTTGAGATATTCGTTGATGAAGCCCTCGAGGTCCCCGTCCATAACGGCTTGCACGTTGCCTGTTTCATAGCCCGTGCGATGGTCCTTGACCATTGTGTAGGGGCAAAATACATAGCTTCGGATCTGGCTTCCCCACTCTATCTTTTTCAGCTGGCCGCTGAGCATCGCCGCTTCCTCTTCCCTCTCGCGCTCCCGCCTTTCGATCAGCTTGGAGCGGAGCATCTGAAGCGCGACCTCTTTGTTTTGGATCTGACTGCGCTCGTTTTGGCACGCCACGATGATGCCCGTGGGGATATGCGTGATCCTGATCGCGCTTTCCGTCTTGTTGACGTGCTGTCCGCCCGCGCCGCCGCTTCTGTAGGTGTCTATCTTCAGATCCTCGGGGCGTATCTCTATCTCGGAGGTGTCTATGATCTCGGGCATCACTTCGAGGGAGGCAAAGGACGTGTGCCGCCGCGCGTTCGCGTCAAACGGGGAGATGCGCACAAGCCTGTGCACGCCTTTTTCCGCCTTCAAATAGCCGTAGGCGTTTTCGCCCTCCACCCTGAAGGTCACGCTCTTGATCCCCGCTTCGTCGCCCGCGAGATAGTCGAGCTCGGTGCAACTCCAACCCTCTCTTTCCACATAGCGCGTGTACATTCTGTAAAGCATGGACGCCCAATCCTGCGCCTCCGTGCCTCCCGCGCCCGCGTGCAATGTGAGGATGGCGTTGAGCGAGTCGTATTTGCCGCTGAGAAGCGTCGCGAGCGTCAGAGTTTCCACCTGCTCGGCAAGCTCGTCCACGGAGCGCACCAACGCCTCGTCCTCGGCTTCGTCCGCTTCGAGCTCCACGATGTCCACGGTGTCGAGGGCGTCGTCTATGCGGGCGATCATCTTTTCAAACCTCTCCAGCTTGCTTGACAGCTGGCTCATCTCCTTTGACACCGTCTTGGCGTTTTCCGCGTTCTCCCAAAATCCGTCCGAATTTTGTTGTTCGGAAAGCTCCGCGATCCTCGCGCGGAGTTTTTCGGGATTGAGGCTCTCGTAAGCGCGCACGATCTCGGCGCGCATGCCCTTGAGCTTGTTTCTCATCACATTGTAATCAAGCATAATTCTCCTCTAAGCAAATCGGATAAGCAATCGGACGTTTTGGGACATCAGTTGTTCTTTCCGCAACAGTTTTTGTATTTCAAGCCGGATCCGCAGGGGCAGGGATCGTTCCGACCCGGCTTTTTGCCGCCCGCAAACCCCAACTTCTTCTTTGCCGCCGCGATCTGCGAGGACAGCTTTGCCGCGCCGTTTTCCTTCTTCTCCACCCTGATCTTCATCAGGATCGCCGCCGTGTCGGTGTGGATGCGGTTGACCATATCCTCAAACATTTCCCAACCCTCTTGGCGGTAAGACATGACGGGATCTCTCTGCCCGTAGCCTCTCAGCCCGATGCCGCGGCGAAGCGCGTCCATGGCGTCGATATGGTCCATCCACTTTGCGTCCACGGTCTTGAGCAGGATGACGCGCTCTATCTCTCTGAGCGAAGGAATGGCTTGCGGGCCTTCGGTGGCTCTGATGTCGTCGATGAACTTCTCCTTGTCCGCGTATTCCTTGTATGCGATGTCAAGCACCGCCTTTTTCAGCCTGTCCACGTCGTAGCAAGAGCACAGCTCCTCGTTCATCAAATTCGTGCCCTCGGGCAGTATCCTCTTTTCCAGCGCGGCGTTGAACGCGGCGTAATCCCATGTCTGATAGTCCGTTTTGTAGTCGGCGTAGGTCCCCACGATATCCCCCGCAAGCTCGTCTATCATGTCGAGGATCTGATCGTGTATGTCCAATCCGTCAAGCACCTTGCCCCTTTCGGTGTAGATGATCTCGCGTTGCGCGTTCATCACGTCGTCGTAGCTGAGCACCTGCTTGCGGATGGAGTAGTTCCTGCCCTCGACCAAGCGTTGCGCCCTCTCTATGGACTTTGTGATGATGCCGTTTGAAATGGGCTGATCGTCCTCGAAGTGCATCGCCGCCGCGATGGCTTTCAGCTTGTCGCCGCCGAAGATGCGCGCAATGTCGTCCTCCATGGAAATATAAAACACAGTGCTGCCCGGGTCGCCTTGACGTCCCGCGCGCCCGCGCAACTGATTGTCTATGCGGCGGCTCTCATGCCGCTCGGTGCCTATGATACGCAATCCGCCCTGCTCTATGACCTTGACCTTTTCCTCGTCGCACTCCTGCTTGAAGGCGTCGTAGTGGCGCTTGAAAACCTCCTTCGCCTGCACGACCTCGGGGTCCTCGCTTGTGTGCGGAGAGCTTGCAAGCTCTATGATCTCGATGGGATAGCCGTCCCTTTCCATGCGCTGTTTTGCCATATATTCGGGATTGCCGCCCAGCATGATGTCCGTGCCGCGGCCAGCCATATTTGTGGCGATGGTGACCGCGCCGAATCTGCCCGCTTGCGCGACGATCTCGGCTTCCTGCTTGTGCAACTTTGCGTTGAGCACGTTGTGCGGAATGCCTTTGCGGCGCAAAATGCCGCTGAGCTCCTCGGATTTTTCCACGCTGACAGTGCCGACCAAAAGGGGCTGCCCGTTTGCGTGATGCTCGAGGATGTCGTCCACGATCGCGGTCAACTTGCCTCTGACGGTGGTGTAGATCTTGTCGTGCTCGTCCTTGCGCCGAGAGGGTTTGTTGGGGGGTATGGTCACGACGTCAAGCCTGTATATCCCCTTAAATTCCTCCTCTTCGGTCTTGGCGGTGCCCGTCATGCCGCTCAGTTTGGAGTACATGCGGAAGAAGTTTTGGAAGGTGATGGTGGCGAGAGTTTTGTTTTCGCTTCTGATCTGCACGCCCTCTTTCGCCTCTATCGCCTGATGCAAGCCCTCGTTGTAGCGCCTGCCTATCATGATTCTGCCCGTAAACTCGTCCACGATCAGCACCTCGCCGTCGCTGACGATATAGTCGCGGTCCCTCTTCATCATATAGTGCGCTTTAAGCGCCTGTTGGATATGATGATACAGCTCGGAGTTGTCGAGGTCGGCGATGTTTTCCACATGGAAAAACGCCTCCGCCTTGCTTATGCCCGACTCGGTGAGCACAACCGTCTTTTCCTTTTCCTCGATATGGAAATCCCCGTCCGTCTCCACTTCCTCGTGCGTATCCTTGTCCACGACGATCTTGGGCGCTTTGAGCTGTCTGGCAAACCTGTCAGCCGCAACGTACAGCTCTCCGGATTTGCCCCCTCTGCCCGAAATGATAAGAGGAGTGCGCGCTTCGTCGATGAGGATGGAGTCCACCTCGTCTATGATCGCAAAGTGCAACGCGCGCTGAACCTTGTCCTCCTTGCGTATGACCATGTTGTCGCGCAAAAAGTCAAAGCCGAGTTCGTTGTTTGTGCAGTACGTGATATCGCTGTTGTAAGCCGCTCTTTTCGCTTCGGCGGTCATCTGCGGGACCACAACGCCTACGCTCAGCCCCAAAAACTTGTACAGCTTGCCCATCCACGCCGCGTCGCGCGAAGCGAGATAGTCGTTGACCGTGACGATGTGCACGCCCTCCCCCGCAAGCGCGTTGAGATAGGCGGGAAGGGTGGCGACCAACGTCTTGCCTTCGCCCGTGCCCATCTCGGCGATCCTGCCCTGATGCAGAGCTATGCCGCCCTCGAGCTGGACAAAGAAGTGTCTCATGCCGAGCACTCTGTCGCTCGCCTCTCGCACGACCGCGTACGCCTCGGGCAAGATGTCGTCAAGCGTCTCGCCGTCCGCGAGCCTCTGCTTGAAAAGGCCCGTCTGCGCGACGAGCTCGTCGTCGCTCATGGCGGAGTATTTGTCCGAAAGCGCGTCGATGCGCGCCGCCAATTTTTGCAGTTTTTTCACCTTTCTGTCATTTTCGTTGAATATAGACATTCCGTCCTCCCGCTCGCGGGCGATAGCCCGCCGTTTGAGATTTTTGCGCATTGCGCTTGAAAGCCGAAGTTTTACGTCGATTTTTTATTATACACCATTTCGCCGCGCATTTCAACAGCCCCGCCTTTTTCGACAGGATACGAACCTATTTTGCCTTGGACTTCTTCCCGTCGGGGGCCTCTCCCGCCTCGAAGGGGACGCGCAACTTCGTTATCGCCGCCGTCAGCACGCTCACCTCTCTTGCGCCCGCCTTTATCAGCGTCTTTGCGCACTCGTTTGCGGTCGCGCCCGTTGTGAACACGTCGTCTATCAGCAAAATGCTTCTGCCCTTCACCTGCGAAAACGCACAACTGTACGCGCCTTCCAAATTTTTCGTCCTCTCCTCGCGGCTCAGCTTCTTCTGCTGAGGGGTCTCCTTTGTCTTGACAAGCGCGGGCAAGAGGGGAAGTTTCAGCCTGCCTGCGACGTCCGTCGCCAAAAGCTCGCTTTGATTGAAGCCTCTCTTCCTCTCCTCTTTTGCCGTCATGGGGACAAACACCGCGATCTCCGCGCTCATGCCTCTGTTCAAAAACTCGTCCGCCATCATAGCCCCTACGCACTCGGCAAGATAGCGCTTGTTGCCGAATTTCAGCTTGTAGATCAGCCTCCGCGCCCCGCCGTCGTAAACCATGGGCGAGCGGTTGAGCTTGTACGCCGTCTCCAAGGACTGACAGCGGTCGCAATAGTCCGCCTCGTCCGAAATCTCCACTCCGCAACTCAGGCAGATGTGCTCCGAGGTGAAGGGAATGGACGCGACGCAATCCGAGCAAAGGCCGTATCTGGTGTCGTCGGCAAGTTCTCTTCCGCACATGTTGCAGGTGATGCCCTTTGGGAAGAACAGCGCCTCCACCGCGGCGACAAACCTTTTTGCGAACTCCTTCAAACGCGTTTTGAAGGGCGGTTTTTCCTTATTGTTCGTACTCACCTTTTGCCAACTCCTCTTCGATCAGATATATCAGCAAAGAGTACCGCCTCGAGGTCTCGTTGTTGCGGACCATCCGCGCGACTGTCTTTTTCGAGCCTACGAGCACCACAATGCGCTTCGCCCTCGTGACCGCGGTGTAGAGGAGGTTTCTTGTTTGAAGCATATAGTTTGCGTCAAGCGCAATGACCACCGCGTCAAACTCGCTTCCCTGCGATTTGTGTATCGTCACCGCGTACGCAAGCGCAAGCTGATCTATGTCGCCATATTGATAAATCGCCACTTTATCATCGTCAAATCGCACGGTAAACTGCATGATCTGCGTGTTTATGCTTTCCACAATGCCCAAGTCGCCGTTGAACACGCCCGTCCCGCGCTCCGCCTTGTGACCTATGTTTTGAGTCCATTCCTGCTGATAGTTGTTGACAAGCTGCATCACCTTGTCCCCCTCGCGGAATATGACGTCGCCGCGCTTGACTTCCTTTTTTGCGGGAGAGGGAGGGTTTATCGCCCGTTGAAGTTCGCGGTTGAGATTGACAGTCCCCGCAAGGCTCCTCTTCATGGGACAGAGCACCTGAATGTCCTTGGGCTGCATGTTCAGATATCTCGGCAACCTCTTCGTCACAAGCCCCACAGTGCATGCGCATATGCCGTCCGAGCTGTCGTTTTCCTCAAAATAGAAATCGTTGCACCGATTGTCGAGGTCGGGCATCTCGCCGTGGTTGATCTTGTGCGCGTTGGGGACTATCCTGCTGTCCTCGGATTGCCTGTATATCTGCGTGAGGTAGCTGACGGGAAATCTTCCGCATCTGATGACGTCGCCAAGCACGTTCCCCGCGCCGACCGAGGCAAGCTGATCCTTGTCGCCCACAAGCACAAGCCGCGCTCCCCTTTCCATGGCTCCGAGCAGAGCGCAAAACACAAACTCGTCCACCATGCTCACTTCGTCCACGATAACCACGTCTAGGGGAAGCCGACACGACTCGTTGAAGGAAAAGCGCCCTTCCCCGTTTTTCCAATCAAGCTCGAGCAAGCGGTGAATGGTCTTTGCCTCCTCCCCCGTCGCCTGAGCAAGCCTCTTTGCCGCTCTGCCCGTGGGCGCGCAAAGCGCGACGCGCTGTCCCAGATTTTTGAACAGGCGCAAGATGCATTTGACGATAGTCGTCTTGCCCGTGCCCGGGCCGCCCGTGATGACCTGAACGCCGTTTTCTATCGCGGCGCGCACCGCTTCCTTTTGATTGGGATGCAGTTCGAAACCCGCTTCCTTTTCAAATCTGCCAACTTCGTAGTCTATGTTCACTCTGAAATCGGACGCCTCGTTTTTCAGCTTCAAAAGCCGCCTTGCGATCGCCCTTTCCGTCAAAAAGTTCTGTTTCAGCATGACGGCGACGTGCTCGTCCGTCTGCACGCGCACGAGTTCGCCGAACATTTCCATGTCCCGTATGACGGTCCGCACCCTGTCCTCGGCGTCCTCCTCTTCAAGCGCGAGCAGGGAAAGCGCGGCGGAAACAAGCTCGTCCTCGGGCAGATAGTTGTGCCCCGCTTTTTGGGACGCGTCCTTCAAGGAATATGTCACCGCGGCGCTTATGCGATAGTCGCTGTCCTTTGCAATGCCGAGTTCTGCGGCGATCCGATCCGCCGTGGCGAAGCCTATGCCGTCAATGTCGTCCACAAGCATGTAGGGATTTTTGCGGACGTTTTCCTCCGTCTTGATCTCGTACGCCTTGTATATCTTCAGCGCCATGTTGATGGAAATGCCAAGCTCCTGCAAAAACATGATCGCGTCCTGCATCTTTTGCAACTTGACATATCCCATGCCGAATTCCGTCGCCTTTTTCAGGGATATGCCCTTGACCTTGGCAAGCTCGAAAGGATACTTCATCATTTCGAGCGTGTCCACCCCGAACCTGTCCACGATCGCCTCCGCGGTCACGGGACCCAAGCCGTGAATGAGCCCGCTCGCCAAAAATCTCTTTATGCCTTCCAACTTCGAGGGCTGATATATCCATATCCTATCCGCGGCAAACTGCTTGCCGTAGAGGGTCTTTATCTCATACTTGCCCTCGACCTTTATGTTTTGCCCTTCGCTGAGCGGAGGGAAAAGCCCGACGACGGTTTTTACGCCGTCCTCGGTTTTGAGCTCCAAAACGGTGTATCCCGTTTCGGGGCTTGCGAATATTATGCTTTTCACTTCGCCGCTGAGTTGCATATTTTTGTCCAAACTGAGGTTTTATTATGCAAAAACGGCAGGCTAAACCTGCCGTTTTGCCATTTTCGTTCAAAATTGATACTTCTTGAGCGCTTCTTGTATAAGCCCTATGCTGTCCGTTTCTTCCCAGCTGAACCCCGGTCTGCCGAAGTGTCCGTAGTTGGACGTCCTGCGATAGATGGGTCTGTCAAGCCTGAGAGTGCGGATGATGGAGAGGGGACGAAGGTCGAAAACGTCGCACACGATCTGCGCGATCGTCTCGTCGTCCACAACGCCCGTGCCGAACGAGTTGACCGAAACCGACACGGGATGCGCCATGCCGATCGCGTAAGCAAGTTGCAATTCGACCCTGCGGCAAACTCCCGCCGCGACAAGATTTTTGCACACATATCTCGCCATATACGCCGCGCTTCTGTCCACCTTTGTGGGGTCCTTGCCGCTGAACGCGCCGCCGCCGTGCGCGCAAAATCCGCCGTAGGTGTCCACGATGATCTTGCGCCCCGTCACGCCGCTGTCCCCCGCGGGACCGCCTATGACAAACCTGCCCGTGGGGTTTATGTAAAATTTGGTGTCGTCGTCGACAAGTTCTTCGGGTATGGACGGCAAGATAACTTCGTCTATGATGCAGCTGGTGATGGTTTTGAGGTCCACGTCCTCGGAGTGCTGACAGCTTACCACAACGGTGTCCACCCTAGACGGAACGCCGTCCTCGTACTCCACGGTCACCTGCGCTTTTCCGTCAGGGCGCAACCAAGGAAGCACCTCGTTTTTGCGCACTTCGGTCAGCCTCTGCGTGAGCGCGTGCGCAAGCACGATCGGGAGGGGCATAAGCTCCTCCGTCTCGTCGCAGGCATAGCCGAACATCATGCCCTGATCTCCCGCGCCCGTATTTTCCGCCTCGTCGTCGCCTTCGCTGTCCGAAGCGTTGTTTACGCCCTGCGCAATATCCGAGGATTGCTCGTCAATGGAGCTGAGCACCGCGCATGTCTTATAGTCGAACCCGAGAGAACTGTCGTTGTAGCCGATGTCGCGGATCACGTCCCGCACAATGGACGGGATGTCGCTGTAATGCGTCTCGGTGGAAACTTCCCCAAAGACAAGCACCATGCCCGTGGTCGCACAGACCTCGACCGCAACGCGCGCGTTTGGGTCAGCGGAATAGATGTCGTCCAAGATCGCGTCCGCGATCTGATCGCACACCTTGTCGGGATGCCCTTCCGTCACGCTCTCGGATGTAAAAAGTCTCTTCCCCATAGCCTTGACCTAAGTTATACTTCCTCCTCCTCGTCGCCGTCCATGTCGAACAGATCCGAATCGTCTATGCCCGTGGGGACTTCCTCGGACCTTTCGGGAGCGGCGTGGACCGTGCTGATGTTCTTGTAGCACTTCATGCCAGTGCCCGCGGGGATCAGTTTGCCAATGATGACGTTTTCCTTCAAGCCGAGCAACGGATCCACTCTGTTGTTGATGGCAGCTTCCGCAAGCACCTTTGCGGTCTCTTGGAAGGACGCCGCCGACAGGAAGGATTCGGTCGCCAACGCCGCCTTTGTGATGCCCAAAAGGGTACGCTTTGCACTTGCGGGGACGCCGCCCGCCTCGAGGGTCCTTTCGTTCTCCTCTTCATAGGTGAACAGATCCACGAGAGTGCCGGGGAGCATATTCGTGTCGCCCTGATTTTCTATCCTGACCTTGCGGAGCATCTGTCTGACGATGACTTCCACGTGCTTGTCGTTGATCTCGACGCCCGCGGTGCGGTATGCGGATTGAACTTCCTTTGCGATGTACTCCTGCACGCCCTTGACGCCCTTTGCTCTCAGCATATCCTGAGGATTGATGGAGCCTTTTGTCAAAGGATCGCCCGCGCCGATCTCCTCGTCCTGTTCCACGAGGATGTTTGCGTTGTAGGGGATATCATACTCTTTTGCCTCTCCGTCGGGAGCCGTCACCGTGATCTTGCGGCGATCGTCCGAAATGGAAACCTTGCCGTTTGTCTCGGAAATGACCGCTTTGCCCTTAGGATTGCGCGCTTCAAACAGCTCCTCGACGCGGGGCAAGCCCTGCGTGATGTCGTCGTCCGTCGCGACGCCGCCCGAGTGGAAGGTCCTCATGGTCAACTGCGTGCCCGGCTCGCCTATGGACTGCGCGGCAATGATGCCGACCGCCTCGCCTATCTTGACGGGGTTGCCCGACGCCATGTTTTTGCCGTAGCACTTCACGCACACGCCGTTCCTCGTCTTGCAGGTGAGGATGGAGCGGATAAGCACTCCCGGTTGATGATGCATGTTGGAGCCGTTCTTTTCCCAATACGCGGTGAGAACGTTGTCTATCTCCTTCGCCTTGTCCGTGGAGATGAGGGTGTCCGCCTCGCAGATCACTTCGCCCGTTTCGGGGTCCACGACGTCCTCGATGGTGTATCTGCCCGCAATTCTGTCCGCGAGGGCTTCGATAACGCTCTTTTCGTCGCGAATGGCGGTGATAAATGTGCCCTTCGTGTCTCCGCAATCCTGCTCGCGCACGATGACGGAGTGGGAGACGTCAACAAGACGCCTTGTCAAATAGCCCGAGTCCGCGGTCTTGAGCGCGGTGTCCGCCAAGCCCTTTCTGCCGCCGTGCGAAGAGATGAAGTATTCGAGGACGGAAAGCCCTTCGCGGAAGGACGCGCGCACGGGGAGCTCTATGGTTCTGCCCGAAGGATCTGCCATAAGTCCGCGCATGCCCGCAAGCTGTCTGATCTGACCCATGCTTCCTCTTGCGCCCGAGTTTGCCATCATCCAGATGGGGTTGAAGTCGTCAAGCCCCTTCTTGA
>CANQNC010000037.1 GCA_947625145.1 uncultured Clostridia bacterium
CGGCACCTTAGCCAAGTGGTAAGGCAAGGGTCTGCAAAACCCTCATGCTCCGGTCCAAATCCGGAAGGTGCCTCCAAAGAGGCGGTACAGTTTGTACCGCCTCTGTCATATCAACAAAACCCTCGCGCGACGCGCGTATGCCGGTGTGGCGGAACAGGCAGACGCAAGGGACTTAAAATCCCTCGACGGCAACGTCGTATCGGTTCGATTCCGATCATCGGCACCAGCCAAAAAAGTACGCAAAGACCTTGCGTGCTTTTCTTTTTGAAAAGCGCGCTCAGGTCGCGTACTTTTTTGGCTTTCTCCGCGCACAGAAAATGACGCTGCACAATTCGTATTTGGCAAGGAGCTTGCACAAGAGCAAGAAATACTCATGGTTTGCTATTTTCCGTGCTTGGGGAGGCTCGCTCCGCTCGCTGGGCTATCCGTAAAAAATCATGCTATCGTCGAAAGAATGCCATTGACCTAATGTGCTTTTTTTGTTATGCTCCATTTGCTGTTTGGATACTTTACAGTCAGTTCATACTTTTGTGTAAAAAAAGCACATAATTGTCATGCGCATTTTTTTGCTTCTCCGCGCACAAGCCTCTGTATGCAATACTGCATATGATTGTCCGTCAAGCGGGCTTTGCAAGATATGCAATATTGCATATTCGTCTTGCGCTTGGATGCCATCGTTCAAGCTGTTCGTCAGTAAAATGTATTCGTCTCGTAAAGGCGGGGCTTTGTACGCAAAGACCTTGCGTGCTTTCCTTTTTGAAAAGCGCGCTCAGGTCGCGTACTTTTTTGGCTTCCTCCGCGCACGTAAATTGCTGTCGCAGATATTTGCATATGTTGTCCGTCAGGGTAGCATTGCAAAATATGCAATATGGCTCGGCAATTTCCGTGCTTGGGAAGGCTCGCTTCGCTCGCTGTATTTGCGTTTTGACTATGGTTTTTTGTCGCCTTTATTGTAATTGTGCGGACGATCAAACGCTTTCTGTCATATTGCTTTTTGTTTGTTTTGATTTTTTTGCGGCGGTTACGATCATAAGCACGCCGATCGTCGCCGTCAAGCCGCAAACTATCGCGCCTGTCACTATGTTCATTGTGGCGACGTTTACAAAATCGCCAGCGTTGAATTCATGGAACATTGCCGTTTGCAGAGCGAGGACTGCCATCATGGCTTGGGCGAGGGTTATATTTTGGGCGGCGCGCACGGTGAGATCGATGTTTGACCTTGCCTTTGCAAAATTGTATATCGCCATAATGATCTTGTAAAACGTGTATATGGCATAGACATAAATGGTTATTCCCGAATGCACAAACGAGTCGCCTGCGCGCACCATCTGCATGATCGCAAAGGAAAGCGCTATCGGCAACAGTATAAGGACTGCCCCGCAACAGCCGTATATTTTTATGCTTTTCAGATATGCCGTTTGCTCAGGTTGTCCCGCCTTGTTCTCTTTTACGCGGCGAATGTGGTAAAGAAGAATTGTCCCGCGAAGCAATATGAGCACAATATAATATGCGGACAGTGCGCCGAACCATATGGAACGGTTCATTATGCCGATTGCGCTGTTGTAGACGGCAAATGCCATGTTGATGACAAAGGATACGGAAAGCGAAATGATCGAACGAGTTGTTGGGTCCGTCAACGCTTTGTTGACAAAGGGCTTATCCTCCGACCACTTGAGGGCTTTGCTTTTGAGATCGGGGTATATTTTGACAAAACCATAAATGAAATAGCCGACAGTGACCGCCATGACTCCGAGCAACACAAAGCCGATCGTCGCGTAGCGCGACAGGCTGTCCTGCGTCATAAACAAAGTTCCGCCGACCATAGCCGCGACGGCTATGACGGCTACTATAATCAAAAACCAAAGCGGCGGTTTTTTGAAAAAGTCGAGCAGTTTTTTCATACGGCGTATTTCGTATATTTCATGTGCGGGCGCACGCATATCGAGATGACCTCGCAGATGAACATTATGTCGTCCTCACAGCCGCGCTTGACCCACTCCATTGTGATCGCGCTCACGCCGCTGATGAAATAGCGCGACATATACTCCACGACGCGCCTGTCCGTCACGCCGTTTTTTGCGTACACGGGAATAAATATGTTTTCGATAAGTTGTTTGTCCATTTCGCCGACGGCAAAGACGTTTGAGTTGTTGTAGACCTCATAGAGGCGCCTGTTTTTTTTGATGAATTTGAGGTAGGGCACAAGATATTGCGGAGAGATGAAGATGAGTTCGTCCGCGGACATCTTTGAAAAGTCCGACGGACCTATGTCGGAGTTCAGCGAATCGAAAAATTCCGTTATTGCGCTCTCCTGCGTTTCCTTTAAGAGGTCATAGAGATTTTCATAATGCGCATAGAAGGTGGAGCGGTTGACGCCCGCCTTTTCGCATATATCCGTAATGGAAATATCGGAAAACTCCTTTTGTTCGAGTAGTAAAACGAGCGCGTCGTCCATCTTGACGGCGGTGTTATGGAATTTGGCTTCGGATTTGTTCATAGTCCACTCCTTTGTTGCATAGTAGCATATTTTTCCCAACAACGCAATTATAAAACCGTTTTTGTTTGTTTTTGTACGAAAAAACCCGCATTAAACCGACATTTTCGGACATATTGGAAAAAACATGCATAATATCTGCCAGATTTCAGATGAAAGGAGTACGATCGAAAGCCGAAAGCCCCGTGCTTTTGACATTGAATTTCTATTGTTCTTTTGATGAGTCGTTGAAAATTTTATTACACGTCTCGGAGATTTCTTCGTATGTCATTCCGTAAAACGGTTTGTCCCTTTCATCAAATAGGTTGACGATACGCAAGTCCTTGCGTTTGGCATATCGCATAGCGGTTTTCGCTCCGCTACGGCAAACCGTTTCGTCCACATAGCAAATTAGGGCGGCACATGCGTCGATCATCTTTCTGTTGCTCAAAGCGATCCGTTGCTTATAATGCGCCTCTTCGATGTCGTACAGAACGGTGCTTACGTCGGAATAAGGCGAGCTATCCCACTTGTTGCCCTTCCAAATGGCATGCAGATTGGTCAAGACAACTTCGATCTGCAATTCGGGATATTCGTTTCTAAGTTTACGGCAGGACTGTAAAGCGAGTCTGTCAAATTCGCCGTGCGTTCCCATTGTAAAAGAAAAGCAACCGTTTGCTATTTCGGCTTTGATTGCGTCAGTCAGCCTCTGCGGTAGATTTTTGGCGAATATCGCCCGATAAATCCTATTTTCAACACGTGTCTCCGATATGTAGGTATACCTATCTATTATTATAGAACAATACGCAAAAATAAGCAAACGTTATGTAGGCACGCCTTCGTATTATATCAAAACCAATGACTTAAAATATTGCGTAGGTAGAACTACATAAGGAGAGCTATTTTGACTGTAAGTGAAGCAGTTGCAAAACGAATAAGCAAATTGCTTATAGAGAAAGGGATGACGCAATATCGGTTGGAACAAAATTCGGGTATCCAACACGGTAGCATGCAATGTATCATGAACGGTCGGAATAAGACGGTGACGCTTAGTACGGTCATTATGATCGCCCGCGGTTTCGATATGTCATTAACAGAATTTCTTGACGATGATATTTTCACTTCGGAAGATTTGGAAGTAGAATAAATAGATGATTTGAGGAAAAAAGCCGAGAGAATGCTCTCGGTTTTTTTTGTGTTGATTGCTGTTCAAAATCGAAGTCATTCGTTTTTTGTCCTAAAAACTTTTCAGAACTCAACATTTTTCGGCTTTTGTGTTGTGGTGTTTATCTTTCAAACGTTTTATAATTGAAGTATCAAAACAAGGAGGCGGCTATGAACGCAATCGAAATCAGAAATTTGACCAAAAGTTTCCGCGGAATGTACGCGCTCGACGGCTTGAATATGACCGTGCCGCAGGGCGCGATATACGGCTTCATCGGCGAGAACGGCAGCGGCAAATCAACGACCGAAAAGTGTATCTGCGGGCATCTCGTTCCCGATAAGGGCAAAATCACGCTGTTCGGAAAGCCCTACACGGACGCGGGCGTGAGAGCGAGAGTGGGCGCGCTGATCGAAAACGCGGGGTGCTTCCCGAACTCAAGCGTACACTCAAACCTCATGATGCAGGCGATCAACCTCGGAGTCAAGGACAGGGCGGGCGAGATAGAGCGGGTGTTGAAGATAGTCCGCATGGAGGATAACGCAAAGCTGACGTTCAAGAAATGCTCTCTCGGCATGAAACAAAGGATAGGCATTGCCATGGCCCTTTTGGGCGACCCCGCGCTGCTGATTTTGGACGAACCTATAAACGGGTTGGACACAGACGGCATGCGCCTCATGCGCGAGATACTTGTGGACATAACTCAAAATTTGGGTTGCACCGTGCTGATATCCTCTCACATTTTGGGCGAGCTTGAAAAGATCGCCACGCACTACGGCGTAATACGTCAAGGCAGGATGATAAGGGAAATTTCCGCGACGGAGATGGACGGCATTTCAAAGGCGTACACGTCCCTAAAGGTGCGGGACGTCGAGGGCGCGGCGAGACTGCTTTCGGGGCGCTTCAAGACGGAACGCGACGGAGAATATCTCAATGTGTACGGCGTGGACGACGCGAGCGCGCTTTCCGCGCTTTTGTTGCAAAACGGGCACTTTATCAGCGAGATAAAGCAGAATAAAGTGGGACTTGAGGAATATTATGTCGATTTGATGAACGGGAAGGAGGCGCTTTGATATGGAAAACGAAAGGCTGTTGCAATTTGAAAAGCCGAGCTTTTTCACAAGGCTCAAAGGCATGCTCGGCGTGGACTTTTACAGGCTGTTCCACACGCCGTTGTTTTACATATTTATCGCCATAGCGGCATTCATTCCCGCGCTCGTTCTGATGGGCGGAGCGCAGGGCGAAAACGCCATGTATACAAACGCGTGGCAGATTATCGCGGCGGACAGCCCGCTGTATGTGGTGAGAAATATGGGGGAGTACGCCAACATGAACATGGTGTTCATCTTCGGCGGCATAATGGTGTCCATATTCATCGGGCACGATTATCAGAGCGGTTACGTCAAGCAACTTTTCACCACTCACGCCAAAAAGCAGGACTATATGCTGAGCAAGACGCTCTTGGGCGCGTTCTCCATGCTGTGCATGTGCGTGACGTACATGATCGGCGGCATGATTTCGGGCGCGGCGGCGGGGCTGTCCTTCAAGGTGAATGTCGGCTCGCTCCTCTGCGCCATACTCGGCAAGATGATCATGAGCATCGGCTGGGCGAGCCTGTACACGTTCATCAACGTCATCTTCCGCAGGAAGTTCGGCATATCAATTGCCCTCTGCTTCGTTTTGGGGACGGGCATACCCGTGATAGGCGCGGCGGCGCTTGTGGGAAACTCCGCGGCGCTGAACATATTTTTGTACGGCTCGTCGGTGTACGCCTGCCTCTCCGCGAATTTCATATCCGTGCTCGTATGCCTCGCCTGCTCAGTGGTGTGGGCGGCGATATACAACATTCTCGGCACGATTGTGTTGTATCGCAGGGACGTCTATTGAGGAGGAAGGAATATGAATGCGATAGAAATCAGAAATTTGCATAAAAACTTCGGTGAAAAACGCGCGGTGGACGGCCTCGATATGACCGTGCCCGAGGGGGCGATCTACGGCTTCATCGGCGAGAACGGAAGCGGCAAATCCACCACGGAAAAGCTGATTTGCGGGCTTATACAACCGAGCGGCGGAGAGATAAAGCTGTTTGGAAAGGAACATACGGACATGGAAGCGCGCGGCAGGATAGGCGTGCTTATCGAAGCCCCCGGTTGCTTCCCGAATATGACTGTCTGGAACAACATGAAATTGCAAGCCGCAAACCTCGGCATAAAAAACGAGGACGAGGAGATACGCCGCGTGTTGCACCTTGTGCGAATGGACGGCGCGGCAAACAACAAGTTCAAAAATTGCTCGCTGGGCATGAGACAGCGCATAGGCATTGCGTTCGCACTGCTCGGAAACCCGAAGTTGCTCATTTTGGACGAGCCTATCAACGGACTTGACGCGGACGGCATGCGCATAATGCGCGAGATACTTGTGGATCTCACGCAAAATCACGGCTGTACGGCGCTGATATCCTCGCACATTTTGGGAGAGCTTGAAAAGATCGCCACGCACTACGGAATTATCCGCGGCGGAAAGATGCTCAAGGAGATGACCGCGGAGGAGCTCGCCGCGGATTGTCCTACCTATATATATCTCAAAGCGGCGTATACTGACAGAGCTTTTGCGGCATGCCGTCAAGCCTTTGCACGCGCCGAGTTCGACGAGGAGAAAGGCGAGATAAGGATATACGACAAGACGTCTGCGGAGGAGGCGGCAAGCAGACTGTACAACGACTTCGGCATTGCCGTGACCGAACTCGGCACGGCGAAGATAAGCCTTGAGGAATATTATATCGATCTGATGAAGGAGGGCGAATGAATGAGCGCGAACACAAAAAACGGCGATTTCGGCAAACGACTTAAAACAATGCTCAAAGTGGACTTCCGCAGGATGTTTTTGTCGCCCGCAGTCTACATAATGCTCGGCGTTAGCCTTGCGTTGCCCATACTTATCCTTGTCATGACGTCGTTTATGGGCGGAGCGGACCCCGAGACGGGCGAACAGAGCGCCTCTATGTTCACAAGCGTGTGGCAGGCGATAGGCTCCGCAGGCGGCGGAATGAAAATGGATATTACCGGCATGTGCAACATAAATCTGCTTTACTTCCTTGTTGCGATCTTCGTGTGTGTATTCGTCGGCGAGGATTTCAGAAGCGGCTATGTCAAAAACCTGTTTGCCGTGCGCTCCAAAAAGCTCGATTATGTCCTATCCAAGACCATAGTTCTGTTTACGGCGGCGGTGGGAATGTTCCTCCTCTTCTTCGTCGGCGCGATGATAGGCGGTGGCATAGCGGGGCTGTCCTTCGACCTCGCGGCGGCGGGCACAAGCGTGGGAGGAATCATCGCGTGCATGCTGGGCAAGACGTTTGTATCTCTCGTCTTTGTTGCGATCGCCTTGACCCTCGCGTGCGTGGGCAAGCAGAAGGTGTGGCTGTCCGTGCTGTGTTCGCTAGGCGCGGGAATGTTGCTTTTTATGATGATACCCATTGTCGCGCCCCTCAACGCGGGCATACTGAACGTCGTCATGTGCATAGCGGGCGGGGCGCTGTTCGCAGTCGGGCTGGGCGCGGTGTCCAACCTCGTTTTGAACAAGACGAGTTTGGTGTGACAGACAAGCGTAAACAGGCGCAAACAGACAGAATATCCGTGCTTTCATAAACAGGCGGAATATCCGCGCTTTCAAAAACTTGCGAAATATCCTATCCACATTCAAAAAGCGCGCCGAGGCGGCGCGCTTTTCCGTTCAAAACCAAGCGTTTCGCTTGAAATGAGGACGTGATATCGGTTCTGGATTGCTTGTTTCTAGGGCGCTTGTGGCGTTCAAATGTCTTTCAATCCCAAAAGATAGTCGGTGGAAACTCCGTAAAATTGTGCGAATTCGGCAAGAAGCGCAAGAGGAGGCTCGCGCTGATTTTTTTCGTAATGAAGGTATGTCACGCTGTTCAAACCGAATTTTGCGGCGCATTCCTTTTGAGTCAGCCCGCTTTCCTCACGCAATTCCTTCAATCTCTCGCCCAAAAGAATTCGTATTTCCATACATTTGACATATTACCATTATTCGAGATCATCTTGATTTTGGTTGCCATCATAGCATGCATTCCGCTTTTGTTTATCCGTCAGATGTCGTTTTATGTCCTCAACGACAATCCGGATATTCCCGCAAATCAATGCTACGACATAACGGCAAAACTTGTGAAGCAGAATTTTGGGAAAGTCCTTTTGCTCAATTTGAGTTTCATCGGATGGTGGCTTCTCGTGCTGTTGACTCTCGGCGCGCTGAACGTGTACGTTGCGCCGTATTACAAAACAAGCGTTGCCAATCTGTATCTTTCCTTAAAGGGTACGGTAGTTAAACCTTAAACAAAACGACATAGTAAAGGCATCACATATTGTACTTAGCGGAAATTCCCGGATACAAATAGATTTTGTGTGTTGTGAGGGTACAAATGCAACTAGATAGACCCTCGTAAGGAATAATGCAAAATGTGTGGTTTTAAAGCGCCGCTCGTAGTGAGCGGTGCTTTATATTACTCGGATTTTCCACGGAGATATTGTGGGTATTCTGGCGCCGTGGGGCATAGTTTACAAGTTGCGTGTTGACAGGGATACGTTTTGTACGTATGATAAAATCGAAGTAATACAAGGGGGAAGATCTATGGGTCGGAACGAAGAGTACATGATCAAAGTTTTTCTGACGCCCGAAGGCTCGAAAGCGTTTGGCTCGGGGTGGGGATACCTCGTTTTACGTCTTGAACAAACCACTCCCGAGATTACTCAAAATTTTGTGAGGGCGTCGCGTTTTCGGGATCGGCAAGCCGCCGAGCAGTGCGTGGAAACTCTCAGGGCGGGATATGCGCCCTTTGACGAGCACGTGTCGAAAGTGGAATACATGGCGGTAAGAGAATAGGCGATACCCCGACGTCGGTCTAAAAAATCCAATCGGAAAATTTTACGTTTGACTGTCTCGCGCGGCTCCCGTAAGAGGAGCGGGCGTCCTTTTGCTTTTGCCCTTCAGAGGGTGACGTGCTTGAAAGTGAGTTTGCCGTTTGCCGTGACCGCATAGACGTAGGACGGAGGGGTCAAAGCGCCGCTCTCTATCGCGCCGGGGCAGATCAGCAACACGCCGTCGTACTCGTCCGCGGCGGCGAAGTGGGTGTGTCCGTAAAACACGACGGAGCAGTTCAGCTCCTTTGCGCGCATCGTGACGTCAAGCAAGCCGCTTTTCACGCGGTAGTCGTGGCCGTGGGTGAGCAACATACGCACGCCGTCGAGTTCGAGCACCTCTTCGCGGTTGAAGCCTCTTGTGGTCCAGTCGCAATTTCCCGTGACTCCGATGAAGCCTTTGTGCAACAGGATATCGCCGAGCCTGTTCAAGCCGTCTCCCAAAAAGACGACCTTGTCGCTCTCCTCCGCAATTTGAAGGACGGGATCGGGCAACTGCGTGCCGTGCGTATCCGAAAAGACGAACAAAGTGTGCATATCAACCTCTTTTGTCGATCAGATTGAGCATTGCGCGCAACGCTCTCGACCTGTGGCTGACCCTGTTTTTTTCCTCCGCGGACGCCTCAGCGAAGGTCTTGCCCAGCTCGTCCGAAAAGAAGAGGCTGTCGTAGCCGAAGCCGTTTTCCCCTCTCTCCTCGCGCAATATCCTGCCGTTCACGCGCCCGCCGCTGACCAAGGATAGCCCGTCGGGATAGACGATCGCGACGCATGTGCAAAAATGCGCTCTCCTGTCCTCCACTCCATCGAGATTTTTGAGGAGGAGGGCACGATTTGCCGCGTCGTCGTGCATGTCGCCCGCATAGCGCGCGGAGTACACTCCCGGAGCGCCGTCCAGCGCGTCCACCATAAGCCCCGTGTCGTCCGCGAGGGCGGGCAGGCCCGTGATGTCGCAGATGGTCTGCGCCTTGATCAGCGCGTTTTCCTGCAAAGTGGCGCCTGTTTCTTCAATTTCGATGTCTATCCCAAGCTCGTCCAAAGATTTGAGCTGATGGAAACTGTCTCCCAAAATAGCGCGTATTTCTTTGAGTTTGTGTGGATTGTTCGTCGCAAGCGCAAGTATCATATCTTCTCCTCTTTCAGCCCTTTATGGCTCTGTCCGCCTGACGAGCGGAAGCCTTGGGCATAGTCGCGTAGTCGCGTATGGTCTTTGCCACGTTGATGAAGTGGTCGGCTACCCTCTCCGCGTTTGAGGCGAGCGAGATGTACTGCGCGCCGATCTCGGACGTGCACACGCCCTCGTCCAACCTCTTGATATGGTTTTCCGCCATTTCCTGCGTGAAGTCGTCTATGCGTTCCTCCACCTCTTCCGCCTCTTTGAGGGACGCGAGGTCCACGTTGACGTACGCCTTCATGACCTTGCCGTACAGCTCTTCCACAAGCGCTTGCACCTCGCGTATCTCGCCGATCGCGTCGTTTGAGAACAGCTCGTTTGAGGCTTGCAGATGATCCGCGTATTCGATTATGTTTTCCGCATAGTCTCCGATACGCTCGAGGTCGGTGATGGTGTGGAAGGCGGTGGAGAGGTACACGTGATCTCTGTCGCTCATCTCCAGCTTTGACAGCTTGACGATGAAGTGTATGATCTCGTGGTTCAGGAAGTTCAACTCATCCTCGTTGCGGCGGAAGGTCTCGACCTGCGTATAGTCCATTGTGCATACGATATCGCAGGCCAACTTGAAGTTGCGCATTGCGATCTGCGCCATGTTGACGATCTCGTTTTTTGTCTGTTGCACGGCGACGGCGGGGGTCTTGAGCATGTGCTCGTCTATGAAGTACAGCCTCACGCCGCTTGCGGGAGCCTGCTTTTTGGCGGGCTTGTCCTTGACCAGCTTTTCGCTGAGCTTGACAAACGCGCTCATAAGAGGCAAGATAAGCAACACCGTGACCACATTGAACAGCGTGTGGAACATGGAAAGTTGAAGCGGAGGCACGTTTGGAAACATCTTTGCAAACAGCCATCCCATCGTAAAGCTCCCGTGCGTCGCCGCCGTCACGATCTCTGTCAGCGCGAGGAAGAGGAAAACCCTGATTATGTTTGTGATGAGGTGGAATACGGCGACCCGTTTCGCGTTTGCGTTTGTGCCGAGGCAGGCAAGCAACGCGACCACGCACGCGCCTATGTTCGAGCCCAAAATGAGGAAGATGCCTTGATCCAAGGAGATAAGATTTGACACCAGCATGGTCACGGCAAGCGAGGACGTCACGGATGAGGATTGAATGATCGCGGTCAACGCTATGCCCACAAGCACAAGCACCACCGAATAGCCGGGGAAGTTGATGTCCGCAATGGCTTGCCTTACGGCGGGGACCTCCGCAAATATGCTCATGGAGCCGCTCATTGTGGAAAGGCCCACAAACAACAGCCCGAAGCCCGCCAAAAGTCCGCCGACCTTTTTTACGATATCCTTTTTTGCAAAATACATCATGAAGGCGCCTATCCCCGCGAGCGCCGCGAGAATGGAGGACGCGGATATGCCCGTGCTGCCTCCGAGGAAGCCTATGGCTACGATCTGCGCCGTGATCGTCGTACCTATGTTTGCGCCGAGCACGATCGCGCAACCCTGCATGAG
>CANQNC010000038.1 GCA_947625145.1 uncultured Clostridia bacterium
AGAGCCCACCAGCGGCAACACGGGCATAGGGCTTGCGGCGTTGTCTGCGCTGAGGGGCTACAGGACGATCATCGTCATGCCCGAAACCATGTCGATCGAGAGGCGCAGGCTCATCGCCGCGTACGGGGCGGAGATAGTGCTCACTCCCGGCGGCGAGGGGATGAAGGGCGCGATCGCGAAGGCGGAAGAACTTGCGGCGCGGATACCCGACAGCTTCATTCCAAATCAATTTTGCAATCCCGCAAACGCGGAGGCGCACTACGCGACCACAGGCCCCGAAATTTATGACGACACGGACGGCGAGGTGGACGTTTTTGTGGCGGGCGTAGGCACGGGCGGCACAGTGACGGGCGTGGGACGATATCTGAAAGAGCGCAAGCCGAGCGTGCGCATAGTCGCGGTCGAGCCCGCCTCCTCCGCTGTGCTTTCGACGGGCGTAACGGGCAAGCACGGGATACAGGGTATAGGCGCGGGTTTCGTGCCCGAAATTTTGGATCTGAGCGTTTGCGACGACATAATGACCGTCACGGACGCGGACGCTTTTGCGACGGGCAGGGTGCTTGCGGCAAAAGAGGCTTTGCTTGTCGGGATATCCTCGGGCGCGGCGGCGCATGTTGCGCTGAATCTGGCCTGCCGTGAAGAGTACGAGGGCAAGACCATTGTCGCTCTGTTGCCCGACACGGGAGAAAGATACCTTTCCACCGCGCTGTTCGAGTGACGGAAGAAAGAATCGAAATTTGAGGATATATTAAATTTAACAATTTATATCAAAACCATACGATTTTTTTTTGAATTGGCCTATAATGTTTGCGAAGATCCCATAGAATAGAATATTCTATGTCTTGGATCTCCGCATTTCCGTTTCATTTGGGAGGGGACAAGGATCATGAAAGGAAAGATCACGAAGATCGCAAGTTTGACGGTCGTAATCGCAATGGTGTTTTCCGTGTTGCTTGCAAGTTTGGCGGGCTGCACGCCGACCCCCGACGAGGTTCGATGGGAAGAGGCGTATGCGACGGCAGTCGATTTTTCCACAGACGGCGTATACACGACCACGGTCAGGCGAGACGGCGAAAATTGGGACGGCGTCGCGCAGGACGATGTAAAGGTGAAATACACCGTTCCTACGGAAAATGACGACGACGCGGATATTGTGAAAGAAGCAACCGTCCTCGGCGTTGCAACAAGCGCGGACGGAGCGCTGAACGTCACGTTCTCCGATCCCGACGCGGCAAAAGCGGCGGCTGACGAATATGCGGTGATCGTCGATAAGTTGAGAGTCGCCGCGTTTGTGGAAGTGGAATATGCCTCGTACACTGTGACTTGTGACAAGGAGTACGTGCTTTCCACAGACAATGAGGTCCAATTGACCGTCACGCTCAACGACGGCGAATTTGCCGCGGGCGCGTCGGAAGCGGACATACAGCTTGCGGGTTCGTTTGAAAACATGACGATCGAAAGCGTTTCGGCTTATGACAACACGCTCACCGTGTTGCTGAGCGGGAAAATTGCCTACAACGCATATTCGGGCGTGTATATCGACGGCATTTTGAGGCTTGCTCCCGCCATCGTGAAGGACAACGTAAACCCCGTCGGGGAGATCAAGGTCCCCGTCAACGCTCCGACGATGTATTTTGACTCGAGCAGAATGCGCTTTGCAAACGGAAAGGTCAACGTTCCCCTCGTGCTGATGGGCGTCGCGGGACCCGACTCTTTGACCGCGGACGACATAGTTTTCGATGAGCAAAGCGGTGTTACGGTGGAAAACGTGGTGGCGGTCAGTGACGACGAAGTTTTCGCGGTGCTCGACGTCGAGGGCGCTACGGACAGAAATTCCGCCGCCGAAAAGTTGAACGGCGCGGAAGTCACGGTCAAGGACGTAGCGATCGTCGCGCAATTTGCGCCCGCCGCGTTTTATCCCTTGTTCGATCACGTCGAACAGCAGGGCGACAACTTTTTGATGACGGTCTTGCTGTATGCGAAAAACGGGAAGTTTGCGGAAGAACTCGGCAAGGACAACGTCAGCTTAGACGGCGACTTTGCAGGAGCAAGCGCCGCTTCGCTTACGCGTTTGAGCGACAATGTGGCGGAGTTGAAATTCACTGTCGCCGCAAATGGACAGGCCACGGACGCTTTGGATATGGACGGCGAGATCGCCCTCGCGCAAAATTCCCTCGTCAACCCGTGGGGAGACCTCAAGGCGGACGAGACGTCGTATGTGCGGAATTTTTCGCTTGACAGCCTCGGCAGGGGCGTGAATGTCCAAAAGGTGGCGGGCGTCGTCCAAGAAGTCGCCAACTTTACGGGCGAATTGACAAGATTGATAGAAGGGCAAATGACCGTGTGTCAAGCCGTCAGTTGGATCGCGGGGTGCTTCGGCAATTTTGCCTCAGACGACGATTATGTGAAGAAGTTCCAACAGGAAGTAAACAAAAAATTGGACTCCATTTTGGACATTGTGCAAGCCAACAACGAGCTTTTGACCGAATCCCTGAAACAGAGCTACAGCAGTCAACTGCGCAACTTCGACGTGACCGTCAACAAGCTCGAGAGCGCGTGCAACACCTTGGACATCTATCTTACGCAGGCGTGCAAAAACACGGGCATAACCACAAACGATCTCAAAAACAAGTCGGACAGCGAGGCGACGCAAGTGGCAAAAAATTTGGCGAACGACATGAAGACAAAGCAAAATTATGTCGACACCATGAGCACGCTCAAATCCGACTTCAACACCGTCATAGGCAATTTGAAGTTGACGGGGCAAAGCAATCCCTTTGCCATGTTCGACAAACTTTGCACCATGACGTACAACTTCGACACTCAATGCAAGGAGTTGAGAGAAAACTATCGCTCGCGCGTGCAATACATTCTTGAAAGGACGCTATGCCACCTTCTGATGTATTACGTTTACGGCAACGACGACCTCGTCGCGAAGGATACCTACCAAAAAGATTTTGAAGCGTTGAAAAAATCGATGAGCGACAATCGCGTTGTTGCAAAAGAAGGAGCGGCGTACAGCTATGTGATGAACCGCTATTTCGATCTGAGCCGTTTTTCAAATGTCCACATATTCCCCGTCTACCAAGACAATTGGAGATGGGGAGACGAACTTCGCGCGGGCAGAGGAATAAGTGAGGATTTCGATTTCAACACTTCCGAGCGCAACGATTTCATAAGCAGAATGCAGGGCAGGACGCTTAAGCAGGAGTTGGAACTTGCGGGATTTACGGGCTTTGACTATAACGGTTGCGTAGGATTGGCGTTCTGGGTCGAAAGGCAGAAATCGAGCGCCGACTTCGGCGAAAAAATGGACGAGCTCTTCTACCCCAGTCACGCAAAAAATCGCACGGAATATTACGCGATATATATGCTTTGGAGTTGGAAAGGGGAAACAAAAAAGGGGAAAGTGTACGGCGACTTCAACGATACGATGAATCGCGCGGTCGATCCCAAAATCGACGAAGCCTATTATCTGGCGCTTGCAAGATTTTGGGAATGCTGATCTGAAAGGAGCAAGGGGCTTAAAGTGCGCGGGAAACACTGTTTCGGATTGTTGATATTGTCCACGGCCTTGTCCCTGTGCCTGTGCTTCGCGCTGTTCGGTTGCGACAAAACGCCCGCCGAACCGTCCGCGGGCGAGGGCAAGACAGCGATATATATCTATATGTGCGGCTCCGACCTCGAGACCAAGCAGAGCGCCGCGACGGGGAATATCGCGGAGCTTTTGAGCGCAAAGACGGACGAAAACACGTCCGTGTTTGTTCAGACGGGCGGAGCGGCGACGTGGAGAGGCTACGGCATATCCTCGGATTTCCTCACACGCTTCGAAGTCAAAGACGGCGTCCTCAAAGAGGAGCAACGGCTTGCAAACGCCTCCATGGGGGAGGAAAAGACCTTCGCGGATTTTGTGGAGTGGTGCCTGACAAAGCATCCCGCCGAAAGATCCGCTTTGATTTTGTGGGACCACGGCGGCGGCGCTTTGGGCAATGTGTGCTACGACGAAAATTTCGGCATGGACGCGCTCGCTCCCGCCGAGTTGAGATCCGCGCTTGAAAAGCACAACGCGCATTTTGACGTGATAGGTTTTGACGCTTGCCTCATGGCGACCAACGAGACCGCCGCTTTGATGAAAGATTTTGCGGACCTCATGCTCGCCTCCGAGGAGATAGAGACTGCGGGAGGCTGGGATCACAAAGCCTTTGTCGAGGCGTTTTCCTCAAAAAAGAGCGTGGAAGAGGCGTGCAAAGCCACGGCGGACGCGTATATCGGGAAGTGCAAGAGATACGGCGGCGGAGATATGACCACGCTGTCCGTGTTCGATCTGAAAAAATACGACGATTTTTCGGTCGCGTTTGAAAATTTCGCGCGCAGTCTCAAACAGGCCTCGGACGACAGATACGGCAATTTCAATATCGTGCGGGCGTCCTCAAGAGCATGCAAATTCGGCGCTGCGAGTCGGGACGAGGGCGCAAGCAACCTCATTGACCTCTACGGCTTTGCAAACGCCATGTCCGCGGACAACGAAGAGGCGAGCGCGCTGACCCGCGCCATTGAAAGTTTCGTGCCCTACGCGGCGCGCGGAGACGGCAGAGTCGGGGTGGGCGGCGTGTCCCTCTACTATCCGCTTTGGTACGAGCCCGACGAGCTGAACGTGTATCTCGCGATGTGTTCGAGCGAGCAATACAAAAGCTATCTCGAAGATGTCTATTCGAATGTCGTGGGCGACACTCTGCGCTTCGAGGACGCGGGAAGCGAAGGCGAGGACGGCAGTTTCAACGTCTCCCTGACGCAGGAAAGCCGAAGATATTTGAAGTCGGTGGAGTTTTCGCTTCTGGGATTTTTCGACGACGATCCCGACGTCCCGTACGAGGTCGTCCAATTCGGAGTGGACAACGATCTCAGCTCGGATTGGGGCAACCTCGCCTTCAAAAGCAATTTCCGCGGCGTGTGGCTCGCGCTTGACGGCGTGTATCTCAATTTTTCGGTCGTGGAGAGCAACGAGGATTATATCCTGTTTTCCGCGCCCGTCAAGGTCAACGGTGCAAGGAGCAATTTGCGCTTTATGTTCGTGTGGGACGACAGCTTTTTCAACGGCGGCTACTACAAGATCATAGGGCTGTGGAGCGGCCTCGACGCAAACAACCTCGCCGACAAGCAGATCGTGCCCTTGCAAGAGGGGGACAGAATCACCGTACTGCGCAAATCCATAGACCCCGCGCAGGACAGGACGATCGAGGACGCCGAATTGAGCGACGGCGAAACGGTCGTGATAGGCAAAGACGGCGGCGAGATCGGCGAATTGCCCCTCAAAGGCGTCTACTTCAGCTATGTGTTTATCGCGACGGACATTTTCGGCAACAGGTTCTATTCAAACACCGCACGCCTTGAAATGAAGTATACCTACGACGAACTGCTCGCAAATCCGTTGCCCGACGGCGAATACGCCGCGGATATCGTGGCGATCGAATGGAACAGCTTTTGGGGCGCGGTGGGCTGACGTTTCCTCTGTCGAAGCCCAAATCCTCAGGGCAGATGAGACCGTACTCTGTTTGCTTCATCATCTTTTAGACGCGTGACGAAGCGACGGCAGATTTGCCCGTATTTGTCACAGTCGACATTGAATAGTCAGGCACGTGATGAACAAAAGGCTTCCTTGCATATCCGAGCTATCGGCTTTCAATATGTAAGGCGCGCAACGGGCAAGAGGTTTTTTCCGAGCAAAAGTTTTTTGTTTGAATAGCCATAGCCGAGCGATATGCCCTTAATAATCGGGTGCGCGATGGTGAGAATCGGGTGCGCGATGGGGAGAAGGCGTTATGCAAAAAAAACAAGGTTCGACCTTGTTTTTTATCCGTTCGAAAGCGTATTTTCAAAACCTAATTTTTTTCTGATTTTGGATTATGATCACTCGTCCTCGGAGGCTATGCCAAGCGCCTGAGCGTATACTTCGTTTTTGGGCAAGCCGAGGTCCTTTGCGGTGCGCTTTATCGCCTCTTTTTTGCTGAGCCCCTCGTCCATATAGCGTTTGACATGCTCTTCCGTGCTCAGCTCGTTGAGGGGGGACGGCTCGTCCTCGCCCTCAATGATCATGACGATCTCTCCCTTTTCCACGCACTCGAAATTTGACAGTGTGGTCGTGACGCAACACTCGTACATTTTTGTCAATTCTCGCGCAACGTGCACGGTCCTGTCTCCCAAAACTTCCAACAAAAGCGCCGCGGTTTTTGCCAAGTCGTGGGGAGCGACGTACAACGCCAACGGCAAGCCCGAATGGGCGGTTTTTGACAATAACGCCACTTTATCTGCCTTTTTTTCGGGCAAAAACCCCAAAAACGTAAAACCTTGCGCCTTTATCCCGCTCAGCGCGATCGCGCTTGCGACGGCTGTGGGACCGGGGACAATCTCACATTCTATCCCGCGCGCGCGGCAAAGAGACACAAGCTCCGCGCCCGGGTCGCTGATGGACGGCATGCCCGCGTCCGTGATGAGCGCGACGTTTTGTCCGCTCTCTATGGCGCTCGCTAGGCGCTCGGCGCATTCCGCCTCGTTGAATTTGTGATAGGCGACAAGGCGGGCGCGTATCCCGTAATGCGTGAGCAGGGGCAGGGAGTGCCGCGTGTCCTCGCAGGCGATCACGTCCACGGCTTTGAGCGTTTCGAGCGCGCGCAGAGTTATGTCCTTAAGATTCCCTATCGGAGTGCCGACTATATACAGCTTTGCCATTGTTCCGTAAGCTCCCTATAAGCCGAAGTATATTCGCCGTTTTTGTCTCTCACGGCAAAGTCCGAAATTTTAAGTCCTTCGCCTCCGCCCTTTGTGGCTATGGCTATCGCGCAATCCGCCTCTTCTCCCTCCTTTGGGCGGCAGAGTATCAGCCGTTTGGGTTGCAGTCCGCAAGATATCTCTTCGTACAGCAGGGTGGCAAGGCGGGACGCCTTCACGATCAAGGACAGCGCCCCCTTTGCGCGCAGGGCGTACGCCGCGGCAAAAACGAAGTCATGCAGGCTGGCGGTGCTTTCCGCGCGCGCGACGCGGCGTTGCTCGTTGCCGCCGTAGTCTCCTCCCGCGCCCTTTGCAAAATATGGCGGATTGCAAACCGCCTTGTCGAAACTCTCGGCGGGGACCAATTTGCGAATATCTTTGACGTCGCTGCGCAAGATCTCAAACCTGTCCGCAAGCCCGTTGAGCGCGGCGCTTCTTGTCGCCATATCGCACATTTTGTCCTGAACTTCTATGCCGACAGCGCGAGACGCGCCCCTCTTCAGAAGCGCCAATATGGAAAGTATGCCCGATCCGCAACCGAGATCCAGCACACTGTCTCCCTTTTTCAGATCCGCGAGATTTGCAAGCAACACGGAGTCCTGCGAAAACGCATAGCCCTCGTCGTCCTGAAGCACCGCGTGACCCCCGAAGCCAAGATCTGTGAGATATTCCATTTGTTCAGGCGCGCACGACTTCTATCGTGATGACCTGCGTCACCTCGGGGTACAGCCTGAGCACGACTTCGAAGCGTCCGAAGTCCCGAATGCTTTCCTTTGTTTCGATCTTCTTTTTGTCCACGTCGAAGCCCAGCTCCGCAAGCGCGTTGCTGATCATCTCTCCCGTCACCGAGCCGAACATTTTGCCGCCGTTTTCGCCACCCTTCGCCTTGACGGGGACCACGATATCCTTCAACTTTTGCGCCGTCGCCTGCGCTTCCGCGCGTTCCGCGGCTATCTTCGCAAGCTGAGCCTTGCGCTTTTGCTCCGCGGCGTTTATGTTTTGCGGAGTGCCCTCCATCGCAAAGCCCTTTTTGATGAGGAAATTGCGCGCGTATCCGTCGTTCACCTCCACGATGTCGCCTTGCTTGCCTGCGCCTTTGACGTCCTTTAACAGAATGACTTTCATAGACTCCTCCTGAATTTATACAGATATCTTAGCATACAACCGCCGAATTTTCAATCCCAAGAGTAGAAATAAAATCAATTGGTCATACTATTCTTGTCGCGCGTAAGCGCAAGGAGGAAATATGAAACAAATCAACTGTTCTACATCAAATTGCGAGCACAATCTGAAAAACAAATGTTTGGCAGGGGTGATCTCCGTCAGCGAAAACGCCAAATGCATCAGCCGCATCAAACGCGAGGGCGGCGCGCTCGCCCAAAACTTTGCCGACGTCGAAGCCGGCGACGATATCTATCAAAACGACCTCGAGTCCCTCGTGCAGTGCTCCGCTCCCTGCGCCTTCAACAACAACGGCCTTTGCGCCAACGAGCAGATAGATGTGAGGGATGCGGCGTTTGCTACTAAGTGTCGCACTTTCCTCAAAAAATAGCAAAACGGCACTATTGAGCGATTGACTGTGTCAGCGCCCCCTGCCCGCCAAGTCATGTACTAAGTGTACATTTGGCTTGTCGTTCAGGGGGCGCTTCCTTGCTCTTCATCCCGTACAGGCGGTTTTACCTTTAATTATTTTTTTTGGTGACAGTATATCTCATCGCCGTTTTGCACCAAACCGTCTGTAAGGGCGGATAGCTGCGTCAGCTATATTTCCAAAAGCTAAGATAGAGCGTCCCCGGGGTCCCCATTAAAATGCGAAGCGTTTTCATGGGGCATTTCGGGGGGGGGGAAAAAGACAGATAAATTGTTTTACCGCTAAAAATCGTCGCGATTTTGGCGGGAAGGTGTGGTATCGTTAAAGCTCGGAGGTGTTTATGGCTGCATGCACACGCGAGAGATACATAGGCGCGACGCGAGTCGTTGTCGGCGAAAATTTGGATTTTGAAGAGCTGTTGGGATTTGTGCCCGAGGACGGCGCGCTTGCGGTGTTTTTCGACTCGAAGTTGGGCGAATACGCGGACGATCTGATAGGCAGGCTGAAGCGCACATACAGGGTGTACGCTTATCCCATTCCGTCCGCGCGCTCTGCGCTTCGCGCCTCTTTTAACAAGCCCGAAGTCCCCGAGTTTGCGCGGCACATTTTTGCCATAGGCGCAGGCTCGTGCGCGGAGGCGGCAAAGCGCGCGGCGGAGGAACTGAAGATAGAATGGTCCTTGCTTTTGAGCGCGCCGTCCACTGACAAAATATTGCAGGGCAAATTGCCGAAAAGCGTGTTTATTGAGCGAAATTTGATGATAAACTGTCCGTTTGAGTGCAAAGCGGCGGGATATGGCATTTTGTTTTCCGAGCCTCTGGTCGCATTCGAGGGGTTGTTTGCCAACAAGGTTTTGGCGGAAAACGAAAAGGAGTTCGAGGTGCACGGCGAGGTCGGGGATGTGTGCGAATTGGCGGTCGCGTTGCTTGTCTCCTCCTCGTGCACGAAGCATGCGGACAGCGCGGAGATCATGGCTAGGCTGTTGTATATGCGGGCGGCAAAGCAGGGCAAGCGGCCGAGGCTGACGGGGGAGTACAAGTTTCTTGCAAGCTCGCTGTTGATGTCCTTTTATTCCTCCTTTCTAGGCTCTCCCGCGATCGACGTCATGCCGCCTTCCGATCTTGCCGTCGCCGCGGACGTTGTGGGATATCTCAACGCGCGGGATATAATTCCCTCCAAAAAAGTTGACTTTTTCGACAGGAACGCTTATTTTAGAATAAGCTATATTTTGGGAGAATACCGCCTTGACCTGTTGGACAGGCTGAGCAGCGCCGATATGAAAAGTGCGGGACGCTATTGGCGCAGGCTCTATCCCGACGCGGGCTATTGGCTTAAAACCGAGCTTACCTCTCGCGACATGCTTTCCTGCCTATCGCTTGCGGGGGCGTTCAGCGACAGCTTGCTCGGCTACGCCTTTGCCTCGGGGGTGCTGACCGACGTCTAGACGGCAAAACGGCCTTATGAAAAACATAAAGGATGTCGAGTTGTTTGTGTTTGACCTCGACGGCACCGTCTACATCGGCGACAAGGAGATCGAAGGCTCCTTTGCCGCGATCAACAAACTGCGCGAGATGGGCAAGCGCATATGCTTTTTCACAAACAACAGCTCGCGCATGCACACCGACTATATCGCTCGCCTCAACAAATTGGGGCTGAGGACGTACTCCGACGAGATCTACACCAGCGGGCAGGTGACTTGCGAATATATCCTCGACAACTATAGGGGCGCGAAGGTGTTCCTTCTCGGCAACCAACGCCTGCAAGCCGAGTTCGAGCTTTACGGTATCGAGCTTGTCGACCATGACCCCGACATATGCGTGATTGGCTTCGACACCTCGCTGACCTATCAAAAGCTGTACGACTTTTGCAAATATGTCAAAGCAGGACTTCCCTACATTTCCACTCATCCCGACTTTTTCTGTCCCGCGCCCGATTGTCCCATGCCCGACGTCGGCGCGCTTATGGAAGCCGTACGCCTCACAGTCGGCAGGACTCCCGACGTCATCATGGGCAAGCCCCACAAGACCGCGGGCGAGCGCCTTGCCAAAAAGTACAACCTCAGCGCGCGCAAGATCGCCATGGTCGGCGACCGCCTTTACACCGACGTCGCGTTCGGCAAAAATTGCAACTTCGTATCCGTCCTTGTCCTCTCGGGCGAGACCGATCGGGATATGCTTGCTTCGTCCAAGATAAAGCCGGATTATGTGGTGGACAAGGTCCGCGACATTTTATCACTTTTGTAAAACCGTCTGTAAGGGCGAATAGCTGTGTCAAGGGGGCTTGTCCTCGCCGTCATGTACTACATGTACATTAGG
>CANQNC010000039.1 GCA_947625145.1 uncultured Clostridia bacterium
CCCGACAAGGAGCCGTTCACCATCGTCATGCCCCCGCCAAACATCACGGGGCAACTTCACATGGGGCACGCGCTCAACCAGACCGTTCAGGACATTTTGATACGTTTCAAGCGCATGAGCGGCTACGAGGCGCTTTGGGTCCCGGGCACGGATCACGCGTCTATCGCCACCGAGGTCAAGATCGTCGAGCAGATGAAAAAGGACGGGCTTGACAAGCAGACTGTGGGAAGAGACGGCTTCTTGGAGCGCGCTTGGGAGTGGAAAAGGCAATACGGCGGACGTATCGTGGAGCAGATGCGCGCAATGGGCATCTCCTGCGATTGGTCGCGCGAGGCGTTTACTATGGACGACAATTGCTCGAACGCGGTGGTTGACGCCTTTGTCAAATACTACAAAAAGGGCTTGATATACAGGGGGGACAGGATCATCAATTGGTGCCCACATTGCCACACCGCGCTGAGCGACGCGGAGGTGGAGTATGAGGAGCAACAGTCCAACCTGTGGTATTACAGGTATCCTCTTGTCGGCGAGGACGGCTATGTCGTCATAGCGACGACTCGTCCCGAGACCATGCTCGGCGACACAGCGGTCGCGGTCAATCCCAAGGACCCACAAATGTCGCGTTTCATCGGCAAGCAGGTGGAACTTCCGCTTGTGGGCAGGATCATTCCCGTGATCGGCGACGACTATTGCGAGATAGGCTTCGGCACGGGCGCGGTGAAGATCACTCCCGCGCACGACCCCAATGACTTCGAGGTGGGGCAGAGACACAACTTGCCCGTGATACAGGTCATAGGCGAGGACGGACTTATGAACGAAAACGCGGGCAAATATCGTGGCATGGACAGGCTGAGCGCAAGGAAGCAGATAGTCAAAGATCTGACCGAGCTTGGCTTGATGGAAAAGATAGTCCCGTACGCGCACAACGTGGGCACCTGCTATCGTTGCGGGGAAACCGTGGAGGCGCTTGTGTCAAAGCAGTGGTTTGTCAAGATGCAGCCGCTCGCAAAGCCCGCGATAGAGGCGGTAAAGGCGAAAAAGATAGAGTTTATCCCCAAACGCTTTGAAAAGACCTATTTCAATTGGATGGAGAATATCCGCGATTGGTGTATATCCCGTCAGCTTTGGTGGGGGCACAGGATCCCCGCGTACTACTGCGACGAGTGTGGGGAGACGTATGTTGGCAAAACCGAGCCCGAGGCATGCCCCGCGTGCGGAGGACATATGCACAGGGACGAGGACGTGCTTGACACGTGGTTCAGCTCCGCGCTTTGGCCCATGAGCACGCTCGGCTATCCCAAAAAGACAAAGAGCCTAGGCTATTTTTATCCCACAAGCGTGCTTGTCACCGCATACGACATCATATTTTTCTGGGTCGCAAGGATGATCTTCAGCGGCTTGGAGTTTATGCACGAGCCTCCTTTCGGCGAGGTGTTGATACACGGCATCGTGCGCGACGCGCAGGGCAGGAAGATGTCCAAAAGCCTCGGCAACGGCGTCGACCCCTTGGAGATCATAGACAAATACGGCGCGGACGCCTTGCGCTTTTCGCTTGCCACGGGCATCGCGCCCGGCTCGGACACGCGCTTCACGGAGGGCAAGATAGAAAGTTGCCGAAACTTCGTCAACAAGTTGTGGAACGCGTCCCGCTTTGTGATCATGAACATAAAAGAGGGAGACGACGTTTTGGCCCGGCCCTCCCGCCTCAACGGCGCGGACAAGTGGATACTCACTCGCCTCAACGACGTCATAAAAGAAGTCACGATCAACCTCAACAAATACGAGATCGGGCTTGCGGCGGCGAGGCTGTACGACTTCGTGTGGAGCGAGTTTTGCGATTGGTATATCGAAATGAGCAAGGCGACGCTTTACAGCGACAACGAAAAACAGCGCGCGCACGCGATATCCATGCTGGGATATGTGCTGAGCGAGATCTTGAAACTTTTGCATCCCTTCATCCCCTTCGTCACGGAGGAGATCTACGGCAAGTTGGCGCCGAAGGGCGGGATACTTATGCTCAAACAGTGGCCGTCCTACGACAAACACACCGTGTTCAGAAAGGAAGAGGCGTGCTTCGAGGCGCTCAGAGAGATCGTGGGGCAGATAAGAAATCTGCGCACCGAGATGAACGTCGCCCCCGGCAAGAGGATAAGCGCGTATATCATATGCGAGGACGAGAAGTTGACGGACGCGGCGGGGACGTACCTCGAAAGGCTTGCGGGCGTCAACAAACTGACCGCGATCGCGGACAGAGCGGAGGTGAACGAGCGCGTGAGCACCATCGTCACGCACAGCGCCGAACTGCTCATCCCCCTCGGCGATCTTGTGGACGTAGACAAGGAAAGAGAGCGCATTTCCGCCGAGATCGCCCAAACAAAGGCGGTCATAGCCAAGACGGAGACCCTGCTTGCAAACGAGGGCTTTACGTCCAAGGCTCCGCAGAAACTTATAGACGGCGAGCGCGAAAAACTTCGCCTTGCAAAGGAAAAACTGTCCAAACTCGAGGCAAAGCTGCAAAGTCTTGCTTGACGAAGCCTTACCTTAAGGAGATATTTTATGGAATTCAAAAATTCGCTGTCCATCCTGTTTTCAAACACGGGATATGTGTTCAAGATCATGGTATGGCTTCTGCTGTCTCTGCTTCTTGCGGGCGCGGTCGGCGTTGGGATACTTTTGCCGATCTGGAACAAGCTCGCCGCCACCACGGACGTCATGACGTACGTCGCGACGATAGAGTCGTCCCTCAAAGAAGTCTGGAACGGCAGTTTGAACCTAAGAGTCGCGGCAAACGACATTGTGCCCGCGATCGTGGGCGCTTTCAAGGCGATGTCCGCAAACGGCGGCGCCACGGCGGGATTTGCGATAGGGATAGTGTTTGTGTACGCGCTGTATTGCTTTTTGAGAGGGCTGTCCTTTTTGAGCATTGCGGACATAATCAACAATTTGATGGCGTCGAATATGCGCTTCGGCTTTGCAAGCAATATGGCGCTCAATCTGAGGCGCAGCGTCAGATTTTCCCTGTCCAAACTTGCGATAAGCCTGCCTCTTGACGTGGCGTTTTTTGCAATTCTGCTGGCCTGCTCGCTTGTGTTTTTCATGCTGATAGGCGTGTTCACTCTGCCAATTGTGCTTGTCCTTACTGTGACGTTCTGCTCGTTCAGAGCGGTGTTTTTCGGCGGGTGGTTGCCGAGGGTGCTGTATCATCCCGAGGAGAGGATGTTCCCCGCTTTCTCCCGCAGTCTCGTATACGTCAAGCACAACTTTTTCGGGCTTCTGAAGGCGTTTGTGCTGATATTTTCCATCACCTACATGCTTACGATCCTCCTCGTGTTCCCGACGGGCGGTCTGATCGCGCTTGTGCTTCCGCCAATCTATTATTTCCTCATGCGCGCCGCCGAGCTGATAGGCTATTACAAGGCGAAGGGCATGAGCTTCTACACGGACGGGAGCACTGTGGTCAACACCGTGGATTTCGGCTTCCGCAGTGACAATCAGGAGAGAGACGCGGCTCGTGACAGCGGGCTTTCGGAGATAGAAGATGAAGAAAGATAAGACTTTCGGAATGTATTTCGGGGTTTGGAAAACCGTGGTGCTCGCCATAGTTTTGGTGGGCGTTTTGGCGCTTATCGCCCTAGACATCGCCATGCTCGCGGGGGCGACGAAGCTCAATTCGCCTGCGGTCGCGGGAGTGTCCCTCGCCGCCGCCGTCATTGTGGGAGTCATGGCGTGCGTCGTGCTTTTCAACAGCTATTACAGACTTGACGATGAACAGCTTGTCGTCATGCTCGGCGTGTTCAAGGACAAGGTGCGCTACGACAATATGCGCACTCTCAAGCAAAACGCGGACACGGGCGAGCTGTTTTTGATCACAAAAGACGACATGTGCCTGAGGCTCAACGTCAGTCCCGCCTCCCGCGAGCAGTTGTCTGAGGGGCTCGCAAAAAGGGTGGAGGGGCTTGCCATCGAGACCTTTGTGCTCCCCAAACGCAAGAAATGAAAGAAGCCGTCATGACGGAGTTGTGATATGGAATTTTTGCCTTTTGACGCCAAAGCTCGCAATCTCATCGCGCAATATTCGAAAAACAGCGGCTATACGGGCAGCGATTTTTCCTATTATGCCTATCTCATATGGTTTGACCTTATTGAATACGCAGAAAAGGACGGAGCGCTCTTTTTGCGCGCCGCTTTCAACGGAAAGCTCCGCTATTGGACGCCCCTTTTGTCCGAGGGCGTATCCATGCGGCATGCGCTTTCCCTGCTTCCCCCAAACAGCGAGATATTCTCCTGCACGGCGGAGCTTGCAAACGAGCTGTCGGACGCATATGATGCGAGCACGAACAGGGATTGGTCGGAGTACATATATCGCGCGAGCGACTTCATCGCCATGAAGGGCAAACGCTACAACGCGAAGCGCAATCATATCCGCAAATTTTCCTCCGTCTACAATTGGACAATGACCTCTTTGAAAGAGGACGAGGTGGAGGAACTTTTGCAATTCGAGCGGGATTGGATGCATGCGCACAACTTCCAAACCGAGAAGGCGAGGGACAGCGCCATTGAAGAGAGCCTCATCATGAAAGAGGCGGTGCTCGCCTCTCTGCGCGGGGAGACGGTGTGCGAAGTGTTGAGGGTGGACGGCAAACTTGTCGGGTTCAGCGTGGGCGAGATCATGCCGAGCAACACCGCGGTCGTCATCTACGAAAAGGCGGACGTCGCGTACGACGGCGTATATGCCTTCCTCGCTCACGAGTTCGCCGCGCGCGAGTTTGCCTCTTGCGAGTTTATCAACAGGCAGGAGGATATGGGGCTTGAGGGCTTGCGCAGATCCAAACTGAGCTATTGTCCCGAGTTTTTGCTTGACAAATATGTGCTTACGCCAAAGCAGTACGCGGACAAGGCGGACGAGCCTTGCGTTGAGCGCGGCGGTGAGTTTGAGATCAAGCGGCTGACGGAAAGGGATTTCAACATGGTCATGTGCTTTTTGAAAGAGGAGATATCCCGTCTGCCCGACAAGAAAAACTTTTTGAATTATACAGACGACGAGCTTGCCGAGGTGCTGAGCAAGGGCTATATGCTGGGCGCGTTTTCGGGAGACGAGCTTGTCGGGACGTGCGCCGTGGACCTTGACGCAAGCTACGGCGACAAACTGCGCGAGCTTTGCGGCGACAAAAGACCGCGGCAATACTACGAGTTCAGCGGGATAATGGTGCGCGAGCGCATGAGAGGAAGAGGCGTCGCGAAAACGCTGTGCAAAGCGGTGATAAAATACGCCGAACAAAATCTTGCGGGAAGCGTGCTTTGCGCGGTGGTGCAGAGTGGCAATCTGCCCTCCCTTTCGAATCTTGAGAAGTTGGGGTTTGAAAAGAGGGGAGAGGCGCCTTTCAGGCAATATGACTTCCTGTATCTCGCAAAGGATATCTGAATCCGCGTGTCAAATCTCCCTTTAAGCGCATATCATGCTTGACGGGGGTGAGACCATCAGACTGAAAGTCGTCATAGATCTTGGCAAAATCAAAGAAAATTTCGACCGCGTGAAGGCGGGCGGCGGGAAGGTCATGCTGATGCTCAAAGCCGACGCCTACGGGCACGGCGCCTTGGAAGTGGCGCGCGCGATAAGGACGGCGGATATGTTCGGCGTGGCGACCCTCGACGAGGCGGAAGCACTGAGAGAGGGCGGGATAAAAGGAGACATTCTCGCGCTTGCGTGCGCTCCGTCCGAGCTGTTGAAAGCGGCTGAGTTGAACATTGTCGTCGGGCTTTATTGTCGGGCTCAGATAGACGCTGTTTTGCGGTTGACGGAGTGTGGCAGTCTTGACCCCGCGGATCTGCGCGTCCACATAAAACTGGACACTGGCATGCACAGGCTGGGCTTTTGCGAAGAGGAACTTGACGACGTGCTGTCTGCGCTCAAAAAGGCGGGAGTGCGCGCGGAGGGAGTTTATTCCCACCTCCGCAACCTAAATCACGCGCAGGCGGAGGCGTTTGACAGGATGAGCGCGAAAGCGGCGAAGTTCTTTCCAAACGCAATCAGGCATCTTGCCGCAAGCGCGGGCTGTAAAAAGAGGAGTTTGGCGTACGACATGACGCGCGTCGGCTACGCGGCGTACGAGGGCGCGATGACAGTGACAAGTCGGGCGATAGACCTGAGGCGAGTGCGCGGCGGCGAGTGCGTGGGCTATGGGCGCGTCAGAGTGCGCGAAAGCACAAATATCGTCACGGTGTTCGGCGGCTACGCGGACGGCATGGACAGGGAAGGAAAGGCGTTTGTGCTGATACGCGGCAAGGAGTGCCCCGTGGTCGGGCGCGCGTGCATGGATATGTTTATGGCGGACGCGGGGGATATGTACGTAAGCGTGGGAGAAGAAGTCGTCCTTCTTTCTCCCGAGATCGCGCAAAAGCTGGCAAAGCAAAGAGGGACAATCCCGTACGCGCTTATGACTTGTTGGCGCGGACGGACGGAGAGGATATATATATGATGACAAAGGCACAGACAAGACAGCTCGCAAGACGGCGAGTGGAAGAGATGCGTTTTGAGGAGAGGGCCGCGGCAAGCGAACGAATCTTTCGCGCGCTCGTTTCCCTCGACGAGTTTGCGGACGCAAAAAGCGCGTTCGTCTTTTTGAACACTCAAATCGAGCCGTCCACAAAAAAGATAATAGCGACGGCAATCGAACTTGGAAAGATCGTTTGCGTTCCGAAGATAGTAGAGCATGAGATGAAGGCGATCCGCGTTTTGCCCGACACGGAATTTTTTGTGGACGACTACGGCATAGAGGAGCCCGTCGAGGGGGAGATCTGCGCAAGTCACGACATCGCCATCCTTCCCGTCGTCGCGTTTTGCGGGCTTGAGCGCTTGGGGCACGGCGGAGGCTTTTACGACAGATATCTCGCAAACGTAGACACATTCAAAATAGGGCTTGCCTTCGACTGCCAACAGGTGGACGAACTTGAAACGCGGGCGCATGACATACCGCTTGACATGATGATCACGCAAAAGCGGATAATCACAAAAAACAGAGTTTATCCGAACGAAATCGAGGGATAAAATGAGAGTTGTCGCAGGAAAATACCGAGGCAAAAATCTTGCGTCGCCCATGGACGACAGCGTTCGCCCGACCACCACGCGCATAAAAGAGACCATCTTCAACGTGCTTCAAGGCTACGTCGCGGGGGCGAGGGTGCTCGACCTGTTCGCGGGCAGCGGCGCGCTTGGGATAGAGTGCATATCGCGAGGCGCCGAGCGTGTGGACTTCGTGGACAAAAGCCGCGCGAGCGTGGAACTCGTAAAGCAGAATTTGAAGGGAGTGGACGGCAATTACAGCGTGCGGCAGTGCGACTTTTCCGTCGCGCTCAGGAGCGCGGCGACGGAGGGGAAGAAGTATGACCTCATCTTTTTGGACCCGCCCTATGCGGGGGACCTCGCCGAGCTTGCTTTGGATATCATATTCGAAAACGACCTTCTCAGCGCGGACGGAATAGCGATTTTCGAGCACGGCGCTCAAAAGACCTACACGCTTGAAGATCCCGCCTACAAACAACGCACGAAGAGGATGGGGACGGTGACCGCGGAGTTTGTTTCAAGGCGGCATATCGCGCTGATGACGGGCAGTTTCGACCCCGTGACCATCGGGCACGAAGAGGTGCTCAAACGGGCGCTCCTCTCGTTTGACGAGGTGGTCGTCGCTTGCCTCATCAATCCCGACAAGACCTATACGTTCGGCAGTGCGCAGAGGCTGGCTCTTGCAACGGCAATGTGCGGCGAGCACAAGGGCGCGCGCGCTATCTTCTCCCGCAAAACCGCCGTGGAAGCGGCGGCAGAGGTGGGCGCGGAAAAATTGATACGAGGGATAAGAGACTCGGCGGACGAGAAATATGAAGAGGAGCAGGCGGCGTACAATCGGCAATTCGGCTTTGAAACCGAGTTTGTCGTGCTTGACTCGTTGAAGGGCGTCAGCAGTTCGGCGGTGCGCAGACAGCTTGCCGAGGGGGATACGTCGGGGCTTCCGACGGCGGCGGCGGAAGTGTACGCGTCCGAGGAATTTGCGGCGCTCGCGGGCGTGGAGTTGTCTTGAATCGCGCGAAATATGCTCTCGACTGTCGCAAATTGAAAAATTTGCTTGAATTATAGGATTTTATAAATTATACTGAAAGTACCAATGGGGGTCAATATGGAAACCATCGACAAACTTTTGAGCGAACTCGAAACCGAAGTCATGCGGGCAAAGCGCGCGGCGTTCAGCGCGTCTGACGTCGTTTTGAACAAGTCTCGGCTTTTGGAGCTGATCTCGGGCATACGCAACAACATGCCGCAGGCGATAAAAGAGGCAAATCAGATTATAGATCAGCGCGACAACTACATTGCAAACGCGCAAAACTTCGCAGGCTCTATCGTGCAGGACGCGCAAAATCAGGCGGCGCAACTCGTCGCGACCGACGCCATCACGCAACAAGCCAGCGCGGCGGCGGCGGCAAAGATAGACGAGGCGGAAAGATATTGCGACGCAATGTATATGCAGGTCAATTCGCGGGCGATCGCAACCTATCAGATGATCGAAAAGACGCTTATGGAAGCGCTGGAGGCAACTCGCCAAAATTTGCAGGAGTTCAACTACAATCCGCAGGGCGCAGGTCAATAACTTCTCAGCGCGTTGATTATCATTTGAAGCACAGAGCAAAGCTCGCCGATCTCTTGCTTGCTCTTTCCTTCGGCAAGCACCTCGGCAATGATGATCGCGCTTATGTTTCGCCCGAGCGGAGTGTCGCAGGGCTTGGGCTGTCGGTTGCCGTCCTCAGTGTCGCACGCCATATCAATTCAGCCTATGCCTCGCAAAAAAAATTGTTGCTTTTCAACTTTTGAAGATCAAAATCCTTGACAAGCAAGAAGCAAAATCATATAATGTCAATACAAATCGCGGTCATGGCGGAACTGGCAGACGCGTACGTTTGAGGGGCGTATGTCCATGACATCCGGGTTCAAGTCCCGGTGACCGCACCAAAAAATTGCCGACGGGCAATTTTTTTTTGCGCTCATGGGACTTGAACTGCGGCATATAG
>CANQNC010000040.1 GCA_947625145.1 uncultured Clostridia bacterium
TGGAGCGCGCGGGCAAAAACGGCAAGCTCGTTCTCGTGACGGCGATCACGCCCACTCCCGCGGGCGAGGGCAAGACCACCACGACAGTGGGGCTTGCGGACGGCTTGAAGAGAATAGGCAAGCGCGTCATGGTCGCGCTCAGAGAGCCTTCTCTCGGGCCGGTTTTCGGCGTGAAAGGCGGGGCGGCAGGCGGCGGATACGCGCAGGTCGTGCCCATGGAAGATATCAATCTCCATTTCACGGGGGATTTTCATGCGATAGGCGCGGCGAACAATCTGCTTGCGGCGATGCTCGACAACCACATTCAGCAGGGCAACGCGCTTGGGATAGACGCGCGCAAGATCACTTGGAAGAGGTGTGTGGATATGAACGATCGCCAGCTCCGCTTCGTCGTGGACGGCTTGGGCGGAAAGGCGAACGGAGTGCCCAGAGAGGACGGCTTCGACATAACCGTCGCAAGCGAGATCATGGCGGTGCTGTGCCTTGCAAGCTCCATTGACGACCTGAAAGCGAGGCTGTCAAGGATCATCGTCGGCTACACCTTCGACGACAAGCCCGTCACCGCGGGGGATCTGAAAGCCGTCGGCGCTATGGCGGCGCTGTTGAAGGACGCGTTGAAACCAAACCTCGTGCAGACGCTCGAGGGTACGCCCGCGATCGTGCACGGAGGACCGTTTGCCAACATCGCGCATGGCTGCAACTCGGTCATCGCAACAAAACTCGCGCTTGCGCTTGGAGACTACGCCGTCACAGAGGCGGGCTTCGGCGCGGACCTCGGCGCGGAGAAGTTTTTGGATATCAAATGCCGCATGGCGGGGCTGACTCCCTCCGCGGTCGTGGTGGTCGCGACAGTGCGCGCGCTGAAAATGCACGGCGGACTTCCCAAAACTCAGCTTGCCACAGAGGATCTCGTCGCGCTTGAAAAGGGCGTCCCGAACCTCTTGCGCCATGTTTCAAACATCAAAAACGTCTACAAACTTCCTTGCGTGGTCGCGGTCAACCGCTTCCCGACGGACACGGACGCGGAGATAGATTTCATCATCAAAAAATGCCGCGAGCTGGGCGTAAACACAGTGCTTTCCACAGTTTGGGCGGAAGGCGGCAAGGGCGGAGAGGCGCTTGCAAAAGAGGTGGTGCGCCTTTGCGAGGAGGAGCACGGCGACTTCCGATTTGCCTATCCCTCCGAGCTTGGGCTGAAGGACAAGATCCGCGCGGTCGTCACAAAAATCTACGGCGGCGACGGCGCGACCTATACGACGGCGGCGGAAAAGCAGATCGAACAGCTTGAAAAATTGGGCTTCGGCTCATGCCCCGTCTGCATAGCAAAGACGCAATACAGCTTCAGCGACGATCCGACCAAACTCGGCGCGCCCGAGGGCTTCACTGTCACCGTAAAAAACGTCAAGGTCAGCGCGGGAGCGGGCTTTGTCGTGGCGCTTACGGGGGATATCCTCACAATGCCGGGGCTTCCAAAGTCCCCTGCCGCGGAGAGGATAGACGTCGACAGCGACGGCGTGATCTCGGGCCTGTTCTGACAACCTCAAACGCAATCTAGCGTCGGCAAGCCGCGAGCTTGGCTTCCATTTGATGTACAAGCAAGCGCAAGTTTGAAAGTGTACAGCCTTGACATTGCCTATCGAATGTCGAATACGTCGTCCCTTGACGGCAATTTTGACGGCCTCAAACGCCTATCATTCAACCTTTGCAATCAAAAACAGAGCGTCCGCAAATCGCAGACGCTCTGTTTTGCAACCACATATCGTTTTTGTTTACATAAACATAGGATTTTTGACTGTTTTGTGTCCTGTTCTGTTTTAAGAATTTCGGCTGTCGGGGGAGTTGTCTGTTTTATGACTTTCGCCCGTCGAGGTTTCGACTATTTTGCGATTTTCGGCTTTGGAGATTTTGCCTCATAGCCGCGCTTTGTGTTGACGCGCATGGCGTTGAGTATGGCAAGGAACGCGACGCCTACGTCTCCGAACACCGCCATCCACATGTTGGTTATGCCAAACGCGCTGAGCAGGAGTATGACAAGTTTGACGGCAAGCGCAAACACAATGTTTTGCATGACCACCGCATACGTGCGCTTTGCGATACGCTTTGCAAGCGGCAGAGCGCGCAGATCGTCCTTCATCAGCACGATGTCCGACGCCTCTATCGCCGCGTCGCTGCCCAAGCCGCCCATTGCGACGCCAATGTCCGAGCGCATTAGCACGGGCGCGTCGTTGATGCCGTCGCCGACATAGCAGAGCGCGTCTCGCTTGCCCTTTGCCGCAAGCAGAGCCTCCACCTCGTCCACCTTGTCCGCGGGGAGCAGGGACGCCTTGTAGGCGGAGACGCCAAGTTCGGTCGCGATCTTGCGCGCAACGGCTTCGTTGTCGCCCGTCAGCATGACGGTTTTGCCCGAAGCGTTCAGCGCGGCGACGACCTCTTTTGCCTCGTCTTTCGGCAGATCCTCCACGAGGATATATCCCCGATATTCCCCGTCTTTTGCAACGTATACCGCGGTCCCGACGTCCTCGGCGGGGTAGCAGACTATGCCGTGAGCCTGCATCAGCTTGAAGTTTCCGACCAAGATCTCGTGCCCTTGGCTTGTCGCGATCACGCCCATGCCCGCTTCGTTGACGAGAGCGCAATCGCTTTGGCATTCTCCCGCAAGCTCGCAGATGGAGCGCGCGATGGGATGCGAGGAGCCTTGCTCCGCCATGGCGGCGAGATGAAGCAATTCGTCCCACCTTTCCTCGGGAACGACCTTTGTCACAGCAAAAGCGCCCTTTGTAAGCGTTCCCGTCTTGTCAAAGACAAATATATTCGCCTTGTTCAGCCTTTCCAGATACGCGGAGCCCTTGACGAGTATCCCATACCTCGAGGCGGCGCCGATGCCCGCAAAAAAGGAGAGCGGCACGGAAATGACAAGCGCGCAGGGGCAGGATACGACCAAAAAGCTGAGCGCCCTGTATATCCAACTTATCCAGTCTCCCGTCACGACGGAGGGGATGATGGCAAGCAGAAGCGCGACTGCGACAACGGCGGGGGTGTAGAAGCGGGCGAAGCGGGTGATGAAGTTTTCCGCGACCGCCTTTTTGTCCGCCGCGTTTTCCACAAGTTCCAAGATCTTTGAGGCAGTGCTGTCGTGAAATTCCTTTTCCACGCGCACCTTGACCGAAGATGTCAGATTTACGCTTCCGCTGATCGCCATATCGCCCGCTCCCATGTCTTTGGGGAGGGATTCGCCCGTGAGTGCTCTGAGGTCGAAGGACGAGGCGCCTTCCTCTATCCGCCCGTCGAGGGGGACCTTTTCCCCGGGGTTTATGAGGATGAGTTCGCCGATCGCGACCTCTTCGGGGGATACGGATATCGCCTCGCCGTCGCGTATGACGTTCGCGCTGTCGGGGCGGATGTCCATAAGCTCGGATATCCCCGAGCGGGACTTGCCCACCGCGTAACTTTGGAAAAATTCGCCTATTTGATAGAACAATATGACCGCGCACGCCTCTTCGAAGCCTTCCGCGGGCATGCCCTTCACGCTTCTGAAGATGGCAAGCCCGAACGCGCCGAGGGATGCTATGCACATAAGCAGATTTTCGTCAAACAGCTCGCCGCCCAGTATGTTGCGCACGGCCTTCCAAAGCACGTCGTAGGCTATGGCAAGATATACGCCGAGATAGAGGAAGAAGGGCAGAAGCCATCCGTATTTGCCGCCGACAGCCTCCGCAAGTCCTATCGCCTTGTCTGTCGCGAACACGACGACAAACGCCGCGAGCACAACGCAAATGCGTATCAAATTGTTACGAAGTTTTTTGCTCAATTGACATTTCATAGCCGCGTTTTGATATGATCAACATACGATTTTGCAATCAGGTTCGATTTTTTTGCATATGCGTTTGATCTCGTCCATGAGAGCGTCGAAGTCCTTTTCTTCCGCCTCTATGGTCATGCGTTGGGACATAAAATCCACGCTGACAAATTGCACGCCGTCCAACTTCGCTATGCGCGCTCTCATCTTTTCCGCGCACATTGCGCAATCCAGATCCTGCATCTTAAACACCTTTTTCATATTCCGCCTCTTTGACCTTTTTTGTTCCGTTATGATTGATTTTTTGTTTCTTGACGATTGATTGTTTAAGCAATCGTTCAATTGTTTGCCGCAAATCGGGACGGGCCTCCCCGTCTGTTTTATCATATGACGCGCACGCCTTTTGCGCTTGTGCCCGCTATCTCACCTCGTTGATGTGGGTCAGCCCGCACTCCATGATCTGCATGACGTGGTTGTCGTCAAGGCAATATTTGACCTCTTTGCCCAGCTTGCTGCCTTTGACAAGTTTGGCGTTGCGCAAGACCCTCAGCTGATGCGAGATCGCGGACACGCTCATCCCCAAGACTTCGGAAAGCTCGGAGACGTACATGTCCCTGATCGCAAGACAGCTCATTATCTTTGCCCTCGTGGGGTCTCCGAACACCTTAAACAGCTCCGCCAGCACGAACAATGTGTCCTCGTCGGGGAGCATGGCTCTGATATCCTCCGCGTCCGATTGATTTTCGCTCATAGACAACTCCTTTCAATTGAACAATTGAACGACTTTTCAAATGTTCAAATTTAGTATATCAGTCTCGCTCGCTCCTGTCAACGGGTTTTTGAAAAATTTCCGCAAAAAAATTCGAAAAGGAGTCCTCTTTGCGGCGCGTTTGTTTTTGCGGGGGCGGGGAGAGCGTTTTTGTTTTTGCGGGCAAAAGCGTGTTTGCTTTGAAAGCAAAAAATCGTTTGCCAATATCGCGGGTCGGTATTATAATTTGTTCGGCGACTTGTCGCTTGTACAATTGCGTTTTGCCCGCATATATTGGGCAGAGGAGTTTTTATGAAAGTTTTGCTTGTGAACGGAAGCGTTCATCAAAAGGGTTGCACTTACGCGGCGCTTGCCGAGGTTGCCTCTGTGCTGAACAGCGAGGGCGTGGAGACCGAGATATTCCAAATCGGCGCAAGGCCGATCGTGGATTGCCTGTCCTGCGGCGGTTGCGTCGGGAAGGGCAGATGCGTCGTGGACGGAGACGGCGTAAACGCGCTTATAGACGCGGCGAAGACCGCGGACGGCTTTGTGTTCGGCTCGCCCGTGTACTTCGCGCATCCCGACGGACGGATACAGTGCCTTTTGGATAGGGCGTTTTATGCGGGGAGATACGCTTTCGAGCTCAAACCCGCCGCCGTCGTCGTGTCCGCAAGAAGAGCGGGGACAGTTGCGTCCTTGGACGTCCTCTTGAAATATCCGACGATCGCGAGCATGCCGCTTGTCTCGTCCTCGTATTGGAACATGGTGCACGGCAGCACTCCCGAACAGGTGCGCGAGGACAAAGAAGGGCTTCAGACCATGCGCAACCTCGGGCGGAACATGGCGTGGCTCTTGAAAGCGATCGAGGCGGGCAAGAGAGAGGGCATAGCGCCTCCGAAGCAGGAGCAGGGCAGCCGCACAAACTTCATACGCTGAGGGCGTTCGGGCGCGGGCAAGACCGCGCCCTGTTTTTTGTTTTGACATAATATTATGAAAGAAATTTTACAAATGGTATGATTTTTCGGATTTAGGGCTTGAAAGTTGACGAATGAACTGTTAAAATAAAATTTAGATTATATAATCTAAGGGAGATTATTATGAGCGAAAACCAATCCGCAGCACCCGCAGCCAAACATATGTGGCTGCACAAGCTGTTCGGCTCCAAGCCCGGAGATGGGGAAATGCAGCCCAAAGAAGGCCTTGCTTTTTCCATTTGCGGATTTGGGCAGAACATGATCTGCACGATCGTCGGTTCGTATCTGACGTTGTTCATGACGGACGCAATAGGCTTCCCCGCCATTTGGGTGGCGTTGCTTATGCTGTTTGCGAGGATCTATGACGCCGCAAACGACCCGATCATGGGCTCGATCGTAGACCGTACCCGCACAAAATGGGGCAAGTGCCGTCCGTATTTGAAGTGGATGGCAATTCCCATCATGATCATGACCATATTGTGCTTCCTGCCGTGGTATCCAAACAGCCCGGGAGGGTTTGCGGCGGTCACGATAGTATATCTGATCTGGGGCATGGTGTACACGGTGGCGGACGTCCCGTATTGGGGCTTGTCCACCGCAATGTCCAACGACACCTATCGTCGCGGCAACATGCTGACGATCGCGAGGCTTTTCTGCACTGTCGGCGCGGGGCTTGTGACAATCATCGTTCCGCAGATCGACTCCGCGCTTACGGGCGCAAACAGAAGCATTGTGGACACAGTGCAATCCTTCATATCGCAGATACAATTGTCGGGGGAATTTGACGTCGACAAATTGGGCATAGCGGCGCTCGGTCCCATTCAAGAATTCCTCGCCAAGTGCAGAGATCTGAACGTTGCAAACCTTGCTGACCTCAACAAGGCATGGGCGGCGGTCGGAGGACTTGGCTTGAAAACCGATATCGTTACGGGCGCGGATCTGCAAAACATCATGACGCAATACGGCGGACAGCTTCAAACCGACCTCAAATGGATATATTTCGTCGCCGCGATCGTGTGTTGCGTTGTGGCGCTTCCCCTGTTTTACGTCGGATTCAAACACACCAAGGAACGCAATCAGTCCTTGGAAAATCCCCCGTCTCTCGGACACAATCTGAAATTGCTGTTCAAAAACAAGCCTCTGATGCTGATCGTGCTTTCGGGCATAGGCGGCGCGGCGAGGATGCTGTTCACCTACACGGGCGGTTTGTATTTTGCAAAATACGTGTTTGCGGACCGGAGCTTCCTCGGCATGCAGGGCACGGGGCTTTATACGCTGTTCAACATGGCGATCGTCCCGGGCGGCTTGATCGCGTCCGTCATGGTCCCGTTCTTCACAAAGAAATTCGGAAAGCGCAACACCTACATATGGTCGCACATCGTGGGCGGCGTCGCCATGCTTATCGCGTTTATCGTGGGCATCGCGACGGACAAGGGCGATTATTCGCACACGGCGACATTTGTCGTGTTGTTGCTCGCCTTGGTCATTGCGGGCGTGCCCGTGGGCTTCGGCAATATCCTGACCTACGCAATGATCGGCGATACCGTCGAATATCTCGAACTCAAAACGGGGGAGAGAGCGGAAGGCATCTGCTTTGCAATGCAGACCCTCATCAACAAAGTCGGCATGGCGATCGGCGCGTTTGTGGGCGTGCTCGCGTATTCCATGGCAGACATAACGCCAAACAATCCCGGCGCGTTGGACGCTTCGGGCAAGGATACAATGTGGATCATGCTGATGCTTGTGGCGGCGATCAGTTTCTTCTTGACCGTCATCCCTCTCTTCTTCTACAAGTTCAATGAGAAGCAGCAGCAAGAGGCGGTCGAGCAGATCAAACTCAGAAAAGCCGCGGCAGCAGAGGGCGCGGACGGAAACGTCGAGGCTGTAAACGCCGCGGAAAACGGCTTTGCGGCAGAGGCGGTCCTTCCCAACGAAAACTCCGAGGCAGTGCCTATCGAAGGAGAGGAAGGGGATATCGCCCTTGAGGAAGTCCATCCCGAGGCAGAGGATACGGCGGCCCCCGTCCAAGAGGTAGCGGAACCCGCTCCCGAGGCTGAGGAAGCAGGTCCGAATGAGGACGGCTCTTCCGACCCCGAGGAACAATAAATCTCGCCCCGATTGGGGAAAACAGAATCAAAAAAGGCATCTTTGGCAGGCTAAAATACGGACAAGGAGTCATTATGCAGTCTGAAAAGGATAAAGACATTCAATTTATGGAGTACCTTCTCGCTTCGGCGAGAAGGCTCCTCTCCGCTCGGGAACGCGCGCTTGCAGAGGCGACCGACGGCGCTGGATTTTCTCCAAACGAGATCGCCGTGCTGATGGGGCTGGAAACCGTGAATACGGCAAGTCAGCTTGCAAAAGACCTCGACGTGTCCAAAGCGCTGATATCCCGAAGCGTGCGCTCTCTCAAGGAGAGAGGATTGATAGATATCTCCATCTCGAAGATGGACAAGAGAGAGCAAAATCTTTCGCTTACGGAGGAAGGGGAGAGGCTTGCAAAGCGCCTCGCCTCGATTGAGAGGAGGTTTTGTTCAACCGCGCTCAACGGGCTTTCGGACGAGCTTGAAATCGTGGTGAAAAAGACGTTGAAGCTCATCCTCAAAAATGCCGAAGGCGGAGGTCAATGATATGTCTGAAAAAATTGTTGTGGACAGACAGCATGTCGCCGAGGGCATACAGAACGAGATAAGATATATTTGCAAGACGTTCGGCAGCAGGGAAACGGGCAGTCAAGGTGAAGCGGACGCCGCGGACTATATGCGCCAAAAACTGGAAAAATACGCCGACGACGTAAAGACCGAAAACTTCAAGGCGTATCCGAAAGCGTATATGGGCTGGGTGCCGCTGAGCGCCACCTTCATGATCTTGGCGTATGTCGCCTACTTTTTCTGCGCCATGCTTTCCATCGTGTTTGTGATCGCCTCTCTCTTACCGTATTTGATACAATATATCTTCAACTTGCGCGTGATGGACGTGCTTTACAAGGAAAAGACTTCGCAAAACGTCACGGCGGTCAGGCGCTCCTCGGACGAGACGCAAAAGAGGATATTTTTCGTCGCGCATATCGACGCGGCGCATGAAATGACCGTCAAGCACTATTTGGGCGGCGCCATGTTTACGGCGCTGAGAGTGCTGAACTTTGCGGGCGCGCTTTACGTCGTCGCGCTGAGCGTCGCCAAGTGGGCTCTTTTCGGCGGCATAGGCGCGGGCATAGCGAGCGGCGGCTTGCTGTATGCGGGGCTTGCGGGCGCGATCTTTTTGTTCCCGTGGATATCCACCTATTTTCTGGTCAGCCCCAAGCGCGTCATTGACGGCGCAAACGACGGATTGAGCGGAGTTTTGACCGCCTACAACGTCATACGCTTCCTCAAAAAGCAGGACGTGACCCTGAAAAACACCGAGGTCGGCGTGATCCTCACGGGCGGCGGCGCAGCGGGCGTGCAAGGCGCCAAGGCGTGGGCGGAAGCGCATAAGGGCGAGTACGGGGACGAGACGGTTTTCGTCTCGCTGAACTTGCTCAGAG
>CANQNC010000041.1 GCA_947625145.1 uncultured Clostridia bacterium
GGTTGCACGATCGCGCAACCCTGCATGAGGGTCATTATTCCCGCGTTGACAAAACCTATCGCCATGACCGACGTCGCGCCCGAACTTTGGACCAAAGCGGTCGCCGCGGTGCCTATGCCCACGCCCAAAAGATTGCTTTTCGACGTCATGGCAAACAGCGATTTGAGTCGGTTTCCTCCTACGGCTTCAAGGTTGTTGCTGATGATCTTTATCGCAACAAGGAAAACGCCTATCCCCGCAAGTAAGCCCAGAAGGTGTACAATAATATCCGCAACGCTCATTAGCACCTGCCTTTACGCCGCGCACATGCGCAGATATGACAATAATAGCAAATTTTGCGGATAAAGTAAACAAAATGTCCTACAGTTGTAAAACGCGGAGACCGCTGACCCTTTCAAAACCGCGACGCAAAAGCACGATTAGTGTTTTGAATAAATCGCAAAAAAATGCGAAAAACGCCAAGATACGCCGTTTTATAGGGGATTTGAGAAGGAGATGTACAAATATAAAAGCACGTATTGTGTATTTTAGGCTTAAATCCGTCGCACTCAAAACACAAATCGTGCGTTTAGGTGGATTTTGATTGATGGAAGGGGCGGAAGTCGTCGTCCTCGTGCAGATTGCCCGTAAGATCCGTGTCAAGCACGATCCCGCGTTGCACGGAATGATAGCCGTATTTGCCGCGAATGGCGTCAATGCTTCTTTCGAGCTTGCCCTCTTTGTCGTCGGGATCGTCGAACAGCCCGATCTGAATGTCGCTTTGCGGGATAAGCCTTATTGCGCCCACCGTGATCGCTCTGAGCGGTTGAGGGAATTTGTGTATCTTTTCAAGCAATCGTATCGAGCCTTCCGCGATGTCGCAGGAGTTTGAACTTGCCATGGGCAGTGGGGACTGTTTCGACATCCAATTCAGCTCGGGGTCTTTTATTGCAAGCGAGACGCCTTGCGCGACAAGCCCGTACTGTCTCAGGCGCATTGCCACAAGCTCCGCAAGCGAATAGATCACCGCTTTTGCCTCGTCCGCGTTTTGGATGTTGCGCGGAGTCGTGGTGCCGTTGGACACGCTTTTGGGCATACGGCGGTCGGTCGCGAGCTTAACTTCGTCCGTCTCAAGCCCTGCGGCGGCGTCGATCATATTGTCCGCGATCACGCCGAAGTGATAGCGTAAAAGCTCCCTGTCCGCGCTTGCGAGTTGGCGGATGGTGTGGATGTTGAGGGTCTCCAGCTTTTTGGAGGTGCGGCCGCCTATCATGATGAGTTCGCCGGGGGACAAATCGCCCACAATGTCCATATAGTGCTGTCTGTCCAGCACGGTGGTGGCGTCCGGCTTTTTCAGGTCCGAGCCGAGCTTCGCGAGCGTTTTTGTGAAGGAAACGCCCACGGAAATGGTCAGTCCCGTCTCCTTTTTCACCCGTTCTCTGAGCTCGTCGGCGATGGTTTTGCCGTCCCCGAACAGCGCTTTCGAGCCCGTGACGTCCAGCCAACATTCGTCTATGCCGAAACTCTCCACTCTGTCCGTGTATTGCGTGTACAGCGCAAAAACCTGCTTTGAGTAGCGCACATACTCGTCGTAATGCGGCGGGACAAACACAATGTCGGGGCATTTTTGCTTGGATATCCAAATCGCCTCGCCCGTTTGCACTCCCGCTTTTTTTGCGAGCTGATTTTTTGCAAGCACTATGCCGTGCCTTTTTTTCGGATCTCCGCAAACGGCAAGCGGCAGCCCGTCGTATTCGGGATGCAGTTTTTGTTCCACCGAAGCGTAGAAGTTGTTCAGGTCGCAATGCAAAATCGTTCTGTCCACGCGATTATTATATACGTTTTGCGCTTGCAAAACAAGAGGTTGCAGTTTATAATATCTCATAGAAATCTTTTTAGCGCGTCGCGCAAGGGAGTATAGTATGATTCTTGTTACGGGAGGAGCCGGCTATATCGGCTCGCATTGCGTCAGAGAACTGAAAGAGAGAGGCATGGACGTCGTTGTGTACGACAATCTTGCCACAGGGCACATCGAGGCCGTCCCCGCGGACGTTCCGTTTGTCAAGGGCGACATCTTCGACGTCGAACTGCTCAAAAGCGTTTTCGAGAGGTACGGCGTGGACAGCGTGATCCACTTTGCGGCGTTTTCCCTTGTCGGAGAAAGTATGTCCAATCCCGCGAAATACTATCACAACAACGTCGCGGGCACGCTCGCGTTGCTTGACGCCATGATCGCCAAGGACGTCAAATATCTTGTGTTCTCGTCCTCCGCCGCGACCTACGGCGACTGCGGAGACGGGCTCATCACGGAGGAAAGTCCGCAAAAGCCCACCAGCGTCTACGGCCAGACCAAGCTGATGATGGAGCAATTTATGCAGGATTACGACAAGGCGTACGGGCTGAAATACGTCGCGCTCAGATACTTCAATGCGGCGGGCGCGCACGCAAGCGGGGAGATAGGCGAGGCGCACAATCCCGAATCCCACCTCATCCCCATCATTTTGCAGGTGGCAAACGGACAGCGCGATCATATCGGCATATTCGGGGAGGATTATCCCACTCCCGACGGGACTTGCGTGAGGGATTATATCCACATCACAGACCTCGCCGACGCGCATATCCGCGCGCTCGACTATCTGAAACACGGCGGCAAGTCCACGCACTACAACCTCGGCAACGGCAACGGCTTTTCGGTGAAAGAAGTCATCGATATGACCGAAAAGGTGACGGGGCTGAAGATCAAACGCGCAATAGAGCCGCGCCGCCCGGGCGATCCCGCCACCCTCGTCGCGTCCAGCGAGAAGATCAAGCGCGAGCTTGGTTGGAAACCCCGCTACGACAGCCTCGAGAGCATCATTTCCTCCGCATGGAAGTGGCACTCCACGCATCCGCACGGCTTTGAAAAATGACGGTATCCCGACTTTGTTTTGAAAATAACATAGTCCAAGCGACGTTTTCGTCGCAACCCAAGTAGCCTACCGAGCGCCAAGCGCATACAATTGATACCGTTGCGCTTGCGCCGCGACAAGGAGGGTATAATGACTGTAAAAAAAGCTATCATTCCGTGCGCGGGTTTCGGGACAAGATTTTTGCCCGTGACAAAGGTCCTGCCCAAGGAACTGTTGCCCATCGTGGACACTCCCGCGTTGAGTTATATCGTGGAGGAAGCAGCGCTTTCGGGCATAGAGGAAGTGTTGATCATCCTTTCCCCGCAGAAGCTGTACATAAAAAAGCTGTTTGAGCCGAACGAGCCTCTCAACGAGATGCTGTTGTCCACGGGCAAGGCGAGGGAATACGGACTTGCAAACAAAAAGTACGGAGTGAAAATTTCATATGCTGTTCAACCCGTGATGAACGGAAACGCCAACGCGATCGCGCTTGGCAGAGATTTTGCCGCTGGCGAGCCGTTTGCGGTGCTTTTCGGCGACGACGTGATGTACACGGGGCAGGGGAAGCCCGTCACCGCGCAGCTTATCGACGCCTTCGAGCGTACGGGCGGCGCGACGATCGTGGGCTGTCAAAGGCCGTCCGAGGAAGTCGCGCGCAAATGCGGCGTGATGATGGTCCGCGAGATGATAGACGACAAGCTGGCGTGGATAGACGGCATTGTTGAAAAGCCCAAGGGCGAGTTGCCGAGCGATCTTGTCTCATTGGGCAGATTTGTGCTGTCAAACGAGATCTTCGACGTGGTGGAGCGCACTCCCGTCACAGACGGCGAAAAATACCTCACGGACGCGATAGGCTTGCTCGCCAAAGAGGGCAAAAAAGTGTGCGCATGCGCGTTTGACGCTCGCCGCTACGACATTGGAGACAAGGAAGGCTATCTTGAAGCTATCATCGAATTTGCGCTCAGAGACGAGGCGCTCAGCGGCAAATTTTCCGAATATATAAAGAATCTCGAGGAGTGAAGGCTTCGGCTGCGAGGCTCGCGTCTTGATACTATGGCGACAAAGCTGTGCTCGATTTGCGGAAAAAGGGAAGGCGTCCTTGTGGACCGCGTCACGGAGAACAATCGGACCGTGGAATACGCGTATTGCGAGGAATGTTATTCGCGCGCGCTCGGAAGCGGCGTGATACCCTATGAACTCGCGCGCAAGAGAGCGGCGCGGAGGGGCAAGGAGTGCGAAGCGTGCGGCTGTACGCAGGAGAGATTTGCGGCAAGCGGCCTGCTCGGCTGTCCGAAATGCTATGACAACATGCGCCAAATTGCGCTAAGCGCGGCGGCGGGACTGTATGCGCCGCCGTCTGTCGCGGAGCTTGCGAGGCGGACGTCCCCTCTTTCGGAGAAGGAGAGACTGTACGCAAGCGCAAACGTCGTGTCTTCCCGCGTCAGGCTTGCGAGGAACGTGTTCGGGCTTCCGTTCCCCTCCGAACTTCGCGGGACGGATGGAAGAATGAACGCGCTTTTTGCGGACGCGATACGCTGTTCGGACGGGATATTCGCCGCCGAGGCAAGAAAAATGTCCGAGCTTGACCCTCTGACAAAGCGCGCGCTTATCGAGGCGCATTTTATATCGCCCGCGCTCGCTTCGAGCAGGATAGGCGCGGTGATCATGGAAAGCGGGGATCCCGAGATCTCCGTCATGTTGTTTGAAGAGGACCATATACGAGAACAGTGCATAAAGGACGGCTTCGCGCTCGAGGCGGCATATGAGCGTTTGGCGCGCTATGACCGAAGACTCGAGGGCGTGTTGCCCATCGCAAAGGACCCCGAATTCGGCTATCTGACCGCGTGTCCGACCAATCTGGGCACGGGTATGAGGGCCTCGGTCATGCTGTTTTTGCCCGCGTTGAAGCGCACGGGCGCGCTTTCGGCGGCGATGCGAAACGCAAAAGAGCGCTACGGGCTGACGGTAAGAGGATATTTCGGAGAGGGCAGCGAGGCGGCGTACGACATGTATCAGGTGTCAAACGCCTACATGCTGGGGCTTGGCGCGGAGGATACGATAGGGCTTGTCGCCCGAGGCGCGTTCGAGCTTTGCTTGCTTGAAAGGGACGCGCTCGCCTGCCTCGAAGCGGACGAACGCACCGCGCTTTACGACGCGATCGACAGAAGCTACGGCTTGCTCAACAGCGCGTACAGCCTGACGTCCGCCGAGCTTATGGAAAGGCTTGTGTTTGTGCGAATAGGCTGTATTTTGGGCAGACTTCCGCTTGCAAGCATGCGCCCGCTCAACAGATTGATTTGGGAATGCGCTTCGGCATTTGAAATACTAAACGACGCAAAAACAGTCGAGCAGCGCAATATCGCAAGAGCAAATATCGTGCGCGCAAGACTCAGGGAGGCAATGCAATGAAATTTTCGCAATCGGCACAGGCGGTGATTGAAAACGCAAGCGTTTTGGCGGCGCGTACGGGCGGCGAGGTCGGCTCCGAGCATATGCTTTATGGCTTGCTGACCGTAAACAGCGCGGCGCTTGAGATCCTTTCGTCAAACGGGATAAGCGCGCGCGAACTTGCCGAACAATTCATCTATTCGAATCCCGTGGCGGACGTGCGGCTTTCCCCGAGGGTCGCGAGGGCAATGGACGACGCCGTGTTGCTTGCGACGCGCAACCGACTGCCCTTCGTCGTCCCCGAACTCATCATGGACGCCGTGTTGGCGGACCCCGGCTCTATCGCGTACAGATATCTTGCGGACAGGGGAGTGCGCGTGGAGCGCGCGCGCGAGCTTGCAAGGCGGGTCTGGATGGGCGCGAGCGAGACTCGTGAGTTCGAGGCGGGCGCGCGGGACGGAGACATATATGTCAAGAGCGTTCCTTCAAAACCCGAATCGCCAAGCGGACTCGAGGGCTTCGGGACGGATCTGACCCTGAAAGCAAGACAGGGCAAGCTGGACCCCGTGATAGGCAGAGACGTTGAGACAGAGCGCGTGATACAGGTCCTTTGCCGCCGCACAAAAAACAATCCCATCTTGATCGGCGAGCCGGGAGTGGGCAAATCTGCCGTGGTGGAGGGGCTTGCGCAAGCGATCGCGGACGACAAAGTGCCCGCCTTGCTTCGCGACAAAATCGTCTTTTCGTTGGACATCAACGCGATGGTCGCGGGCACGCGATACAGGGGAGACTTCGAGGAGAGGTTGCAAAAAGCCCTTTCCTTTGTCAAACAGCGCGGGGACATAATTTTGTTTATTGACGAAATACACACCATCCTGCAAGCGGGCGGAGGAGAGGGCGGCCTTGACGTCGCCAACATTTTGAAGCCCATGCTGGCAAGGGGGGAAGTGACCGCGATAGGCGCGACGACGCTTGACGAATATCGCAAGTATTTTGAAAAAGACAGCGCATTAGAACGCCGCTTTCAGCCCGTGATGGTGGAAGAGCCGTCCATAGAAGCGGCAATCGAAATTTTGCGCGGGCTCAGGGAAAAGTACGAGGCGCATCACGGCGTGCGCATCTCGGACGAGGCGATCGTCGCCGCGGTCAAGCTGAGCGACAGATACGTCTCGGATCGCTTCCTGCCCGACAAGGCGATAGACCTCGTGGACGAGGCGGCGGCGAGGCTGAAACTCGATCGCTCGGACGATACGTTCGAAGCGGTGGTCGCCGAGATCGCGCGGACGGACAGAGAATTGGAGGGCGCGCGGGAGCCCGAAAGGCGCGCGCTTCAACGTCGCAAAGAGGACTTGGAGGAGAGGAGGAGGGCGCTTTTGCGCTCGGAAAACCTCCCTGTTTTGGGAGAACTCGAAATTGCGCAGATCGTGGAGAGTTGGACGGGCATACCTGTGGGCAGGCTGTCTCAAGAGGAGGGCGAACAGCTCATGTCCCTTGAGGAGAGGCTGAAGAGCAGGGTCATAGGTCAGGACGCCGCTTGCGCGCTTGTCGCTCATGCCGTCAAAAAGGCGAGGGCGGGATTGAAGGACCCAAATCGTCCCATAGGCTCTTTCATCTTTTTGGGGCCTACGGGAGTGGGCAAGACCGAGCTTGCCAAGGCGCTTGCCGAGGCGGTGTTCGGGGAAGAGGACGCGCTTATAAGGCTTGACATGTCCGAGTATATGGAAAAGGAAAACGCGTCCAGACTCATCGGCTCCGCGCCCGGGCTTGTTGGCTTCGAGGAGGGCGGACAGCTGACCGAAAAGGTGCGCCGCAAGCCCTATTCCGTGGTCCTGTTCGACGAGATAGAAAAGGGCCATTCGGACATCTACAATCTTTTGCTTCAAATTTTGGAAGACGGCGTACTCACGGACAGTCACGGCAGAGCGGTCAACTTCAAAAACACCATGATCATTTTGACTTCCAACCTCGGCGCGAAAGAGGCGGCGGAAGAGGATACGGTCATAGGCTTCGGGGGCGCGGAGAGG
>CANQNC010000042.1 GCA_947625145.1 uncultured Clostridia bacterium
GGGCGTGCAAGGCGCCAAGGCGTGGGCGGAAGCGCATAAGGGCGAGTACGGGGACGAGACGGTTTTCGTCTCGCTGCACTTGCTCAGAGAGCTGAATTGTCTGAACGTGGACAAGGGGGAGATGTTCGGATTTTCCAAAGGAGATCCCGAAGTCGCGCAACTTGTGCTGAAAGCGGCGGAAGAGATAGACATTCCTTGCAAAAATCGCATGAATTTGCATTGCGCGTCCGACTGCGCTCCGCTTACGCAGGCGGGGATGAAGGGCGCGTCCGTAAATGCGATAAGCTCAAAACTTCCCGACTATTTCAGGACAAGGTACGACACCTATGACAATTTGTCCGAGGACTGCCTCGGCGCGTGCTTCGAGCTTGCGTTGCAGATCGTCAAGGACTTTTCGGGGGAGGATATTCGGTTTGAATTTCTCCGTCCGCAAGCCGAACCCTCAGAGGAGGACATCCCTGTCGAGGAGCCCTTGCCCGAGGAGGAAGGGGAAGCCCCTACTTCGGACGCGTATGACGGAGCAGAGCATGACGGCGCGGCGCATGACGCGGACGCCTAAATTGCATATTGACAAGGGGCGTAAAAACAGTCTACAATATTATTGTATATCGTATACCGTTATTCTACTTTAAGTAGGACTAATGTATAAAAACAAAACAAAAATCTTAAAAAGGGAGATCGTTATGATGGACAACAATGTTATCGTCAACAGCGAGGACAGCTTGAAGGCTCTGCTTGCAAAGGTCAGAGCCGCTCAAAGGGTCTTTGCCACTTTTTCTCAGGAGCAGGTGGACAAAATCTTTTTCGAAGCGGCGATGGCGGCAAACAAGGCTAGGATTCCGCTCGCAAAAATGGCAGTCGAAGAGACGGGCATGGGCGTTGTAGAGGACAAGGTGATCAAAAACCACTATGCATCCGAATACATATACAACGCTTATCGCAATGTCAAGACCTGCGGAGTGATCGAAAGAGACCCCGCGTACGGCATCACGAAGATCGCCGAGCCCGTGGGAGTGCTCGCGGCGGTAGTTCCGACCACCAACCCCACCTCGACCGCGATTTTCAAAGCGCTCCTCGCACTGAAAACAAGAAACGGCATTGTCTTTTCCCCGCACCCTCGCGCAAAGAAGAGCACGATCGAAGCGGCAAAGATAGTGTATGAAGCGGCTGTCAAGGCGGGCGCGCCCGAGGGCATAATCGCTTGGATAGACGAGCCGTCCGTTCCCCTCTCCGCGTTGCTGATGAGAGAGGCGGATCTGATCTTGGCGACGGGCGGACCGGGCATGGTGCGTTCGGCGTATTCAAGCGGCAAGCCCGCAGTGGGCGTGGGCGCGGGCAACACTCCCGCGATCGTGGACGAATCTGCTGACATCGTGCTTGCGGCGTCCTCCATCATACATTCAAAGACCTTTGACAACGGCATGATCTGCGCAAGCGAGCAGTCCGTCATCGTGCTCAAAGGCGTGTATGCCGCGTTCAAAAAGGAGATGCAGGCAAGAGGCGCTTACTTCCTGACCCCCGAGGAGACGGAAAAGGTGCGCAAGACCATCATCATCAACGGCGCGCTCAACGCGAAGATCGTCGGACAATCCGCGCGCACCATCGCAAGGCTCAGCGGCTTCGAAGCCCCCGAGTGGAGCAAAGTGCTTGTGGGCGAGGTGGAAAGCGTGGACCTCAGCGAGGAATTTGCACATGAAAAACTGTCTCCCGTGCTTGCCATGTACAAGGCGGAAGATTTCGACGACGCGCTCAAAAAGGCGGGCAAGCTGATCGACGACGGCGGCTTGGGACACACGTCCTCGCTTTATATCAACACTCTCACGCAAAAAGACAAGGTTTTGAAGTGGGAAGCGGCAATGAAGACCTGCCGTATGCTCATCAACACTCCGTCCTCTCAGGGCGGAATAGGCGACATCTACAACTTCGCGCTCACCCCGTCGCTCACCCTCGGCTGCGGAAGCTGGGGCGGCAACAGCGTCAGCGAAAACGTAGGAGTCAAACACCTCATCAATATCAAGACCGTTGCTGAAAGGAGAGAAAATATGCTGTGGTTCAGAGCCCCGCAAAAGGTTTATTTCAAGAAGGGCTGTTTGCCTGTCGCGCTCAACGAGCTTGGCACAGTCTATGGGAAGAAGAAGGCGTTTATCGTCACCGACTCGTTCCTGTATCAAAACGGCTACACAAAGCCCATTTCGGACAAGTTGGACGAACTTGGCATTACGCACACGACGTTCTTCAACGTCGCGCCCGACCCCACGCTTGCGTGCGCAAAAGAGGGCACGGCAGCAATGAGAGCGTTTGCTCCCGACGTGATCATCGCGATCGGCGGCGGCTCCGCAATGGACGCGGGCAAGATCATGTGGGTCATGTACGAGCATCCCGAAGTTGACTTCCTCGACCTCGCAATGCGCTTTATGGACATCAGAAAAAGAGTCTACACCTTCCCCAAGATGGGCGAAAAGGCGTCCTTCATTGCAATTCCGACGTCCGCGGGTACGGGCAGTGAGGTCACTCCGTTTGCGGTCATCACGGACGAGCGCACGGGCGTGAAGTATCCTCTTGCGGACTACGAACTTATGCCCAACATCGCCATTGTCGACGCGGACATGATGATGAACGCGCCCAAGGGCCTGACCGCCGCAAGCGGCATCGACGCCGTGACGCACGCCCTCGAAGCGTACGCTTCCATGATGGCGACGGACTTCACGGACGGCCTTGCGCTCAGATCCTTGAAGATGATCTTCGAATTTTTGCCCAGAGCTTACGACGACGGCCCGAACGACGCGATCGCAAGAGAGAAGATGGGGCACGCCGCGACTATGGCGGGCATGGCGTTTGCAAACGCTTTCCTCGGCGTATGCCACTCCATGGCGCATAAGCTCGGCGCATTCCATCACTTGCCGCACGGCGTTGCCAACGCGCTGATGATAGACGAAGTTTTGCGCTTCAACGCGGAGGAATGTCCCGCAAAGATGGGCACCTTCCCGCAATACGATCATCCGCACACTCTCGCAAGATACGCCGAAGTTGCGGACTATCTCGGCATAAAGGGCAAAAACGATACGGAAAAGCTGAACAACCTCATCAAGGCGATCGACGAGCTCAAGGCAAAAGTCGGCATCAAGCGCACGATCAAGGAATACGGCGTGGACGAGAAATACTTCCTCGACACGTTGGACGATATGGTCGAGCAGGCGTTTGACGATCAGTGCACGGGCGCAAATCCGAGATATCCGTTGATGAGCGAGATCAAACAGATGTATCTCAACGCATATTATGGCAAATAAGGGGGTTAAGCTATGAGTTCCAAGGTTTTGGCAAAAAGAGAAAACAAAAAGATCTATGTAGAGGGCGACGCCGTTGTCAAGCTGTTTGACGAAAACTACTCAAAATCCGACATACTCAACGAGGCGCTCAACCAATCCAGAGTGGAGGAGACGGGCATCAACGCGCCTCACATCCGCGAGGTCAAAAAGATCGATGGCAAGTGGGCTATCGTGATGGATTATATCCCCGGCAAGACGCTTGCGGCGCTGATGGAAGAGCATCCCGAAAAGATGGACGAGTATCTCGAAAAGTTTGTGGAACTGCAAATGTACGTCCACACTTTCCGCTCGCCTCTTCTCAACAAGCTCAGAGACAAGATGGACAGGAAGATAGACCAAACCGAGCTTGACAGCACCACAAAGTTCGAGCTCCACACCCGTCTTTCGGGCATGATGCCGCGCACGAAGATGTGCCATGGCGACTTCAATCCCAGCAACATAATCGTCACTCCCGACGGAGAGTATTATATCATTGACTGGGCGCACGTCACGCAAGGCAACGCGGGCGCGGACGCCGCAAGGACGTATCTTCTGTTCATCCTTGCCGACAAGAAGGAGATTGCGGACAAGTATATCGCGCTGTTCTGCGAGAAGAGCGGCATGCAACGCAAGTATATCGACGCGTGGCTGCCCATCGTCGCCGCTTCGCAATCCGTCAAGGGCAAACCCGAAGAGAGAGAGATACTCTATCAATGGGCGAGCGTTGCGGAGTATATCTGATCGTTTCAGGCATTCTAATCGCACAAAAGGGCTTCGTAAGAAGCCCTTTTCGCTTGCGGGATTTTCCTTTTTGTTTCAACATCTCCCGAAAAAATTGCGCGGATTTATCATTTCGATTTGGATATATTTCGACCTCTCGCCGCGAGTTTGCTTTTGCCGTTTTGACATTCCGACAATTCGCCGCGGCTCGTCTTTGTCGCATGAGCAAATCCCAAAATACTGCGCGCTTGCCGTTGGCGTTTGAGCATATCTCGATATAACGCGAGTTTATATCCCGACAACATTGTGCTGATTTGTCTTTTCACGTTTGACAAAAAAGCCGTTTTTATCCTGTGCGCGGGGCGCTTTTGCGCTCTTCGCGTGAAAATTCGGGGTTGATTTTGTACAACAGTATGTTAAAATATTATAAGGAGGAGTACAAAATGAAAAAATTTGCATTGGTTTTGGCGTGCGTCGCCATACTTCTTGTGGGTTGTACGGCATTTGTCGCATGCAACGCCGAATACGTACAAATAAGCGTGAAAAATATCCCCGAAGGGCTTGACCTCGTGTCAGACGTGGCGGGCTCGAGATGGAGCGAATCGCACGAACTGAAAATTTCCAAAAGCAATCCGAAAATCTATGTCGAATTGCCGAAAGGATACGGCCTAGGCGATCTTGAGTTTGTCTTTACGGACGGCGACGAAAACGAGATCGACTTCGACGGACCGACCCTTCTTTCGAAAGAAGACGACTATCAAGGGGCGAGATATGAGATCGCTTTGAAACCGTCCTCGTGGAAGGAGTTGGGGACGTTGACCCTGACCTTTGAAGGCGCGCTTTCCGCGCAGTCGCGCGTGGTGGATTTCAATTTGCACGCGATAGACGAATTGGACAGCGCTTTGGCGGAAAAATATCGCTTTTCCATGAAGCTGAACGGCGCTCCTGTGACGTTTGAAAAAGGGGTCGAGAGTGAAGCGCAATTTACGGATCTGACTCCCGCCGAGATCGGCGCCTATTTCCCCGACGGCATAAGTGCGGAATACGGCGCGGAAGTGGAGATGATTGCCTACTTCGAGGGCAGTACGTCGGGCGCGGTGGACATATCCGCCGAAGACATGGAGCAAAAGCGCGAATACAGCGTGATCAAGAGCGTCGCGAATGCGGGTACGTTGCAAATGAGGCTCAGTTTTGCGCTTGAAACCGACTACGACCGCGTAACGATCACGCTCAGCGCAAACGTCGCCGAAGAAAATTACAGCTCGGTGAATTGGTTCCCCGAAGCGAGCGGCAATTTTGATCAACAATGCCAAATGTATCTGCGCCCCGAAGGAGAGGAGCGCTGGACGGGCGGCGTTGTGGGATACATGAAACTGTTTGACGGCGAGGGCAACAATATCACGACGTTCGAGGCGCTCAAGAGCGCGGCGACGTTGGACTGCGGCGTTGAAATCGCGGGGGCTGACTACGGAAACGTGTCTGACAACGAGGCCTTTGTGAATTGGCTGTTTGAACACAACATAAAGTTTGACATCTGCGGCAAAAAGGCGGGCTTTGTGAAGAAGCAGATCGGCGGCGCGCAGTACGCCGTGTTTGAAAACGTGGAAAATCCCATGGCAAAGGGCGAATGGGTCAACATATACACCTTTGACGCGGCGTTCACCGACCTCAAATCTCTGTATGACACGGGAGACTTCATTGCTCAGCCCAAAGACAACGGCGTGGAAAAAATCACCGAATTCGGCACCAACGGCTACGGCTCGGGGGTGGGTTGCCCCGGCGGCTTCTCTGCGGATCTTGGACAGTCGTATCAAAACTACGTCCTCAAAGACGCGTGGTTGACTTTCACATACGACATGATTTTGCCCAATCTTGTCAGAAACACCATGACAGTGCAGTGGACGGGCGGCTCGCAAGTCGTCGACCTCACGCAATCGGGCAGCGCTCAGCCTAAGGCGGGCGTTTTGGTCAGTTGGGAGTCGTCCACCGATCAAGACGGCGCGACGCATGTTGCGATCGTCATCAAGTTTGAAAAGGCCTCCATGGTGGGAACCGAAATCGGCGTGAAGTAATTCAAAAAGCGTAAAAAGTGCGTTCTAAACGAGCGAAACCATGAATTATAATTACACCGCAATATGAAAATGAAACGCAAAACAAGGCGTAAAAAGAGGGCTTGAGATCCGTCAAGCCTTCTTTTTTGTGTAAAAAAACAACGAATTGAGCTTCGCTGTTTTTGCTACCATTAAAATGGTAAGCAAACAAAAAAAACGACGAATGTGGTTCGCCGTTTTTGTTTGGTACCCCCATAGGGAATCGCTCCGCTTGGCTTAAACTTTACGTCCCGCACAGCGAGGGTAGTTCCTACGGATAACCCGTACAGCATATCATTGCCTGCGCTATCACGCCGGCCGCTAAAAACTGTCCACCGGACACTTTTCTTAACGCGGCGTTCGATTCCCTATTTTCAATTGATGCTATAAAAACAAACCTATCTTGAAATGATTCAAGATAGGTCGGTTTGCTTCCCATAAAACGGGAAGCAAACAAAAAAACGACGAATGTGGTTCGCCGTTTTTGCTACCATTAAAATGGTAAGCAAACAAAAAAACAACGAACATTGGTTCGCTGGTTCGTTGTTTTTTTATTTGGTACACCATTTGATAACAAATCCGAACGCTCGATTTCCTCTAACGAGATGCGAATTGTTCCGTCCTTGTAGTTGCAAGTGATGAGAGCATAATCGTCGTAGAGGTAAATTGCGTTCACAAACGTATCTATCAGGCGCTGTCTGCCTTCTTGGGTATTCAGATCGAGCGTTCGGAACCTTGTTATCCCGTACAAAATCTGCTCTTTCGTAAG
>CANQNC010000043.1 GCA_947625145.1 uncultured Clostridia bacterium
AGGCATTTTTTCTGAGCTGAAAAAGGTCACTTGGCCAAAGGGGAAAGAGGTTGGCAGCAACACCGCAGTCGTGCTTGTGGTGGTCGTGCTGTTCTTCGTGATCCTCTTCGTCATTGATTATGTCTTGGCGGGATTGTTCGGCTTGGTGACGCAAGGAAGTTGGACTCATCTTTGGGGTTGAGGTGAGATATGAGCAATCAAGAGCAACCGAAGTGGTATGTCATCCACACGTATTCGGGATATGAAAACGCCGTTGAACAGGACCTGAGAAACATGGTCGACAACAACGACTTGCATGACTTCATCTTCGATATCAAGGTCCCCGTCGAGGACGATATCGTGGAGAGGAACGGCAAGAAGAAGGTCATTCAACGCAAAAAATTCCCGAGCTACGCGTTCATCAAGATGATCTATACAAACCATATCTGGTTTATGGTGACAAGGACAAGGGGCGTCACGAGCTTCGTCGGCTCGGGCGGCAGACCCATTCCTCTCACCGACGAGGAGATACGGCGTATAGGGCTTGAAACGATCAGCGTAGAGGACTTCGACATAAAAGTCGGAGACGACGTAAAGATCTTGGGCGGCGCGCTTGACAATTTCATCGGCGTGGTGGATTCGATCAACGCCGAGCGGCAAAAAGTCAAGGTCATCGTCGCAATGTTTGGCAGGCAGACGCCTGTCGAGTTGGATTTTGCTCAGGTGCAAAAGATCTGAGCGATCCGCGCAAAAAGTGGGAGGTGGCAAATCTTTTCTACCACCGTCAAACCACATTAGTCAGGAGGATATATGGCTAAAAAAATCACAGCTGTCGTGAAGTTGCAACTCCCCGCCGGCAAGGCGACTCCGGGGCCTCCCGTAGGCTCTACGCTGGGTCCGCACGGCATCAACATTGCAGGCTTCACAAAGGAATTCAACGAGAGAACAAGCAAGGATGTCGGCTTGATCATCCCCGTGATCATCACGATCTATCAAGATCACTCCTTCACTTTCGTGCTCAAGACTCCTCCGGCGCCCGTTCTTATCAAGAAGGCGTGCGGGATAGAGAGCGGTTCGGCAGTCCCGAACAAGACCAAGGTCGCAATGCTGACGAAGGCTCAGCTCAGAGAGATCGCCACTCAAAAGATGCCCGATCTCAACGCGGCAGACGTCGAGGCTGCAATGAGCATGATCGCAGGCACCGCCCGCTCAATGGGCATAACCGTTGAGGAATAAGGAGGAATCATGAAACACGGAAAGCATTATATTGATTCGAAAAAACTCATCGACAGGACCAAACTGTACGAAGGTCCCGAGGCAATCGCGCTCGCGATCCAAACGGCAAAGTCCAAGTTTGATGAAACGCTCGAGCTCCATGTGAAGCTCGGCATAGATCCCCGCCATGCCGATCAACAGGTCAGAGGCGTGGTCGTTCTGCCAAACGGAACGGGCAGAACGGTCAGAGTGCTTGCGATCTGCAAGGGCGCAAAGGTCGAAGAGGCTCAGGCGGCGGGAGCGGATTTCGTCGGCGCCGAGGAAATGGTGCAGAAGATCCAAACCGAAAACTGGTTTGATTACGACGTGATCGTCACGACTCCCGACATGATGGGCGTCATCGGTCGTTTGGGTAAGTTGCTCGGCCCAAAGGGCTTGATGCCAAACCCCAAGTCCGGCACGGTCACAATGGATCTTGCGCGCGCCATCCACGACATCAAAGCCGGTAAGGTGGAGTACAGAGTGGATAAGCAGGCGATCTGCCACGTGCCGTTCGGCAAGGTGTCCTTCGGGCAGGAGAAGTTGGTGGAAAACTACAACACCATCATGGAAGCTCTGCTCAAAGCAAAGCCCGCCGCGGCAAAGGGCGTGTATTTCCGCTCCATCTACATCGCAGCGACAATGGGCCCCGGCATCAAAGTCGTCTACAAGGTCAACGCATAAACTTGCGCAAAATCCTTGACAGCAGACAAAAAAAGTTTTAATATAGTATCCGTTCCTGAGACAGCAAGTGGCATTTTGCCGTAAGCGTAGCGCTTGCCGAGGATTGAGGCTTATACTTTGTATCAATGCGTCATTCCGTCTCGGAATGACGCTTATTTTGTGCCAACGGCACCCAAATTTGACAGGAGGTAAAGATGAACAAAGAGGTTCTGGAAGCCAAAAAGCAACAGGTCGAGCAGATCAAGCAGAAGATTAGGTCCGCAAAGGGTTTGGTCATCCTTGACTATATGGGGCTCACCGTCGCTCAGGACACGGCTTTTCGCAAGGAACTCAGGGAAAACGGCGTGGACTATGCCGTCCTCAAAAATCGCCTTGTGAAGATCGCGTTCAACGATTTGGGCTATGAGCAATTCAACGAAGCGCTCAACGGTCCCACGGCAGTTGCTTTTTCATCCACGGACGCGGTCGCTCCCGCAAAACTCATCATCAAGAACATCAAAGCGTTCAACAAGATGAAGACAAAATGCGGCATGGTCGAAGGCGTCTTTATGGACGAAGAGGGCTTGAAAAAGATTGCGGATATCCCGTCGAGAGAGATCCTGCTTGCAAGACTGGTCGGCAGCATTCAGTCGCCTATCAGCAAACTCGCCATTTGCCTGAACAAGATCGCGGAGCAAAAGGCAGAACAAAAGGCGTGATCACCAAACAAAAAACAAAAATATTATATTTCGGAGAATTGAAAAATGGACGTTAATGCATTTATCGAACAGATCGAAAAACTTTCGGTGCTTGAGCTCAACGAGCTCGTCAAGGCGCTCGAGGAGAAGTTTGGCGTGAGCGCAGCAGCTCCCGTCGCAGTCGCAGGCGCAGCAGTCGCAGCGGCTCCCGCCGAGGAAGAGAAGACGGAATTCGACGTCGTCCTCAAGGAAGTCGGACCCAACAAGGTCCAAGTCATCAAGATCGTCAAGGAAGTCACGGGACTCGGCCTTGTCGAAGCAAAGGCTGTTGTCGATGGCGCTCCCAAGACAGTCAAAGAGGCAATGCCCAAGGATCAGGCGGAAGCTCTTGTCGCAAAGTTCAAGGACGTCGGCGCAACCGCGGAACTCAAGTAATAATCATTCGCCAAAAACGCAAACGCCACAGTCTCCAAGCGGGATTGTGGCTTTTTGCATATTAAGGAGCCTATGCATTGAGATCATCAAGACATGCATTGCAATGAGTATTATGGCGTGGATATCCATGCGCATGAAGGGATCTAATCAATGCGTTTTGCCGGAGCCGCAAGCGTTTTCAAGAGGGAGCGATATACGGCGCGGAAAAGCCGAAATATAAATGTTGCGTATTCCATTGTTTATCTCTCGTTTTCGACGCCATAAACCCTCTGTTTTTCGCACTCTGCCGCGCGGAAAATCAGGGGATATTATTTTTTGTTTTGCTGTTGACATTTTTCTGTTTTATGATATAATCTTAATAATGATAATCGCTATCATTTAGACTATGGGACCGAAACGTAATACCGTACAAAAAGAACTCGTCAAAAGGATCGTGCTCGAATCTTGCGATCATCCGACCGCGGAAGAGGTTTATTGCAGAGCGAGGCAGGAGCTTGCAAGCATAAGCCTTGGCACTGTGTACAGAATTTTGCGGGATCTTGTGACGGCGGGGGAGATCCTCGAGGTGCATATCCCCGGCAAGCCGTTGCGCTTCGACCGCACCACATCCTCGCATGCGCATTTCATATGCAGTCGGTGCTTGAGGGCGTACGACGTGGACGTCTCGATAGACAGTCTTGTGGAAGAGGCGGAAAAGGACGGCTTCGCTCCGTCGGGCGCGCAGGTGACCTTCTTCGGGGTCTGCGACGCGTGTAAGTGAAACTTCTCGCTTCGGCGAGCGGAATATTATTTAAGGAGAGATTTATTATGGCAAAGTATGTATGTCCGGTTTGCGGATACGTCTACGAGGGTGAAAATCCTCCCGCAGTTTGCCCCGTTTGCAAGGCAAAGTTGAAAAAAGAAGAGGACAACGCGCTCTCTTGGGCGGCAGAGCATGTGGTCGGCGTCGCGCAGGGCGTGCCGCAGGATATCTATGACGGGCTCAAAGCCAACTTCGAGGGCGAGTGCACCGAGGTCGGTATGTATCTCGCAATGGCAAGAGTCGCACACCGCGAGGGCTATCCCGAGATCGGCCTTTATTGGGAAAAGGCGGCGCTTGAAGAGGCTGAACACGCTGCAAAATTCTGCGAACTCCTCGGCGAACTCGTCACCGACTCCACAAAGAAGAACCTCGAGATGAGAGTCGCCGCCGAAAACGGAGCGACAGCAGGCAAAACCGCTCTTGCAAAGCGCGCCAAGGAAGAGGGGCTGGACGCCATCCACGACACCGTTCACGAGATGGCTCGCGACGAGGCAAGACACGGCAAGGCGCTTGCAGGCTTGCTCGCTCGCTATTTCAAATAAGCCGTTTTGACAACGCGCGTCGGCGACGGGACAGACGTCCCGCCGCTTTCGTTTTCCCCGCACAAAACAGTACGTTTCGCCATTTTCGTATTTTCTTATGCCTCACCGAACAGACATCTCACCGCTTGCGTCTTTTCCCCAAGCCTCGCCGAATATTGCGTTACGTCTCTTTCATCTGTCCCCAAGACGCACAAACAGAGCTCCCCGTCGCTTTCGCCTTTTCATAAGCCGCGCCTAGGACAAAAATCTGCTTGGGCTATCGCGCAAACACTTGCAAATCAGCGCAATATGTATTATAATAGCAAAGCACTGTCGGAAGAGATATCTTCTCGACTCCGCATACGGAAACGTATCGAAGTGGTCCGCTTGACGGCGCACAGCGCCTCAGTGCTCCCACTTCACAGCAGAAAAACTTAATCGAGGAAACGTATCGAAGTGGTCGCTTGTTTGGCGCACGGCGCCTCGTTGCTCCCACTTCACAGCAGAAAAACTTAATCGAGGAAACGTATCGAAGTGGTCGCAACGAGCCGCACTCGAAATGCGGTTGACCGAAAGGTCACGTGGGTTCGAATCCCACCGTTTCCGCCAAATATGCAAAAACCCTACTAAACAGTAGGGTTTTTCATTTTTTATGTCACATTTTGTGTACTGAAATTTACTACTATTTACTGTTCTTTACTTTTTTTTGTGATATTTTTTACAGAGTTTCGACCGTTTTTGCAAGGTTTGCGAGGAAGGAAAAGAAGGTTGGGGAAGGGGAGGCCGTCGGGGAAGGGAAAGAACGCTAGGCAGAGAAAGGACGTCAGGGCAGGGGTAGAATGTAGGGGAAGGAAAAATAGTCGAGTAGGGAAGGATGCCGAGACATAAAGTGAAAGGCTTAAATTCCGCTGAGGGCTAAAACTTCGCTTGACAGTGCGGGAGGTGAAAAATATAATTTTATGAAAGGTAGTGAAAACTCGGAAAGGCGAGGCAAAACTGACAATTTGGCATAATATATTATGCAAAAAGGCGAATATGGCGAAGATATACGGATCTATGGAGGAGCTTATCGGCGGGACTCCGCTTGTTGAGCTTGTAAGGTTGGAAAAGGAGCTTGGGCTGAAGGCGCGCGTGCTTGTCAAGCTCGAGCGGTTCAATCCCGCGGGTTCGGTGAAGGACAGGGCCGCGAAAGGCATGCTTGACGAGGCGGAGCGCAGCGGCAAACTGGTCAAAGGCGGCGTTGTGATAGAGC
>CANQNC010000044.1 GCA_947625145.1 uncultured Clostridia bacterium
CCGTATAGCGGGCAATTGTGACGCAAACCAATTGGGGATACTCGTGCGGGCGTCCCTATGCGGGGCGTCCTTATTTTTGTCGCGGAAAGCCGCACAACTCTCAAAACCGACGCACCGAAAATATGCAAATTCGCAAAAAAACGCGATTTGCAAAACGCAAAGTTTTTTGTATATTTCAAATTCCTATATACGCGGGATTTGAAGCTGAATAAAGCATAAAGGAGCAAACCATGACAGAGGCAAACATCAATTGGAACACAATCGTTCAGACGGTGCGCGACCACAAAAACGATCCCGAAACAAGCGTCCAAAAATATTGGGTATACATACTGTCCTCAATTTTTGGCTACAACTGGTTGACGGGCGAGATCAAGGAACAAGAAAAAATCCATATGGGCTCGCTTGGCAAGGTGATCCCCGATCTTTTGATCTCAAAAGACGGCAAGGACGAGTTTGTCGTGGAATTGAAATGTTATACTTTCGCAAAACAGGACAAATTTGTAGAGCAATTGAAAAGTTATATGAAACTTCTGGAACTTGAAATCGGAGTTTTGATTTGCGACAAACTGTACCTCTTTTGCCGCGACAACGGCGAATATCCTTTTGTGGAGATCCCTTTTGAGGAGAACAACAAAAACGGCGAACTGTTTGTTGAATTGTTCAACAAAAACAACTTTGACAAAGCCGTCATCAAAGAGTTTGTTGAGGAGGAAAACATGAAAATGTTGATGGAAAGGAAGAGGCAAGAGGAAGAAATGAGAAAAAAACTAGAGGAAGAGAGGAGAAAACAAGAGGAGATTTCCGCAATACGTACAGCGCTTTACGAAATTTCCGCGGACGGCAAAAACTTTTTGAAAAAATACTTTGCTTCCGAATTTTCGTCGGACGTGATCGAAGAGGCATTTAAGGACATAGACGTCTATATACGTGTTTTCGACAAAAGAGCAGTGGTTGACCAGCCCAAACCGCCAGAGTCCGTAAAGCCAAAGCCCGAGACGGGTCCCTATCCGCCACTGGGGCGTTACGACGCAAGGGAGTACGCCAATCAACACGGATATAGCATTGGGTCAAGATATACTTACGCGTCGATAAACGACGCAGGCATATATTGGCACGATATAAACCCGAATTGGCTGATATACGGATTTGACATGATTTGGGACGATTGTGTGCAGAAAAAACTTTATATAGTTAAGATACCCGCCAACGCTCTGCCTAAGGACCTGATCAAATACAAAGAAAAACCTGTGTTGAAAGCAGATTTCAAAATAAAACAACGCGGCGACGACTTTATAGATACATACTCAAATTTGAATCTAAGCCGTTATGTCGTAGGCGTGTTGCCATATGGGGAAAACGGCAATTCGCCTACAAGGATTATTATGTAAAAAACAAAAAGAGAATTCGATTGTTTTGACGAGGTGGATTATGATTTATGACACACACGAGGGTATATATATAGATGGACTGCGGGGTATGCGAATGGGAATTGACGATTGCTATTCGAATGACAGAGTGATAAGAGTGACGGAAGGATCTCACGTATACTTTTACTCCAACGAAGAGGGATTGGTCGCAGATGAGGACTATGGGTTGCAAAGAGCAAGCGTATTGAAAAAAACGGACGCGGTAAAAATAGCGGATGAGTTGAGAAAACAACATCCGACCTCCAAGATCGAGCTTTTGCCTTATCACAAGCAGTAACGCGGCGCCGTAAACAATGGTTCAAAGCGAAATTTTAGGCTGTTTTGTCCGCGCAATAGCATGCGGGCGAGTAGAATCGAGCGAAAACGAGGAAAAATCGGGCAAAAATGGCGTTTGAAAAACGCTGAGTTTTTTATGTATTTCAAATTACTATATAAGGCGCAACGACGGTTGCGAAATATCGCTTAAAGGAGAAAGAAAATGGAAAAAAGTGACTACAGCTCGGGGAAAGCGTCCGCCGTAAAATTTTTTATGGTGCTCTCGTGCATTGCGGCGGCGGTGGGCGGCATCGCGGGATTGGCGAGAGGGGATATAGAGTTCGGAGCCATAGCGCTCGTGTCTTTGGTGTGGACGATACCCATGACGATTTATGCTTGCAACAGTCTGAACAAGCACAGGGAGATCGACATGAGCTTCAAAATTTGCACTCTGCTCTTCCACAATGTGATCGCGGGCATCATTCTGCTTTGTATGAAGACGAAAGGAGAGGAGACCGAGGAGGAGGCCGAGGAGGAGTCCGACGACGGCGAGACCTCCGCAAGCACGGCTACGACCTCGCCTACGAGCAGGCCCGCCACACCGACGAACAAGCCCACAACCACGCCTACGAACAAGCCCAACACAGCTCCGACGAACAGACCCACGACTGCGCCTACCACCTCGCCTACGAGCAGACCCACGAGCAGACCCGCGCCCGCGCCAAATCGAGACGACGAGACGCCTCAAAGCAAGCCGACCGTCAAGGTCTTTTCAAAAACGCTTTACAGAAATTTTTTGATAGAGAGGGGCTATTCGCTTGTCACGCCAAGCGGAAACCCCAGCACAGTGGACGACTATTGCCACAGGATAGACTTTGTTTGCGAGATCGAGGATATCGAATGGGTGGACATCCCCGCACACATTGACAGACTGCTCAAAGAGTACGGCATGGGCGGAGCCAAACAGCATCTGGGCGCAAAGAGCAACAACTCGGTGATCAACGCTCTGAAAAGGGCATACGAATGTATCCAAAAGCACAAAAGCTGACGTCGCGCAAGTCGGACGGATACGGAAAGTCGTCGTTTTAGGGCGGCTTTTCCTTTTTGCGCGGGATTTGGACGGGAGTGCGTCGGGGCGGACAAGGCGCTTTTGGACTTGCGTTTTTTTGCGCGATATGATATAACAAAAGCGCGGCAATCGCCGTCAGGAGGAATGTTCGGAATGAGTTTTGAAATTACGACGGAGATCCCCGATCGCTATATGTCAAACGTGCGCCTTCGCTTCTTTGCCGTCCCCGAAACAGTGACGCGAATCGGCAAGGAGGCTTTTTTGAACTCGCATATCGACAAGATATACATTCCGAAAAGCGTGATCGTGATCGAAAGGGACGCCTTCAAAGGCTGTGGCGACTCCGAGATATTTTGCGAGGACGAGCCGAAAGAGGGCTGGGTGTACGGCGTCCGCACCGAGACTGTTTCGTACGATGTCGTGACCCCCGAGGACTACGCGTTCAACTTCCACCGCGGCCCCATGTCGTCCACAAGGGTCTATCGCGAGGTGGAATCCTTCCACGACTGGAACCCCGACAAACTCGTCGTGCATACGCACGTCCCGTCCGCCGTCGCCGAGGAGTGGAAGAGGATAGACGCCGAAGAAAAAGCCGCGGAAGAGGCCGCTCGACTCCTGCGAGAAGAGGAGGAGCGTCGGACGGATAGGACCATTCGCCTCTTTTACGACGCGGACGAGCGCTTCTGTCTGCTCGAAAGGCGCGTCAAGGAGTTTTTCCGCACGCACGCCAAATATCGCAAGTTCCGCAACAGCGTGGAGTGGGCGGGAGAGGACGGGGAGCCGTACTATTCGCACAACTCCAATCCCGCGATTTTCTGCGGCTTGAAAAAGATCTACGAAGCGGCGCCCGACGACGATTTGGACAAATTTATCCAAGGCCTCGCCGCCGCTTGCCAAGCCGCCGACGCCCCCGCCGATTGACCTCTCAAATCAAAACGCAAAAGCCGCCGCCGAAACATACGCTCCGTCAGCGGCTTTTTTTGTTTTTTGAGAGATTTGACTTTCAAACTTGCGTTTGGGAAGAGCGTATCAGTCTTGGACGGATGACAACTCTTCCAAGGTCGCTTTTTCCTGCGCTCCCAGCTTTCTCCAAACCCATATCATGACGGGCAATGTGATCAGCGCCGCAACCGCGTCCGCGATCGGGGCGGCCCATGCGACTCCCATGACGCCAAGGCCGAGGGGGACGAGGAAAGCGAACAAAATCAGCAGAATATCCCGCAGGAATGCGAGCGGAGCGGCGAGCTTTGCGCGTCCGATGGATTGCATAAAGATGGAGCATACCTTTTGCAGACAGGTGAACACAATGAACATCAAGTATATCCTGAGGCAGGGGATGGCAAATTGCATATACAGCTCCGCGTCAAGCCCTTCCGCGCCTCCGCCCGCGCCGAACATGGAGATAAACGCGCGGGGAAGCGCCTCAAACAGCACGGTGAAAAAGAGGCAGATCCCCGCCGTCCACAAAAGGACAAGTTTCAGGAGTTTTTTCACTCTGCCGTACTGTTTTGCGCCGTAATTGTATCCGACGATCGGCTGTGCGCCCGCCGCGATCCCTATCGCCACGTTGAGCACGATCTGAAACAACTTCATGATGACGACAAACGCCGCAAGCGGGATGTCCGCTCCGAATTTGCTACGCATGCCGTAGCGCACAAACAGCACGTTGTTTACGATGGTCGTTGCGACTATGCAAAGTTGCGTGAGAAAACTCGACATGCCGAGCGCCATGATCTTAGACAAAATCTTGAAGTCGGGGACAAAACTTTTCCATTTGATCTTGAAGGTCTTGCTTCGCACAAGATAACAAGCGCAGATGACAAAGCTGACAAATTGTCCGATTATCGTCGCGTATGCGGCGCCTTGTATGCCGAGATCGAGCGCGTAGATCGCAACGGGGTCGCCAATGATGTTGAGGACCGCGCCTACTATCATGGCAAACATGGCATATCCCGGGGACCCGTCCGCGCGAATGATCGCCGCAAGACAGTTTTGCACGAGCGCAAGAGGCATCATGGCGTAGATGATCACGCCGTAATCATGCGCAAGCGAAATGTTTGCTTCCGTCCCGCCAAGCAGCATCAAGAGGTCGTCTCCCCAAAGATAGGCGACAAGGATGACGATACAGCCCGACAAAAAAGAGAAGAGCATGGCGTTCCCCACGCCGCGGTGGATCTTGTCTCCCTTCCCCTCGCCCAAAGACATGGAGAGCCACGCCGCCGCGCCGTCCCCGAAAAACAGCGAGAGCCCCCAGCCGACGACCGTGATGGGGAAGATAACGCCCGTCGCGGCGTTGCCCAAATATCCGACCTTGCTGTTCCCTACAAAAATCTGATCCACAATGTTGTAGAGGCAGGATATGATGAGGGAGAGTATGCACGGGACGGCAAACTTTACAAGAAGTTTTCCGACCTTTTCTTTTGCGAGATAGTCGTTGTTTTCCATAAGACCTCCGAGAGAGCAAAACGGCACGAAACCTCTCGTGCCGTACAAAAAAAACGACACTTGCAAGCGCTTCCATACCGTAATCAGATTTACGCGCGTAGGCGCCACATGTGTCGTTAAGCTCTGTTATATTGTGGTGAAATGATATCAAAAACCGCCGCGAATGTCAATCAAAATCGCCCGCCCGACGGATTTTTTTAGCCTCATTTACGCTTCGCTCTTCTTGCAGCGGTACACTAAGGAGAGCGCCACGCGAAAGATGTTTGCGCTCTGCTTGCATTTTCCGCGCAATCCTTGACCCTTGCGCGTAAATATGATAGTATTAAATTTATGCGAAATAACAGGCAAATTGCTTTTACTTCCGGATGGATGGTTAGGGCAAAAGGTTTGATAACAAATAA
>CANQNC010000045.1 GCA_947625145.1 uncultured Clostridia bacterium
AAGCGGTGGAAATCATCTACAACTGCGTGGGAGCAATTCCCGACCTCGCGCAGGAAGAAGCCGCTTAAACTTCGGGAAAACCAATGAATAAGCGGTTTGTCAAACCGCAAACCGCTTATTCATAGAATCCCTATGGATATCCACCATTTAGTAGGGTTTTTGCATATTTTCTTCCATGTTTAGGGGAATTGAACCTGCGTAATTTCAGGTGTGAAATTGCGCTCGTTGTTACACAGTGTCAACAAAAAAGCGGGCGTAGCCCGCGTCACCCAAGCATAAAAAATCGCGAGTCATGAGCATTTCATGGTTCAACGCATTGCTTCTTGACAAATGCGAATTTGCGAAGCGTGAATTTTTTATGCTCAGAGAAGCGGCGTCGCAAACGTGAGGAAAGCGGTGCCCTGAATATGGCAAAAGTGGCGTTCTAAACGCGAGAAAGTGACTTTCTAAACGCGTGAAACGTCGCAAATGTCCTATTCGTCGATGTCCGCCGCCGCTTCCTTTTCCTCCTCGGGGATCGGATCTTCTTCGGACCGCGCTTGTTTTGCCGCAAGCCGCGCCTGTTTTTTGGCGAGCTTTTTTTGTTTGCGCTCCGCCCTCTTTGCGGCGAGGCCGGGCAGTTTGCCACAGCGCACGAGGATCTCTATCACGACGACGCACACAATCGCAACGACGATGACGCACCCTATCGTGATGAGGGCGATGAAGATGCCCGCAAGCCTGCCGCTTTGCACCTCGATGCCGATGTAATAGTCGATATAATCCGACACTTCGTCAAATTGCACGGCTTTTTCAAGATCGCTCATTTCGGCGAGGCGGAAGTCGTCGGATATGATATCCAAGATCTCGTCTTCGTTCCAAATGTACGTATACTTGTCCAAAGTGGCGTTGCTTGACATCCCTTTGGCGACTCTTGCATAATCCGCCGTGAAACTTTTTGCATAGCCGTTGTCCCACAGTTCAAGTTCGCATTTGAACTTGCAATATCTTTCCAGCGTCTGATTGCCGTCCGCCATATCCGCTTTCGGCTCCCTGAACCACTCCTCGCCCGACTGCAAGAGATTTATGGAGAATTTGACGGAATACACCCCATTTTCATGCGCGATCTCGGCGTCGTCGTTGAGCACCGCGGCGGCGAAGTCCACATTGCAAAGCTCGTTGGGAGCGGTCAGGATATGCGCCTTTTGTATGAAACTCTCCCTGTCGTATTTGACGGGCTCCTTGACCAATTTGAAGGATGCGTACGGAAATTCGTTGTGGTCCACTTTTGTTGCAAGATCCACGCCGCCGCTTGAGAGGTTGATGAAATAATAGCTGTCGTCCTCCAAGCGATACGACACCTTTGCCATGTCCGTCATACTGCCGAAAAGGACTTCGAGGCCGCCCGCCTCCCCTTTTGCGACGAATTGATTGAACCATCTTTTGCCGTCCGACAGCGTGAAGCCGCGCATTTTGACCTTCAGCCCGAAATCGTCGACAACGCTGTTTTCGTCCACGGAGCCTATGCCCATAACGCTGTCCTGCACCATGAGCGCCACGCCCGCCTGTATGCGGCTTTGATTGGCGACGTCGTACAAGCGCAGAGCCGCCGCCCGCGCCTCGTCCGCCGAAGCGCCGCTCTTCAAGCCCGCTTCGATCACCGTCCTGTCGTCCGCCGTCAATCTGTTTGGCAATTGCGGACGCGTTCCGCTTGGCAGAGCGAACGCATGTTCGCCGTTATCCGTCTTGTGGTTGCACGCCGTAAACGCAAACGCGCCGAGCACGACGATCACCACTATGCTGAGCAGCGACACCAATTTTTTACGCATAATTCCCCTCTTCACGGCAAAAAGCCGTCTCGGAGCAAGCCGAGTACACCATCATTTTACAACAAAGCGTAAAGTTCGTCAAGATTGGATTTGCGCACGCGAGCGCGCGTACGAAAGAGTGTGGATTTTCCGCAATATGTGGACAAAAGAAAAGCGGAATGATATAATATCCGCATGACTGCGCTTGAGATTGTACACGATATGGTGCGCCGCTTCGTCAAGGAAGGCGGCACTTGCATAGACGCCACGGCGGGCAGAGGCTACGACACGGCGTTTCTTTGCTCGCTTGTCGGGGACGGCGGCAAGGTTTTGGCGTTCGACATACAGCAAGAAGCGCTGGACAGCACCGCCCGCCTTTTGAAGGAGAGAGGCTTGAAAGCCACGCTGTTGCACGCCTCCCACGCGGACCTTGCGCAATACGTGCAGCCCGAAAGCGTGGACTGCGTTATGTTCAATTTGGGCTATCTTCCAAAGGGCGATCACAGCGTCTACACGCGCTTCGAATCCACGGCAAAAGGCATCGAAAGCGGACTTTATGCACTCAAAAAAGGGGGTTTAATAAGCGTTTGCGTATATTACGGCGGCGACAGCGGCTATGAGGAACGCGACGCGCTCATCCCCTATCTCCGCTCTCTCGACGACAGCAAATATCAAGTGCTGATGACGACTTTTTTGAATTGGAAAAAGGATCCGCCCTTCCCCGTTTTCATCATCAAACTGTAGCGCGCCGCGGCAAAATTTCTCTTGCCCTATAAACCCTAAAATCTTAAAACTTAAAATTTCCGCCCTTTGTCAATCGCGTATCGCGGATTTGAACCTTTTCAGCGTAGCCTTGTAATTTTCCGCGAGGATATCCGCAGATATCTCGTCGTTTTTGCGCTCCGTCCAATGCGTGACGGGAAAATCCGTCCCCCAAAGCATGCGCTCCGAAAAGCCCGCGCGGCAAATGGCGTTGTAGTTTTCCGCGGGACAAAACGCAACATCTCCCAAAAGGTTGTCGTATGCCCCGAACAGCCGAATGATCTCGTCCGCGTCGCGGCAATGCGCAAGCACAAACGTCGCGCTCGGATGATGAGCAAAATATGTTTCGAAGCGGGCTGGCGAGTCCACCTCGTCAACGCCCGTGTGTATCAAAACGGGGAAGTTGTTTCATGATAGGACATCGTTTCAATGAACCTTTCCGTCGGATTCTCTGTCATTGTCTTTCTCTCCTTAAAAAAATCTGATTGTTGATAGCGCATAATTTTGCTCCTTAAAATTTGATTTGTCGTATTTGAGGCCATATATATGGTACTTCAAATTTGCTTTTATCCCCAAACGCGCAAAAACCGCCCGTAGACAAGCGGGCGGCGTTTGCATATGTCGCGGCGGGGGTTTCCGAAAGCCGCAAAAATGGATATTTTGCCCCTTTCATCAAGCCCAAAAGCATAAATGAGATTTGTTCGCGAGGCGTCCTATACGGCGTATCCGCGTGCTACACGAGGCAACGTATCTCAATCGCTTATAAGGCGGCGGTTAGCAATCGCTTCAAGCGGGATTGATTTGCAATCGTCCAAATGCATTGGGTTTCCGAAAGCCGCAAAAACATGGATATTTTGCCCCTTTTATCATTCCCAAAACGCATAGGCGGGCGCTTAGGTCAGGACGCGCGGCGCAAAAGGATCTGCAACAGCTTGTCGTAATAATATCCCAAATAGTGTTGCATGTTGGGCGAGGCTTTCAGCGCGTCCGCGGCGATCTCGGGGGAAAGCGAGGTGTAAAAGTCGTACGCAAGCTCGTATCTTTTCAAATAGTTCTCCTGCTTTTCCCCGCTGTAGCCGTACTTTTGCTCGTACTGCTCCTGTTTGGCTCTTTCCTGCTCCTTCTTTTTTTCAAGCTCGTCAAGATATTCGGCGACGCTCTCCTCTCTTTTGCGGTCGTATTCCGCCTGTTGTTTGCGGATGTTGGCGTTGTATTTTTCCGTCTGCTCGATATCCTTCTGCCTCTGCGCTTTCAGCTCCTCTATGCGGTCGTTCAGCTCGGAGGCGTATTTGATGTTCAACTCGTCAAGCGCCTTGCTTCTTTCCGCTTCGAGGCGTCTGAGTTCGGAGGATATCTCCTCGGAACTCGCCAAAAAATCCCGCCTTGCCTGCGCTTCGCCCTCGTCCCGCTGTCTTTCGAGCGCGTCTATTTGCGAGGAAATGATGCTGCCCCGCGACGTGCCGTTTTCCACCGCGGAGGACTTTGCGTCCTCGGAGTAGTCCTCGAAGAGCGCCTTCAACTTGTCAAAAGCGGACGACAGCGTATCCTCGGCTTTTCGCCTGTCCTTGTCGAGGCTGTCCTGCTGTTTGCGATATTTGTCCTCCACCTTGTCCGTTTCGTCGATCTTGCGTTCGCGGACCTCGTCCGCCGCGGCTTGCACGATCTCGCTGTCCGTGGGCGGAGTGTACGCCTTTTCCCTCAAGCCCGAGTCGGACGGAAACAGCGCTTCGAGGTCGGGCGCTTCCTCTTTGGGGAGGGAGTCCGTGTACTCCTTTTCCAATTTTGCCAACTCGTCCTCAAGCTCGCGGCTTTCTTTTACCGCCTGTTCCGTCTTTTTTCTTCTCTCCTCCTCCTGCTTGGATTCGGGGGTCAAATAGTCCTTGATCTCGTCCCAAATGTTCTTAGCCATAACTCTCCTTATACGTCGCTTTGCGCCTTTTCGGCGACAAGCGCACTCAATGTTTGTTCGAGAAGCGCCACTCTGTAGGTCAGCTCCTCGACGGTTGCGAAAATTTCGTTGATGTTCATATATCCTCCTTTCATGCGCTCAAAATCTCAAGTCTGACGGTCAGCGGCGTCACTCGGCATTTTGCGCTGTCGCATTCAAGCTCGAAGCCTATCAGCCTCCCGCTTTTGTCCACGTGCACGGATTGCATAAACTCGCTCGCGCTTACGGGTATGCTTGTCCTTTCGCCGTCCGCGACGACGACAAGGGTCAGCGGCGCGTCCGTGACGAGGGACACGCTCTTCACGCACTTCAAACCGTCCGAACCCATGGAGTTGACGGGAGAAAAGTATCTTTTGCGCGTGGGTTCGGACAACACCGCTCCGTCCGCGGACATCCTGCAAACGCGTTTGCCGTCCTTCAACACGCAAAACACCGAGCCCGCCACGTTGACCGCGCGCAGCATGGCGACGTTGTAGCCGTACAGCACGGAAACAGATCTGTCGCGGAAGCTGTATTTGATCACCGCGTTGCGCTCCGTCGCGCCGTCGAGTCGGCAGGCGAGATAATAGGTCGAATCAAGATACGCCGCTTCCATGTCGTTTCGGTCGG
>CANQNC010000046.1 GCA_947625145.1 uncultured Clostridia bacterium
CCCAAGCCGCAAAAGCGGCGTTCAATCAAATTTTGTCTGCTTGCGTTTTACAAGCTCGTTGTACAGCGCGACATAGCGCTCGTAGCGCCCCGCGCCTATCTCCTTGCCCACGTGCGCTCGGACGGCGCAATCCGGCTCATCCGTGTGTGTGCACATGTTGAAGCGACACTGCGGGCGAAACTCCTCAAGATCGTCGAAATACAGCCTGAGTTCGGCGGGCTCCATCTCCACGCAATCCAGCATGGAAAAGCCGCAAGTGTCCGCGATATACGTCCCGTTTGGCAGGGATATGAGCTCCACATGTCGCGTGGTATGCTTGCCGCGCTTTATCTTTTTGGCAAGCTCGCCCACCTGCATGAGCTGACTGTCCGCAATGGCGTTGACAATAGAGCTTTTCCCCACCGCGGATTGCCCCGCAAGGCATGCGGTCTTGCCCTCGATATACTCCGCGAGAGCGGCTATGCCCTCTTGCTGTGCGGCGCTGCACTTGAAGATCTTTGCCACCTTGTCATACTCGGACAGATCCATGTCCGCGATATCCGTCTTGTTGAGGACTATGACGGGTTCTATTTGTCTGCTCAGGCAATTGACGATCTCCTTGTCCACGAGCAACAAGTCGGGAGCAGGCTCGCACGCAATGACGATAAGGCATACGTCGATGTTGCTGACATACGGCCGCACCAGAAAGTTTTTGCGAGGCAAAACGCCGTCTATACAAAAGCTGTCCCCGTCCTTTGTCACCTTCACGCGATCGCCCACGCAGATGCTTCCGTCAAGTTTCAGCCTCTTGCGCGCGAAGCACGTGAGGACGCCCTTTTCACACTCCACGCCGAACCTCGAGGCGACGGCTTTTACCACTCTTCCCTCAAAGGACTTCATTGGTTCTCCTCCGCGTATCTGCGCCTGAGCTGTCCGCAAGCGCCCTCGATATCGTTGCCCAAACTGCGGCGTATGGTTGCCGAAACGCCGTATTTTGTCAGCTTGGCGAGGAACTCGTCCGTAGCCTTTACGGCGGGAGCGGAAAGCCCGTTTTCCTTCACCTCGTTGAGGCGTATCAGGTTGACGTGCGATGGAAATCCGCTTGTGAGCTTCGCAAGCTGCCTCGCACATGCGTCCGAATCGTTTTTGCCCTTGATGAGCGTATACTCGAATATGACCCGCCTGCCCGTGCGCTCGAAATAATATCTCGCCGCCGCGACGACTTCGGATATGGGATACGCTCTGTTGACTGGCATAAGCTCGCTTCTGAGGTCGTCGAAAGGAGCGTGCAAACTGATTGACAGCGTGACCTTCCGTCCGCTGTCCGCAAGCGCGCGGATCTTGGGCGCAATGCCCGACGTGGAAAGGGATATGTTGCGTTCGCTGATGTTTATCCCATCCTTTGCCGTCACGAGGTCGAGGAAGGACATCACGTTGTCGTAGTTGTCAAGCGGCTCCCCGCTGCCCATAAGCACAAGATTGGTCACGCTTCTGTCTTTGGCGACGCCGCCTTCGTTTGCGTTGGAGGCTATCACTTGCCCGAGCATCTCGGAGGGAGAGAGGTTCCGCAAAAGCCCGTCCAGCCCGCTCGCGCAAAACTTACAGCCCATTCTGCACCCTATCTGCGTGCTTAGACACAGCGTGTTGCCGTAGTCGTGAGGCATAAAGACGCCCTCGGTCAAATTGCCGTCAAGATGACCGAACAGATACTTTTTCGCGCCCGATCTGCCCGTAAACACGCGCAATATGCGGACGGGGCTTTCCACGTAACGCTCGGCAAGATATGCGCGAAGCTCCTTTTTCAGCGAAGTCATCTCCTCAAACCGCTTGCCGTCGTTCAAAAAGCGGAAAAGCTGTCCCGCCGTGTAGGATGGACAGGAGGGCAAAAACTCCTTAAGCTCGTCAGCGCTCATGCCGAGCAATGCGGTCTTTTCGGATTTCGTCATAGTTTTTTCAGCCTCGCGATATAAAATCCGTCGTATTCCCGTTCGGGCAATATGGTCACGCTTCCGTCGTTGTCCGCGTACATTCCGCCCAAAACTCCGTCAAGTCCGTCCATATGTTCGAGGGCAAATCCCCCTTTGTCAAGCAGAGCGTCCACAACGTTTTTGTTTTCCTCGTCAAACAGAGTGCAGGTCGAATAGACGAGCGCGCCGCCTTTTTTGACGTAGCTTGCCGCGTTCAGAAGGATACGGCGCTGTTGCTCCGCAAGCGCGGAGATGTCCTCCTCTCGCCTTGTGAGGAACACGTCGGGATGCTTGCGGAAGGTCCCGAGACAGGAGCACGGCGCGTCCACAAGCACCTTGTCGAAGGCGTTTTCCCACTCAAGGCGGCGCGTCCTCGCGTCCCACACGACGGCGTTTATGCCCGTCGCTTTCATCCTGTTTGCGTAGTTCGTCACAAGCCGCACGCGATGCGTGTACAGATCGCACGCGGTGATATGACTGCCCATTGCAAGCTCGCCGATATACACCGCCTTGCCCCCGGGCGCAGAACACAAGTCCAAAACGTCCTCTCCGTCCTTGGGGTCAAGCGCGCGCGCCGCGAGCATGCTGGAGGGAGATTGATAGGTGGCAAGGCCGTCCGCAAACAACTTTTTCACGTTGTCCGTGAGCCTTACGAGAAGTCCCCCGACCTCGCTGACTTCATAGCGCTCGCCAAACGAGGCTAGGCGCCCCTCGAGCTGACCGAGGGTCAAGACCCGCAAATTCGGGCGAATGTGCTCAAGCTCGTAGGCGGGCTGAGACATGATGTGGATCGCCATTTCTCTGCCGTACTCTGCCACGAGTTTGTCCGCAAACCACTTGGGCTTTGAACAGACGACGGACAGATATCGCTCGTCCTCTTCGGACGGCATGGCGTAATCGTGCGCCGCCACCCTCTTCAAGCAGGCGTTGACAAAGCCCGCCGCTTCCCGCCGTCTTGCCTTGACCGCCTCCACGCACTCGCTGACTATGGCGTAAGGCGGGACGTCGGTGAGGGTCAACAGCGCGTACGCCCCCAACTTCAAAAAGATATAGACCTCTTTTTTCGGCGCCTTCGAGAAGATATTGCCGAGGATATACTCCAGCTTTACGTTCTGCTCGAGCACGCCGTACGCAAGTTTGACCGCCATCGGAGTGAGGCGCACGGTGGTCAGCGCGTCGTCCGCGTATTTGCCGTTGACAAACACCTCGCGCAATATGTCGTACGCCAAAAGAAAGTGCCTTTTCATGAAAGTATGCTGCCCACTTCGACGGATCTGCCCCGCAAATATTCGGAATCCGTCATGCGCTTGCCGCCCTCCGCTTGAAGTTTGACAAGCCTGACCGCGCCGTCCTTGACCTTGACGACAAGCCCGCGCTTGGGATCCGCAGTCAACACCTCGCCCGCCACGCGACCCTCGTGCTCCGCACAGGGGACCGCCTCGACCTCAAACACTTTGAGCATGCGGCCGTCCATATGGCAATACGCCGCGGGAGTGACCCCGCGCACGAAGCGATCGAGGCGCTCCGCGGTCATGGAAAAGTCCATGGCGCAATCCGCTTTTTTGATCATTCTGCAATAAGTCGCGCTTGCCGAGTCCTGCTTTTGATAGCTTGCGGTGCCGTCCGCAACGCGCGCTATGGCCTCGCAGATCGCCTCCGCGCCAAGCGCCGCCAACCTCTCGAAAAGTTGCGCCGCGGTCTCGCGCTCGAGGATTGGAGTGGACTTTTGAAGCAGGATATCCCCCGCGTCCACCTCTTTCACCGTGCGCATTATGGTGATCCCCGTCTCCTTTTCGCCGTTGATGATCGCCCACTGTATGGGCGCCGCGCCCCTGTATTTGGGAAGAAGGGACGCGTGCACGTTCAGCACTCCGAATTTGGGAATGGCCAAAAAGCGCTCGCTCAAGATCTGCCCGAAGGACGCCGTAACGATCACGTCGGGCTTCAGCGCGGATATCGCCTCTATTCCCTCCTCGGAGGAAACTTTGTCGAATTGCAAAAGCGGGACGCCGAGTTCAATTGCCTTTTGTTTCAGAGGAGACGCGACAAGCTTGCACCCTCTGCCCACGGGTTTATCCTCGCCCGTGACCGCGCACGCGACGGGAAATTTTGAATGTAAGCCCTCGAGCACTCTCGCCGAAAAATCGGGAGTGCCCATAAACACTATATTAAGCTCAGTCTCCATCCTGCATATCCTCTGCTTTGTCCGTGTAGATTATGCCGTCCAAGTGGTCCATCTCGTGCAAAAAGGCGCGCGCGGTGAAGCCTTTGACCTTGTATTTTTGCGGATTGCCGAACCTGTCCTGCGCGACGACGGTGATCTTCATGGGACGGGATACGTGCCCGTATTTGTGAGGTACGGAAAGACAACCTTCAAGCCCGTACTGTTCCCCCGACGCGGATTTGAGCACGGGATTGACAAGTTCGAAAAATCCGTCGTCCGTGTCCACGACGCACACCCGCCTCAGCACCGCGACTTGCGGAGCGGCAAGCCCCGCGCCGTTTGCGTCCAAGACGGTTTCTTTCAAGTCGTCGAGGAGCGTCCACAATTTTTCGTCGAACGCCTCGACGGGTCTGCACTTTTTTTTCAGTATGGGGTCGGGCACTTTTACAATGATCCTCTTTGCCATAAACTCTCCTTTTCCTACACCAGACTTTGTGGATTTATCTCCACAAAAATGTTGCCGTGCGGAGGTTTGTTTTCATTCGCAACTTTGTATATGTCTCCTAT
>CANQNC010000047.1 GCA_947625145.1 uncultured Clostridia bacterium
ATTGCCGCGAATATTCATATACCAAGACGCCACAAAGGCGAACATGATAAATATTGTCAAAAGAGAATAGAGCAAAATGAGCAAGCTGTTGTCCAGCCATTCGTACATCGTAAGCCCCGTCGCGGGATCGGTATACTCCCTTACGGCGACTTCGCCTAGGTCCCCCATTTTGGCAAGATATTTCCAGCCGAACAGGACCATGTACAGGATGAACACAACTTCAAGCGTCAAATAGAGCAAGCCTCTGAGCCACTGTTTCCTTGCGAAATGGCCGAAGCCCATCACAACAAAAGACGGCCGCGTCTTCCAATCCCCATGTGCGGCGGCTTGTCCTATCGTGATAAAAATGCCCGCGAATGCTTTCAGAAATTTTTTCCCCAATTCGGGGAGCTTTTTCAACGCGCCAAGCAGCGCTTTGGGCAAACGCTTGAAAAAGTTTAGGATGTTGTACCACAACTTTTCAAGCGGCGCCATTTTCAAATAAGCAAGATCTGTCATAATTTCCTCTTATTGTCAGTCTCGGCGCGCCACGCCAAGTCAATGCGAAATTTGAAAATCAAAGATTTGCGGAACCCCAAACGGGGTTCCGCAAATCATGAAAGCAAAGGTTACTTCTTTACGGCGGTCAGCTTATCCGCGCCTCTGTCGTAAGTCAGAATGTATGTGCCGTCCGCTTCGATCTTAGTGTTGTCTGCGTCGGACCAATCCTCCGAGCCATAGCCCTGAGTCGCATATGCGTCGTTGAAGAACATATACGCCTTGACTTCGTCGCCCGTATGGAGCTCGATCTCAAGCGTGTAGATCAAACCTGTCGAGTCGACCGTGAATTTGTATTCGGGATGCGCTTTGAGGTCTTCGGGCTTCCAATCGTTGATTGAACCGATCAGATACACGTCCGCGGTGCGCTTGAATTGGGGCACTTCGGGCTTGATCAGATCTTGCATAGCGTTCAGTTTCGTTTGAACTTGATCTGCAGAATACTCTTTTCCTGCCGCCCATGTGCAATATGCGTCAACGGGATCCCAGAACAGAGCGGGAACGGAGACTTGCGGCTTGCCGAATTCCGCTTGCTGAGAAACGACTGCGACGATGGGGTTTTCCTTGACCATGTCGAGTTCGACCACCTTCTTGTTGGAAGGACCGACCTGCTTCTCTTCGAAACGAAGTTTTTGCATATCCTCGTTTGTGAGGAACGCCGCGAGTTTGTGCGCCTCAACAAGGTGTTTGGACGTTGCGTTCACGCCATACACTTTGCCGCCCATGAAGGGTATGAGTTGCTTTGTCTCGTCGTCAACAGTGACGGTGGGCATGGGGGCGATAGCATAATTCTCGCCGAGTTTCTCCTTGATGGCGTCCGCGTTCCAGCTGCCCGTGACCGCGATCGCATATTTTTCGCCGACGTCTGTAAGCACGTCGCCGACTGCTGTGCCCTCGCCGCAGAACACGCCGCTTTCCGCGATCTTTCTGATGGCTTTGGTCGCCTTCAGTCCCGCTTCTCCTTTGAAGTTGCAGGCGATCTCCTTTTCGGTGAAGTCGTCGTTGTAGGTGACGTTGTAGGAGCCGCCGAACGCGAAGAAGAACGCTGCGTCATACCAGCCGTTGCCGATTTCCCAAGCGATCTGCTTGTTGCCGTCTTGGCAAGCCTTAATGATGCCTTCCACGGTTTTGACCTGATCTGCGCTGACAACGGACTTGTCATAGTACACAAAATAGGTGTTGTCCGAAGAATAAGGATAGCCGTAGAGCTTGTCCGCAAACGTTGCGTAACCGACCGTTGCTGGAAGGTTGTTTGCGATGACGTCTTCCTTGAATTGACCGCCGACTTCCGCAAGAGCGCCGACTCTCAGGAACTCAACCAGCTGGTCGTTTGCAAACGCAAACACGTCCGCGGCCGCGCTGGGGTCCTTTGTGACGTTGGTCTTTGCGTCCGCTTCGCTGCACACGCCGACCTTGATCTCAAGTTTGACGTCGGGGTTTGCTTCTTTGAATTTGGCGACCATGGTTTTCAGCATTTCCTGCTGTTCTTGGGGGCCCCAAACTGTGATTGAACCATTGTCCTTGGTGCAGCCGACGAAAGCCGCCAAGCATCCTGCGATCAGAGCGACGGCCGCGACGATTGCCAACAATGTTACAATACGACGTTTTCTCATCAATTTTACCTCCTAAATTTTTTTTATCATTTTCATGATGAGCAAAGTTGGCTGCGCGAAAGTTGTCCACAGACGCGCGTTTGCAAATTTTGCGGAGGTAATTGGGAGATATGGACAAAAGTCCTCTGGCAAAAAGCCCAAATGACCGAGGTTGGATATTGCTTTTAATAAGGCATACCCCCCCCCCGTACTATTTACGCTTACAGTATATACCACCCGACGGGATTTTGCAATATGCAGATTGAAAAAATTTATACAAAATTTGACGAATTTGCAAAAACTGCGAAAAATAATTGACAAATGTTTGATATTTTTTGCAAATCCGATGAGAAGTTGTCAACATTTTTGTCGGATTTGTACACATACGCTAAATTTGTATGTTTTCTCAAAAACGCGCAAATTTCAAAAAATTTTCCGCCGACAAGAAAAAGACCCGCGCGGCGCGGGCCCTTCGAGGGAAGTTTTCGGAGGTTTGACCTCACTTTTTCGAATGTCAGCACCTGTTGTACTTTTCGCAAAGCAGGCGCAGTCTGCGCGACTCCGCGGCTGAGAAGTCCTCGCGGCGGAAACGGAAGCTCCAATTGTCACGCGACACCGTGGAGGGAAGATTGAAGCGCGCGACTTCGCCGAGCGCAAGCAGATCCCAATACGGAATGATCGTCGCGTATGCCTCGGAGGCGTAGGCAAGCTCCACGATGCTGTCGCAAAGCTCCTCCACGCTGTCCGTACGCGCGGCGACTCCCAGCAGAGCGCACTGCTCTTCCACGTCCTTGACGTAGCGGGCGAGTTCCTCCTCCCCCATCGCCTCGATATGCCCTCTGAGCGGCATATTGTCGTGCGTGCCCGTATAACACACAAAATTTTTTGTGTAGTTTGACGGCTTGTGCTCGTTGTCGGGATTGCCGTCGAATGCAAATTCGAGGATCTTCATCCCGGGATAGCCCACAAATTTCATCAGCTCGCGCACGCCGTCGTCAATGACGCCCAAGTCCTCGGCGATGATGTCCAGCGACAATTTGTCCTCGAACAGCGCCTTGCCGGGGCCCTTAGCCCACTCGCCGTTGCGGGCGGTCTCCTCGCCGTAGGGCACCTCGTAATATCTGTCGAAGCCGCGGAAGTGGTCTATGCGCAGGATGTCGAACAGCTCCAAGCAATCGGATATCCTCTTGTTCCACCAGCAAAAGCCGTCCTTTTTCATCTTGTCCCAATCGTAGACGGGATTGCCCCAAAGCTGTCCGTCGTCCGAAAACGCGTCGGGAGGGACCCCCGCCACGCAT
>CANQNC010000048.1 GCA_947625145.1 uncultured Clostridia bacterium
AAGTTGACCAAGTGCTGTATGTCCCCGCGGCACTCGCGCTCAGACAAAGGCCGAGCGTCCCCGGCATCCGCAGCACTTTCGGCACGGGGACCGAACTTTTGAACAGCCTCAGGCTGATGTTTTCCCGCCTCGCTTCCCATCGTTGCCCAAACGGACACTATGTTCCTCCGTCGCTGAATGTCGCGGCGGGCTTGGAGCTTGTCTGTCCCGTCTGCGGAGAGCATTTTTTCGCTCCGAGCGCGGAGGAGTTGGCGTTCAACAGTCAGGGCGCGTGCAGGCGTTGCGACGGGACGGGAGTCGTCCGCATTGTGGACGAATCCACGCTTGTCCCCGACGAATCGCTGTCCATAGACGAGGGTGCCGTCGCGCCGTGGCAGACGCTCATGTGGTCGCTGATGAAGGATATCGCGAGGGCGATGGGCGTCAGGACGGACGTCCCGTTCAAAGATCTGACCGAACGCGAGCGCGACATTGTGTTCCATGGGCCGGCGGTCAAAAAAAATATCATATATCAAAACAAAACGAGCGGCGCGATGGGGGACATGGATTTCACCTACTTCAACGCCACCTACACCGTGGAAAACGCGCTGTCCAAAGTCAAGGACGAAAAGGGCATGAAGCGCGTGGAAAAGTTTTTGCGGACGGACATTTGCCCCGACTGCGGCGGGACTCGCCTTTCGGACGCGGCGCGCGCCCCCAAACTTATGGGGCTGTCCCTTGCTGACGTGTGCAAGATGAACCTCGCCGACCTTGTGGAATGGGTGCGGAAAGTGCCCGATTCCCTTCCAACTGAAATGCGCCCCATGGCGGAGAGCATATGTCAGTCCTTTTTGGACGTCGCAAAGCGGCTTATGGATCTGGGGCTTTCCTATTTGGCGCTTGACCGCTCGGCTTCCACGCTTTCCACGGGCGAGAGACAAAGGACGCAGCTTGCCCGCGCCGTGCGCAATCGCACGACGGGAGTGCTTTACGTCCTCGACGAGCCGTCCATCGGCTTGCATCCCTCCAACATCGAGGGGCTTGCGGGCGTGATGAGGGATCTGATTGCGGACGGCAATTCGGTTGTCCTTGTGGACCACGACGCAAACGTCCTGCAACACGCGGATCATCTGATAGAACTCGGCCCCGAAGCTGGCGCGGGCGGCGGAAGAATAATTGCCCAAGGGTCGCTTGAAGAGGTGGAAAAGGATCCCGCTTCGCGCATAGGCGGCTTTTTGACGGGGAAGGAGAAGATAGAGGTCGGGGACAAAGTGCGAAAAAGCGAGATGTTTTCGCTTGGAAAAATCCATCTTTCCACCTCGGATATCCACACTGTCAAGCCGCTTGAAGTGGACTTCCCGAAAGGCCGTATGACCGTCGTCACCGGCGTGTCGGGCTCGGGGAAAACCACGCTTGTGCTTGAAAGCCTTATCCCCGCGCTCGAAGCGAAGATCAAAGGGGAAAAGTTGCCCGCGCATGTCAAAAACGTTTCCGCCGATGGGATCGCGCAGGTCAAATTGATAGATTCCGCGCCCATAGGCGTCAACGTGCGCTCCACTGTGGCGACGTACGCCGACATACACGACGAACTTCGCAAGGTCTACGCCAAAACTCCCGACGCAAAAGAGCGTAAGTGCAAAGACGGCGATTTTTCCTACAACACCGGCAAGCTCCGCTGTCCGACCTGCGACGGGACGGGGACGATAGACCTAGACGTGCAATTTTTGCCCGACGTGACCATTCCGTGTCCTGATTGCGGCGGCTCGCGCTACGGGAAAGAGGCGACGCTCATAAAGCGCGTTTCAAAAAGCGGAGAGGCGTACTCCCTGCCGCAACTTATGGATATGAGCATAGACGAGGCGCTCGAGGCGTGTTCGGATCTGCCGCATGTTCATCGCAAGATCAACGTTTTGCACGAGTTGGGGCTGGGCTATCTGACTCTCGGCGAGGAGACCCCCTCTCTTTCGGGCGGAGAGGCGCAAAGGCTGAAACTTGCAAGCGAAATGGGCAAGGGGCAGTCTGACACGGTTTTTGTGTTCGACGAGCCAACAATAGGCTTGCATCCCTTGGACGTGAAAGTCCTGTTGAACGTGTTTCAAAGACTCATAAAAAGCGGCGCGACAGTCATTGTCATCGAACACGATCTTGACGTCATAAAAAACGCGGACTACATTGTCGACATGGGCCCGGGCGGCGGGACCTTCGGGGGAGAAGTGGTCGCCGCGGGGACTCCCGAGGATATCTGCGACAACCAAAACAGCGTGACGGGCGCGTATCTGAAAAAGTATATTGACCGCGGGCGCGACTAACCGACTGCCGTGGGACGTTGGTCCATGCAAACCATATATATTGAACGCGAGTTGTTTGGTCAATCGAACAGCGTATATTGAACGTTGATCATGGGTTTAATCTAACCGTATACATTGACAGCCGCGCAAGCGAACCGCTGAAAGTTTGCAAACGGACCTGTCAAACGTAACGCGTCGATCAAAATGAAAAACGGCGAGGAATTTGTTCCTTGCCGTTTTTGTCTGAAAGCGTATCATTCAAATATGCTTTTTTTTGAGGGTCATTCCACCTCTCCGTCCTTGGCTTCCTCTTCGGGGGCCTCTGCAGGAGCTTCTGCCTCAGCGGGAGCTTCCTCTTCGGGGGCTTTTTCCTCTTCCACGGGAGCCTCGGCGGGCGCCTCTTCCTTTTCTTCGGCCTTAGCCTCCGTCACATGGCTCATCTTTTCCTCGTCAACGCCGAGTTCGTCCAGCCAGTATACCTTGTCGCTCACCGCGATCGTGATGATGTCAACGATGAACAGGATCCAACCGCCGACGATCGCGAGCAAAACCGCAAGCACCATGCCCAAGACGTTGTTTTTCGACGCGCTCTTGAAGAAACGCACGAGGTTGGAGGGAACGTCCCACAGCAAGCACAGAAGAATGCGCACGAGTTTTCCAAGCCCATTGTACCAATTTAGATACTTTTTGCCGAGATTGTTGATTTCGTCCATATTTTTTGCCTCACTTTTTTGTTTTATTATTAAATATAATAATACTTTTTTGCAAATAGTCAACAATATATTGCCACATTTTTGAAAATCCATGCGGGAAAATGCAAATTTTGTTTACGCGCGAGAGGGTTTTGAAGGGTTTTGAAGAATACTCTTCGCATATGGCCGACAACCTTTGACAAGCGCGGCAAAAATCTTTATAATATAGGCATCTCACAAGGAGAGCAGAAACATGAGATCCGATATCGAAATCGCTCAAAGCTACAAAATGAAGCATATTTCCGAGATAGCCGCTTCCGCGGGCATAGAACCCGAGTTTGTGGAGCAATACG